>DASSSU010000016.1:0-45164 GCA_035708305.1 Minisyncoccota bacterium | reverse complement strand
TTTGGTATGTGAAAAAACACAAGTCATAAAGCTTGCATTTTTCTTCTCATTATGTAAACTCCTCACGGGTTTTGAGTGTTCCCTTTTTTAACACTCTTGCACAAAGAAAAAGGAGATCCGTTTATGGACCATGTACGGAAGAAGATTGCTGTTGCAATCACTTTCAGCCTGTTCTTTGGCTTGTTCTTTCTCAAGTCTGCCGCATTTGCTGGCGACCATAGTCTGATGCGTGACCAAAAAGCCGCGGCAGCGATGATGGACCATCTCGGCACCCCCATGACAAAAGAGGTGAGGAACCTTCGAGCGGGCGCGGTGTTCGGGTTCCTCTATGACCCGATCAACGGGTTCATGGCGCTGAGGCTGTTCAAGAGCTATCCGTTTACAGCGGAAAACTCGATAGCGTTTGGTCCCAATCGGGACATCATATCTATGGCCAGCAAAATCGGCTCTTCATGCGTTTATATTTACTATATAAACGGGAACATGGATCAGCGGTGTTAATTTGATCATTTGACCAAGAGGGAGGAGGGCCCACGTGCTTTCCTCCCTTCTTTTTTTATACGTACTTTCCACTTACAAAACATCTCCTCACGCAATCAAAACACGAAAATGTTTGTTCTTGCTTACATTTTTATGCTTTTCAGGTAAACTCCTCGCGGGTTAACATGGTGTTGCCCTTTCAAAAAGAAAAACACCATTTTCGTCCCGGCCGTTTTTGCCGGAGACATCAACCCAAACCAGCAAGCCGCCATGGCAAAACTGGACCGTATGGACCTTCCCAACGTGCCGAAGGATTTGGCGGACAACCTGCGGGGAGGGTATGCGGGATACTTTTACGTTTCCCCCATGTATCCAATATGGAGCTTCGTGTCGCTGAAATACTACGGCGGAAATGTGAGAATGCTGCCGAACACCGGCAATATCGGCTTCGGACGTAACACGACCGTGACTTTCTTTACGGGAGGGAGCGTGACGAGCGGCGGCTCGTGCACCGTCATTATCAACGGGCGTCCGGCCTGCTGAAAAAGGAAAAAATCACAAAAACAAAGGGAAGGCACTCCGCCTTCCCTCTTTTTATTTTAAAAATTCACTTCCAGAATATTGAAAAACAAAACCTCTGCTTTCAGATGAAGTTCAAGGCGCAAGTGAAGAATCCGAGGGAGCCGTACTTCCAGATACGGTGACTGAGTAATTCTTCACTTGCAACGCAGAAATTCGCTGAAAACAGAGGTTTTAACGTTTACCAGGAGAAGTGCGCAAAGGCCTTATTCGCCTCCGCCATTTTGTGAACGTTCTCTCGTTTTTTCACCGCGTCACCTTCGTTTTTGTAGGCAAGAAGCATTTCGTCAGCAAGGCGATCTTTCATCGGTCGGCCTTTCTTGGAGCGGGCGGACTCAAGAATCCAGCGAAGCGCCAGAGAAAGACGTCGTTCCGGGCGAACTTCCATCGGAACCTGGTAGTTGGCCCCTCCGACTCGTCGCGATCGAACTTCCATCACCGGACTGATGTTGGTCAAAACCGTTTCAAAAACCTCAAGCGGATCTTTCTTTTCCTGCTCTTTGATTTTGTCGAAAGCACTGTAGACAATGCCTTCCGCAATGGTTTTCTTCCCTCCGTCCATCACGTAGTTGATGAGTTTTGTCACCTTCACGGAGTTGTATACTCTGTCCGGCTGAAGTACTGCTCGATTTTTTACTGCTCTTCGCATTTTGGTATTCTAAATTTATAAATTAAATTTCAATTTGAAAAATAAAACTTTCAGATTTGGATGAAGTTCGCGAAGGAGTGCCAAGAATTTTTTGGAGCCGTACTCGGCGTACGGTGAGAAAAAATTTTGGTGCTCCGACAAAGAAATTCGCCAAATCTGGAAGTTTTAGGATTTCGGGCGTTTTGCGCCGTACAAAGACCGGGAATTTTTGCGACCCTCTACTGCCGCCGCGTCCAAAGGACCACGGACCACGGTGTAACGCACGCCGATGTCCTTCACGCGTCCTCCGCGAAGCAGAATAACCGCGTGTTCCTGAATCTTGTGCCCGATTCCGGGAACGTATCCGGTCACTTCCATCCCATTGGTCAAGCGAACGCGAACGATCTTTCGAATAGCCGAGTTTGGCTTTTTCGGGGTTTTGGTGGTGACTTTCGTTACCACGCCGCGTTTGAAAGGAGAATTCTGGTTCGTGGTCTTGTTCTTGAGAGCATTAAAGCCTCGCGAGAGCGCCACGGTTTTGGACTTTCTCTTTTCTTTTGTTCGCTTTCTCTTTGTAAGTTGATTTATTGTTGGCATGTTCGAGGGGAGTATATAACAGAAACTATATCAGTGCAAGGCCGAAATGGCCGGTAAGCACAAAAAACAAAAATTCCAAAACCGGAAACAAAAGCCCGGAAAAACCAAAAATAAGCACCAAAACAAAGATCCCAATAAACCAATACCGTTCCAGCGTGTTTTGCACGAAGCGAAATCGGTATGGGAGAAGAGAGAACAAGACCTTGGAACCGTCCAGCGGCGGAATAGGAATGAGGTTAAAAATCGCCAAGCCAAGGTTGATATATATCACCAACGTAGCTACCAGCAAAAACGCCGGCGAAAAAGAAGTGTACCCAAACCGAACAATCAAGCCGAAAATCACCGCCAGGATAATGTTCATACCCGGACCGGCGAACGCGACTTTGGCGTCATCGTACCGTCCGGAGAGGTTGTTCGGGTTGTAGGGAACCGGCTTTGCCCAGCCAACCAAAATCCCCGTGTGGGACAAGATCAAAAGCGCCGGCAAGAGTACGGACCCGACCGGATCAATGTGCGGAACGGGGTTTAGCGTTAAGCGTCCCTGGTGCCGCGCTGTCGGATCCCCGAGACGATCCGCCACATACCCGTGCATGACTTCGTGAAGAATAACCGAGAAAATTAAAATGACAATTCCGATAAGAAACTCAATTCCCATAATAAGAAGATAGTATCATACCTTTTCAAGTCGTTCCAACCGGGAGAAAAATGTTGAACGTCGCACCTTCACCGAGCGTGCTTTCCACCTGGAGCTTGCCCTTGTGGCTGCGCACGATCTCTTTGACCAGCGCAAGCCCGAGCCCGACACTTCCGCGCTTGGCATTTTCGGATTTGCCGGATTTGAAGAACGGTTCAAAAATTTTTTCCAGATCTTCCGGCGGGATTCCTGTCCCCGTGTCCTTCACCTGAAGCCGGATCTGCCCGGAAGAAACTTCCGACACCGAGATCTTCACACTTCCACCCGGCGGGGTGTGCGCAATCGCGTTTTTCAGAAGATTGATGACCGCCTGTTCCAGAGCGATTTCATTTCCCCACACTGAAGTACCGTTCGTGCAGTTGACCTCCACCTGGACACCAGCCTTTTTTGCTGGCATGTAGAGCTTCTCCACGGAACGGTTGATCACCGAATGAATATCTACGGACGCAAACGAACTTGCTGTCAAGCCGTTGACGTGCGTGAATGAAATAAGATTGTTGATAATTATGGAAATACGGTTGATCTCCTCGATATTCCCGCGAAGGGCGTTTTTTCGATCTTTATCATCTGAACCTTCCAAAAGTGCGACTTCTGCTTCAGCTTTCATCACGGAAAGCGGCGTGCGAAGCTCGTGCGAAACATCCGCAATAAACCTCCGCTGACCTTCCATGTTCTTTCGAATAGGACGGAGGGTAATGCCCGCGAGAAAGTAGAGCAACACTCCCATGACCGCCAACATTCCCGCAAACACCAAGACATACGTGGTACGCAAATGAACCGAGACATTCTCCAAGCTGTTTACATCCGGGTTTCCCGACAAAAGTGCTTGCTCCAGGCTGTTCAGCACCTGTTCCAAAATCTGCCGCTCCGCGTAGTTGAGAAAGAACCAAAAGATACCAAAAAGGAACACCAAGAAAATAAGGTGTATAGCGAGGGTTTTGATCCTCGTAAGAAAAAGAAGGTTGTTGCGATAAACAGCGTACCTATTCCTTAAGACGATAGCCCACCCCTTGAACCGTTTCCAAGTAGACACCTTCTCCATCATCAAGTTTTTTTCTTAAATTTTTAATATGAACATCCACGACGTTGCTGAATCCCTCGAAGTCAAACCCCCACAAATGATCCAAAATATCTTCACGCGAGAGAACCTCTCCCGGGTGACGCATGAAATAATCGAGGAGAGCATATTCTTTCAAGGTGAGTTTGATCTCCTCCTCCCGACGATATGCCTGACGCTTGTTTCCGTCAAGCTTCAGGTTTCCCACCTTGAGCATGGCGGGAAGCAGTTCTTCCGGGCGACGCAGGAGTGCCCGAACACGCGCAGAGAGTTCCTCAAAGGAAAACGGCTTGACCAAATAATCATCGGCACCGGCGTCCAGAGCACGAACTTTGTCATCCGTCGCATCGCGGGCAGTCAGCACCAAGATCGGCGTCAAAATTCCTTTCTCCCGTGCCGCGGTGCAAATTTCAAACCCATCCTTTCCGGGAAGCATGAGATCCAGAATGATCAAGTCGTATTCGTTATGATACAGTTCAATCCGCCGGTCAGCCTTGTCTCCTTCCATCACATAGTCTACCGCGTATCCCTCCACCTCAAGTCCCTTCTGAATGGATTTTGCAAGCTTTTCTTCGTCTTCAACAAGTAGTATTCTCATAAAAATTCTTTAAAAGTAACGGATCAATGGTTCATTTTCTTTCAATCTTTTCAGAAGTCCGAAAAGTCAGAGTCCGGAGAAACTCTCTGAATGATCAAGCGTATCCTAACAAGAATCAAATGAAAATGAAATGAATTTTTCTTCATCTTCATGAATTTTGTGTTCCGCCGCGTTTTTCATGATTTTTCAAGAAAAATGTGGTTGCCGTCGCTTTGAAAGACTACTCCGACAGGGTTGCTGTAGGTATAGAGAATCTTTGACCCGCTCTCCAAAATGCGGTTCACCGTCTCCGGGGCGGGATGTCCGTAGGGGTTGTGCAGACCGACAGAAATCACCGTATATTCAGGGTCCACCGCTGTAAGAAAAATATTTGACGTGGAAGTTTTTGACCCATGGTGCCCCGCTTTCAAAATATCCGCGTGCAGTTTCGATCCATAGCGATCCACCAGCGTTTGCTCCACCTCTGCCGGCGCATCGCCCGTGAGCATGAAAGACGTGCTACCGTAGGTGAGCTTTCCTACGATCGAAGCATAATTTGTTTTCATGTTGGACGTGTCCGAAGACGGGGAGATGATTTCAAAAATTACGCCCGAACCAAGATCCACCGTCATGCCGCTCCTCGCCTCCAGAGTTTTCACTCCTTCTTTTTTCCGTAAATCGGCGAACTCATCATCCAGATCCGTATCCGCGTGCGCCCCAGAGATCAGAGCCAGACCCACCTGGTACCGCGGAAGCACGTCGAGCATCCCCGAAATATGATCGCCATCCGGATGCGTCGCCACCGCCACATCGATATACCGATCGAAGAACGACATTTCTTTTCCCAAGCCGCGCAAAACACTTCCGTTCGGTCCGGCATCCACGAGCATTTGGTTTCCGTCCGGCGCTTCAATAAAGATCGCATCGCCCTGCCCAACGTTCAGAAACGCAACGGTAAGTTCACGTGGCGATTTGGCAGCAAAAACCGCGCCCCAGACAACAATATTTGCCACAAAAGCAAACACGATCAGCAAGAGAAGTGACTTCTTCTTCCACATGTCTTAAACCTACAATTTTTTAGATAATAAGAAAAGGTGTTGTGATTATTATTCAAAGCCACAATCAACTGAAGAAGAACAAGACGGATGTGCTGCTAGCCAATCTCGGTAATCTGATAAAGTGCTTTGCAAGAGACTTCTTTGATCCGTATAAAGGGACGTGCCTTTATCCGCCTCCGACTTTATTTCAGATTTATCTATCCCGGCCTTACCATACTTATGTAAGGCATCAGTGATCATATCAATACTTTCGAGGTACTTTCCGAGAACGCTCTGTATGACTGCATACTTTTCTTTCTCGCTTTGCGGTGGCGTTATCTTCGAGAGATTATTTTTTGCTTGCTGGTAAAAACTTTTTGCTTCCGCAAAGCTCTGCAATGCTGGATCTAATTGCGTGTTCTGTAGTGATCGTCCTGCAAGGTAAACGTTTGTATCTCCTTGCGAGATAACCATAAAAACATTTTTTCTCAAGTCCAAATAATAGCGGCAAACGTCATCGCATCCGCTCGTACTTTTAGTAACGCTTTCCGGCACACCAGAATCAACATCACCGAGGTCTATTCCAGCACCCCTACTACCTTCAAGTGTTTTGGTAACCTGTTCGAAAGGTTTAGAATTTTCCGGTTTTTCGATCGTTACCGGATCGCCGAAGTTTGAGAAATGCGTCATCATTTGTACGTGAATCATCGGCGTGCTTGAACCGGTGCTTTCCGAACTGGATGCCGACTCTTTCACATCGAAGTTCAGCGTGATTTTTTGCGGAAGATTGCTGTCTTTCTCCACCCAGATTTCCCCGTGAAGATTCTGCACATTTTTGAGCCCGTTCGTGATGCTCTGTTTGAATTGATCGATGTCCGCCTGAGAAAATTCTGTACTCGAAGCATCCTGCTTTGCTATGAAAACTCCGAGATCTCCGAGAAAATTTCGTAGCGATGCCTTGTCGAAATCAATTGCAAAATGCCGCACGGTTTTTCCATCAAGCGTGGTTTCCGGAAATGGCTCGGTGATCTGAAGCGCGTTTTCATTCTGAAGGAAGATTTTTTGAAGCTCAGCCTGGTCCGCATCACTCAGTTTGGAACCTTCTGAGTTTTTAAAAAACTGATTGTTTTTGAAATCCGTCATGCTGATCCAGTCCTGCGTGTTCAGGCCAAAGGGTAAAAGGAATGGAGGAATTTTGGTGAAGTGAAAATACAGATCCTTTCCGCCCAAAACACGTGTTTCCACTCCTATTCCAAAACCACCCTGATTCCCCGCCCGCACATTCACGCCGCTCGTGATTTCCGACGCATTCGCTTTGCGATCAATCTTTCCGCTGTAGGTCAGATCAAAACTGAATGACTCTTTCGGATCAGAATCGGGAACATCGACATTTACATCACCGTCAAAAGCGAAGGTTTGCGCCTGCTCCAGTTCCTCAAAAGAAGAGAGGACCACCTGCTTCGGCGATCCTTGAATAAAGAAGTGCCACGCGGCGTATGCCCCAGAGAGTATCGCCACCAGCGCAAGCACGATGAGGATGGAAACAATCCATGCCTTCGCTCTCCCAGAACGAGGCGCCATTTCCACGGGAGAAACCATTTTTTCTTTCAGGCTTGCTGGTGAAGAAATATCGCCTTCAAGCATGGCATCTGAAACGGGTATTTCTGTGGCCGGTGTAGTGTTCATGGGCATGGGCGTAAGCGCTGGATCGGGATCGCTTGGGTTTTTGCTTGAGTTCAGATCTGGGTTTTGTTCCTGGTACGCGTTCGGATTGAAATTTAGGCTGGAGTCGGAATTCACATCCGGATTTTCCAGATTTGGCGCCGAGTTTACAGCGGAATTTTGATTGAGATCCTGGTCTTGATCCTGATTTTGATTGAATTCAGGATCTGGGTTTTGGCTTACGTTTTGATTTTCATCCGCTTTCAGATCTTTATGAGGATTTTGCTGGTTGGGTTCCATGGCGATGGTGAAAAAGTAAAATACTGATGAATAAACCTTTCTTCTTCATGGTAGCACGGTGAAAAACTCAAAGAAACAGGTGCGTCGAGCGAATGTGGATAATCCCTCTGCAAAAAAATGTAAGAAAAATCCGAGTGAAGCGTCCTCATGGGAAGAAATGCCGGCGGAATCCGTCGTTTGTTCTTTCGCTTTATGTCGGATATCCGCACTCCCCGAAACCACATGAGGATTATTTGTGATTTTCAAGAAGAAAGCCGAAGCCGCTTGCTTGTTTCTTCTCTTGTTGTGGATAGCACCGATCGTATCGGCAGAGAGCTTCCTCGGTTCCCCAAACGGAAACGATGACGCAACTGTGCCGACACCAGAAAAATATCTCTTGGATTCCAAATCCATTCTGAAAAGTGATTGGAGTTTGCAGGTTTTTCCTGAGACTTCCAAAGAAGGTTCCAAGTTTTCTGACCTTCCTCAAACACAAACCACAAAACCACTCTCGTCGGAAGATGTGCTCAAAAAGAGCAGCAATTTCAAAATCTCATACCAGGGAATTCTCTCCGGAAGTCCGGCGAAACACCTGGGACTCGCCGGAGTGTTCCACCTTGAACAAACCGGCAAAGGACTTGAACGGACACTCAAGGGCCGAGCAGACTGGCAAGCGTTACCAAACGGACTGATTTCAATCGAGGCTGGAAACGACAAAGATGGAAACTTTGCCGCACTCGCCGGCAAATACACGCTGAACCGTTTTCTTTTCTCCGCAAAAATCAAAAGCACCGAAGACACGCAGGTTTCCCAAACCGCAATCACGTACTCGCAAAAAGTTTTTTCTCTGACTCTCTCGCACACCATGAAAACACGAGAGCAACTTCTCGGTTTGAGAGCGGTTACACAAGTTGGAAAAATGGATTTCCGCGCCGAAGCGAATTTCCAAAAATGCTCAAAAATGAAAACGGAAATTTTTCTGGATCTCGCTTCACACATGACCGTGAGCGACACACTTTCTTTCTCGACCATAGTCGAACACCGGACGGAGGATACATTCGGCATCGTACAGGTTGATCTGAGATGGTAAATTCTTGCCCCGCAGCTTACATGCCGGGGCTTTTTTCTTTGAGAAAAATTTTTTCTGCCGCAGAAGCGGGAGGATCGGAAAAAACAGGTTCAATTTTTTGAATTTCTTTCGGAGAAAATTTTTTCCGATACCAGAGATACACTGCCAAATAGCATCCATACGCAATGGGAAGCATCCACCACGGAAACGCTCCGACCACAAAAGAAGCACCGGGGATGCTGGCCGCGGAGGAAACGACGGAGAGCTCGTACGAAAGCAGCAGTGAAGCAGCGTAGGCAAACGGCACCGCGAGCGGTATCCACCCAAAGCCGATCACTCCAGCGAGAAACCCGAGCAGCATCGTCGCGGGAATAAAAATCAAAATTGCCAGGTTCACCGGAACGGAAACGAGACTCACGTTTCCCATCATGTAAAGAATAATCGGAAGAACAAAAATTTGTGTAGAAATTGTCGCGGAGGCGATTTCGCGAATGGAAAACTTTTCAGGCAAAAAAGAAAGCCACCTTGAAACCGCCGGAGAGAAAACCAACAAACCAAAAGTCGCCATGAAGGAAAGCTGGAAAGAAGGATCGAAGAGAAGAATTTTGGGATTCCACAAAACCATTCCGAAACCGACCAGGAAGAGCAGCCGCACCGTGTCCGCCGTCCGCCCAGTGAGCCGTGCAAAGATCACGAGAATCGCCATGGCACTCGCACGCACGACCGTTGCGGACCCCCCGGCAAGAAGTGCAAAAAGAATAATTCCCGTTCCTCCAAACGCCGCCGAAAGTGTTCGCGGAAGGAACGAGAAAACACGCATGATGAAATCCGCCACCAGGGTCACGTTGTAGCCGGAGAGGACCACAATGTGGATCACCCCAACCGTGCGAAAATCGTTGAGCAGTTCCTTTCCGAGGGAATGCTTTGCGCCGACGACAAGTCCGCCAAGCAAACTCGCTTCCGGCTCCGGCACGAGTCTCGAAATATTTGCGAGGAAGTGTTCTTTCAAACTGAAGAGCGCTTCTTTCACTGGGTTGCCCCGACCTTCTGCGATGAGAGAAACAGACGGATAGAACATCGTGTAGCGGATGCCGTCTTTCCCAAGATAGCCGACGTAGTTGAAAGTGCGGCCGCCGTCCGTCTGAAAGTTTTTCGGCTTCTCTAATTTTCCCCGCACATCAATTTCATCACCGTACTTGAGATCCGTGTAACGCGAAACAAAGAGAAGCGCATTTACTCCTTTCACTTCCATTTTTATTTCCTCTTCCGAAGAGGTGCTGGAACTTTTCTGAAGCGTGCCACCACCCAAAAACTTCACACTCTCAATTACCACTCGAAGCTGCGTGTTATCCTCGCGTCGATCGGGTTCGTCAATCACCTTCGCATGCATTTCTATCTGCGCTGGCACATTTGCTTCCAGCCACTGCGGCGGCTCTTGATCCACCGAGTCAAAGCGCATCACACCACATCCGAGACCGAACAGACACACGGAAAGGAGGAGTGCGCCGCGCATGTTCTCTAAACCAATCGCGTGGCGTGCAAGAAAAAAACATAAGAGAAGTAATCCGCCAAGAAGCGCGAAAAAAGCTCCGGTAAAAAATCCAAAGCCGAGAAATGATTCCAACAAAATTCCGAAACCGAACGCCAGGACAAAACCGAGAAGCGTGGAATTCCTCATGACCGAATCGTAATTCCGAAGGATTGAACTGTCAAACACTCACGCCGAAAAAATCTCTAAAAAAGCTTTCCCAAACCACTTCCGCCGTGAAACCTTTATTTCTGAACGTTTCACGCAAATCTCAAAGTAAAGAGTGGGTACGAAAATCATCAGAAAATCTCCCAAAAAAGAAATTTTTAAACTTTTCCGTGAAACACTTTCCTTTTCTGCTTTTTTTCGGTAAGGTGAAACATGTGAAAAAGTCAAAACTCCAAGGCGGGGGAACCAGGAAAAATCCAAAAGGGTACATTTTCGTATCCATACTCATTTCATGCATCCTGATCGGCACAAGCACGTATCTCGCGTACACACAAAACACAGCTTCACCAAAACCAGAAAAACCTGTTACTCCTCGGGTCGCAAAACCACTCGATCCAAACCAAATGCGCGACATTGAAAATCCATACCACATGCCGCTCAGACGAAATCAGAATGAAGTTTTTTATCGCAATGAGATTGTTTCCGGCGCGGATCCCGACACCATCAAAGTGCTCTCCACGAATGTTTTCAGAGACGCGAAACACGTTTACGAAACCACCGGCGGAGTGGTGACCGAAATGAAAAATTTCATCCCCGAAGATGTGCGCGTCGTCAGCGATGAAAACCCGCTCATCGTCGCGAATGACACTCAAGTGTATTTCAATGCTCATCTGGCAGAGCCAGGAAATCTGGTTTCTGTGACGGATCCGAAAAACCTCCGCGTGATCGATCGCACGGATTACGGCTCGCCGTTACTCCTTGCCGACGGGGTGCATTTTTACGTGTCGAGTGATGCCTTCTTCGCACTTCCCGTGAACACCGGAAAGACGCTTGGAACGTCACTCTACTTTAAAGACGCGTCGAAAGTTTTCTACAGCGCGGAAAGCATTCCCGAAGCAGACCCAACGACGTTTGAAATTCTTCCGGGGAACCACGCCGCACACACCACTCCCGACGACTACCAAATTCTTTACGCGAAAGATGCACAGCATGTTTTTTTCAAAGGCGAGATTGTCGTGGGTGCGGATCCGAAAACTTTTTCTGTCGACAAAAAAAGTCGCTACATCCAGGATTACGCGCGCGACGCTTCTCATGTTTTTTACAATGGAAAAATAATCCCCGGTGCGGATCCGAAAACATTTACCGTGCTCGAAGTGCAGCCATACGAAGGGTGCTTCAACGGTCCATACGGAAAAGACAAGAACGCGGTTTTTTACGAAACGAAAAAAGTGCAGGGAGCGGATCCGGCAACCTTCAAAACACTTCTGAGTTATTTTGCAAAGGACGCCTCGCACACGTACTGGCATGAAATGAGGATCGACGTTCCGGAAAAAGATCTCCAAAACGTCTGTCCATACTAAAATTAAAAAACGAAAAAGAAAAAATAAAAACTCCCGAAAAAAAAATTCGGGAGTTTTTATTTTACGCCCCACTCTTTCAAAATGTTTTCTTCGTCTTCACGCGAGGTCGCTTTTCTGAACTTTGCTCCGCGTACCCCGCGCACTCGCACTTCGCATTCCGTCCAGGTTTGGTGCTTTTGTAAAATTCCATCCACCAGACTCAAATATGAATATGCTTTTTGTGAAGATCGCGATCGTGCAGCTTTTCTTTTCCGAAGTGCTTCCTCGTCGACCAATAAATTTTTCTCATCATACACGTCTTCATCAATCTTTCCTTCAAAAAGTTTCGGGTTTTTTCCTTCCGCAAAACTTCGCGCGATCGTGTCCGCGCGTTCGTTCCCCGGATGCTTCACGTGCCCCGGGACGTATTCAAAAGTGAGCTTCCGATTTTTTTCCATCTCGCTTTTGAGTTCAAAAATTGCTTCCCAAATTTCGCGATTCGAAACCTCCCCGCCGGTTTTCGTTTTCCATCCGTTTTTTTGCCATCCAAAAATCCATCCAGAAATTCCTTGCAAGAAATATTTCGAATCCGAAGAAAGTTTCACGTCATCTTTTCTGTCACTTTTAGAAATCAAAGAAAGTGCCTGCTCCACCGCGCGAAGTTCCATCTTGTTGTTTGTCGTGTGTTCTTCCCGGCCGCCGATTTCTTTCACCTGATTTTTCCCCCACAGGACAACCGCACCCCATCCACCGGGACCGGGATTCCCGAGCGAGCTTCCGTCCGTGTAGACGCTGATTCCGTTTTTCATATTTTTGTATTATAGCAAATGAAAGCGGAATATCGCTGGCATGTTCTTTTCGAACTTTGAAGACTTCACGAGAAAAGAACATGCCAGCGATACTTCCATGTGCAAAAAAAAATGCACCGTCTGGTAACGGTGCAAAATCAAACAAAAAAATTTTAAACAACTAATAGCGAAAAGTAGCCGGGGCTTGCCTTTCATTTTTTTCTTCTTTGTCTCCGGGTTTTCCCAGGTATCGTACCTTTTTCACCACCTGCAAAACCGTGTGCGGAACGGGACTGTATTCCCATTCACCGGTATTAGGATACCAAGCGACAAACTGAATTCCCTTCGGGATCATCGGGGAGGGCGTAAAATGAAAAACCATTTTCTCCGGCCGATGTTCTACCCTTGCGATAATCACTTCAACTGCCAGCATGGAAATTCCCGGAGAGAAGAAGAATTCAATCCTGATACAATCACCTTCTCGCCATGTTCGAGGACTCATTTTCTTGACTCCTGTCTTTCGGACAAAGTTTTTAAAGAAAAAACTTCCCCCAAGGAAGTCCCTCATCGTCTCCATAGAGCTTACAGAATTTTTACGCTCTGTCAAAGACTTCGACGATCCTCAGGCGAAGCTCCGGAGTTTTCCGGTAGGTGGATTTTTCAAAAGTAGCAATGAGATCAACCGCTTTTCCTTTCTCTGCACGATCTGATATTTCTTCCGGTGCAAAAAACATAATCGCGGAAATTCTCTTTCCGTCTTCCCCGCGAAAAATCAACTCTAGATGTTCCTTCGCTTTTCCAAACTTCCGCACGGCAAGAATTGAAATGTTTTCGAAAAGAAACTGCGGTTTCGGGTTTGCCTGTCCGAATGGTGCAAAAAGGGCAATCTGCTCGTATGTCTCCCAGTTCACCTGATCGAGTGTCAGTTTTTTATCGACCTGAATGCTTTTCGTTTGTTCTTTTCGTTCCATCTTTTGGTACACGGATGAGAGTTCTATTTCGAGCGTATGGACACTTTCATGTGAAACGGAAAAGCCGCCGGCACCGTCGTGCCCACCAAACTGCAGAAACGTTTCCGCCCGCGCGGAGGTCATGAGCTCCACCACCGAGACGGTCCCGTCCGAGCGGCACGAACCTTTGATCACCCCCGTCGCGTCGCGCCCCCAGATGAACACCGGCCGTGAAAAGTCTTCCATGATTTTGTTTGCCGCAAGTCCGATCAGTCCCGGATGCCAATCGGGATTGCCGAGCACGATCACTTCATGAAGTTCCCGTTCGGCAAGCTTCTTTTTTGCTTCTTTCATCATCGCCGCCACCAGTCCTTTGCGGCGATCATTGATACCATCAAGAAGCCGAGCAAGCCGAAGTGCGTCGATGTCCTCCGCGGCCGTCAAAAGTTCGAACGCGCGAAGCGGGTGATCGATCCGGCTGGCAGCATTGATCCGCGGTGCAATCATAAAACCAATATCATCTTCCGTAATATTTTTTTGGTCAATTCCAAGCCGCTGCAAGAGCGCCATCAACCCTTTCCGTCTGGACTTCCGCATTACCTGGAGTCCGAAGTATGCGAGTGCGCGATTTTCTTTTTGAAGCGGCACCATGTCTGCGACAGTAGAAAGCCCCGCCATGTCGAGCAGCCACTTTTCCCAGCCGTCGGGGATGTCCGAAAACCGCCCGTTCGCTTTGCCTTTTTGCAAAAGTGCCTGCACAAGCTTGAACGCCACGCCCGCGCCACAGAGCATGTCATCGTGATACGTATCATCCCACTGCTTGGAGTTCAAGACCGCATATGCTTTCGGAATTTTCTGCTTGCCGTTTTCTTCGATCGGCAAGTGATGATCCGTAATGATCACGTCGATCCCAAGTTCATTTGCCTTGGATACTGCCGCGTAATCTGTAATGCCAACATCAACCGTAATAATGAGAGCGACGTTTTTTTCTTTTGCCTGCTCGACAGCGTGAACATGAAAGCCATATCCTTCGTCGTGCCGATGCGGAATGTAATTGGCAAAATTCCGATATCCAATTTTTGTAAAAAAATCATGCAGCACGACACTTCCCGGGATGCCGTCGCAGTCATAGTCCCCATAGATCAGAATTCTCTCTTCCGTACCTATCGCGCGAAAAATCCGCTCCACCGCTTTTTTCATCCCAAGAATCCCGAATGGATCACGAACATCCCGATCCCAGTCCGGATGCAAAAATTTTTCCGCTTCTTCTTTTGTTTTGATCCCGCGGCGAAAAAGCAGCTCCGCCACCAGTTCCGGATATTCTGAAAAAACCTTTTTCTCACCTTTCGTCATTTGTCCCGCAAGCTCCCAATGTTCCATATTCCTTCACCCTTTTCTTATGCATTTCATCTTACCATAAAGTCATGCCCGAATCCTTGAGAGCGACACATCGGTTTTTTTCCGGAATCAGAAACCGAACAAAAATCCTTACTCCACAGGAAAAAACCGCCTCCGCCGCAAATTTGCTCTCCATCATCGCTTGGGGCATTTATTTTTTGTCGGAGGGAAATATCCACGATCTGGCCTACGTCTTTTTGAACCTCGTTTTCTTTCTCGCCGTTTGGTCCACCGTGCAAAGATCGTACTTGGGCGAGCCGCTTCTGTGGGCGGTGTTTGTGTGGGGACTGCTCAACACCCTCGCCGGCTCCACAGACATAAACGGTGTGTCGCTCTACTCTATTAGCCTGAAAGATATTTTCGGATCCAGTGCGCCCGGTGCCCTCATCTTCTTTCGATACGATCGTATGATTCATTTCTTGGCATTCGGCATCACCACAACGTATTTTTTCCATCTTCTGCACGGTCCTTTCAAAACAAAAACCGAAAATCGCCGAACAGTGTACCTGGCCGCTTTTTTAGCGGGCATTGGTTTGGGTTCTATCAACGAAACCGTGGAATTCAGTGCGAGCTGGATCATCGGACATCTGGGAATGTACGGCGGTTACGTAGACACCAATGTCGATCTGATTGCCAATACCATCGGCGCGTTTTTTGCTTTACTTGTAATTTTTCTCGTAGAAAAGTGGAGAACGAAAAAAGAAAAGGCGGCAGAGAAAAGAGCGCGTGCTATAATTTCAAAATAAATATCCCTATGAAAAACGATTGTCTTTTTTGCAAAATTGCCGCGGGAGAAATTCCTTCGGAAAAGATTTTTGAAGACGAAAACACTTTCGCCTTTCTCGATATCCACCCAACCAACCCCGGTCACACACTCGTTATCCCCAAAGAGCATTTTGAAAATCTCTATGAAATTCCGGACAAAATCCTTTCCGCACTTTTCATCACCACCAAAAAGCTTGCAAAGGCAGTGAAGGCGGGGACGAAAGCTGACGGCATCAACATCATGATGAACAACGAACCCGCGGCGGGGCAGGTAATTTTCCACGCGCACGTGCACGTGATCCCGCGCTTCCAAAACGATGGGCTTACGCTTTGGCCCGGAAAAGATTATGAAAACGGCCGAGCGGCAGAGGTTGCGAAACAAATTGCAAAAAATATCTGAATGGATTTCTTGTTCAAATATTTTTAAAAAAAATTATTTGAACAGTGATCTGAAAAAATTTAATCAAAGAAAAAACAACTACGATATATCGTAGTTGTTTTTTCTTTATTCTCTGGTTTATTCGGAAGTGGATTTTTGAAGCGCTTCAATTCCTGGAAGCGATCCATCTTCGAGAAAATCAAGCATCGCACCACCGCCGCTTGAGACGAAGGTGAAGATATCTTCCATTTTGAGCTTGCAAATGAGCGTGACGGTATCACCGCCGCCGATTACCGACACCGCCTTGCTCTCGGCAATTGCTTTCAAAAGTTTTTTGGTCGCTTTGTCGTAACCTTTTTCATAGAAACCGAGCGGACCGTTCCACAAAATGAATTTCGCCTTTTTCACTTCCTCCTGAAGTTCCGCAATAGTTTTCGGTCCTGCATCCACGATCACATCCGCTTTCTTCATTTCTTCCCGATTGCGCACAGCGGATTTTCCGGCGCTCTCTACAACAACATCAAGTGGTGAAAGGACGTTTGCTTTTTTCACGAGAGCGGCCGCAAAAGGATCGTCCTTCCCCACGAGAGATTTCCCCGTTTCTACGCCAGCGGCCTTCCAAAGGTCATTCGCGATCGCACCGCCAACAAACACGCGGTCGGCAATCTTCGTAAACTTTTTCAAGAGCGGAACTTTTGTTTCAAACTTCGCCCCGCCGATGATGAAAAGAAATGGATGGCGAGGATTTTCCGCTTTTGTGAGATGCTTCACTTCCTCCAGGAAACGCAGACCCGCATATCCCGGCAAAAACTGCGGAACACCCGTGATAGAGGCATGCTTGCGGTGAGAAGCGGCAAAGGCTTCATTCACATACACCTCTCCGAAAGAGGCGAGATGTTTGGCAAATTTTTTATCGCCCGCAGTTTCTTCCGGGTACCGGCGCACATTCTCCAGCATGAGAATCTGCCCGTTCCCCAGATTGTTCACCCGCTCGGGCAAATCGCTCGCGTACAGATCCGGTGCAAAACCCACCGTTTTCCCGAGCTTTTTATTGAAATATTCCGCCACCGGCTTCAGCGTTTCTTTTGGATCGCGGCCAATGTGGCCGATTAAAATAATCTTCGCTCCTTTCTTCTCCAAATACTCGAGCGTAGGAAGCAGAGAGCGAAGACGGAAGTCATCCGCCACACGGCCGTTTTTCATCGGCACGTTAAGGCTTCCACGAAGCAGAACTTTTTTGCCTTTAAGGTTTTTGATATTTTTTACCGAAGGAATTTCCATTTTTTTGTTTTTCCGCATCGCGGTTAGAGTTGATAAATTTTAGGAATTTGTCTCTGTCGTTGAGGCCGCTGTTGCATTTTCAGTACTTGAAGCTACGTTTACAGCCTCCGCATCAGAGGCAGTGGTTTGGCCGGATGTTTGGTCTGCCGAAATACCCTGCAAATCCAGCTGATTCGCATGCTTCTGAAATGGAATCTTTTCTTTCATTTTCGTGGGAAGTGGCGGTCCCACTACTTCCCCCGATTTCGCAGACCGATAAGCTCCGTACAAAATGATAAGACTTCCAAATATCAGCATGAGCAACACCAGACTTGCGCCGATTTTTGCTCCGAGAGAAATACCTTCCACTCCTTCATCTTTTTCTTCACCGATCTCAGCTGCTCTCTGCAAAAAAGAATCCGTTTCTGACGAAAATTCCGGCAGAGCTCCTTCCGGCTCCGGTGTTGTTTTTTTCTCCTGCTTCAGAATGTCTTCAGCCAAATCTTCAACCGAAGAAGAACGCTCTTCTCCTTGCATTTCCGGCATAGGAATTTCTCCGCTTTTTCGATGATGTTCCATAATCGGCGATTTTATTATACACGAAAACACCCCTCGGTTTTTCCGAAGGGTGTGAACAAATACTAACAGAAAGGTCAATTCCCGTGGTTTTGCCCAAGGCCTTTATGGACGCTTGGCGTGGCCGCTTTTTTGGTACGCTTCGATGGATTTTTCCACTGCTTTCCATGCTTCTTCCTTCCCAAGCCATTCTCCGACTTTCACTTCTTTATTTTGCAAATCTTTGTACACTTTGAAAAAATGCTTGATCTCATCGAGAATGTGCGGCTCCAGATCTTTGATGTCACGCGTATTTTTCACACGCGGGTCTTTGGAAGGAACAGCCAAAACCTTCAGATCATCATCCCCTCCATCGTTCATTTCAAGCGCGCCGATTGGGCGAACCTCCACGAGACACCCCGGCACGTATCCTTCAGCGGAGAGTACCAAGACATCCAGAGGATCGCCGTCATCCCAAAGCGTCTTTGGCACAAAACCATAGTCCGCTGGGTAGTGCATCGGTGAATACAGTACGCGGTCCACTTTGATCAGGCCTGTTTTTTTATCAAGCTCATACTTGACGCGCGAAAGTTTTGGCACTTCCACGATCACATTCAGATCATCGCCGTTTTTCGGCTCTACATCATGCCATGGGTTCATAAAAATAGATAGTTAGTAGTTAGTAGTAAGTAGTAAGTAGGAAACAGAAAGGAGAAAAGAAGAAAAAATTATTTTTTCTCTTCAACCGCTTCATCGGCGGATTCCGCTTCGGCTTCGGCCTCTTCGGTCTCAGAATTTTCCATCGCTACATTTTCTTCCATCTCCTCAAGAGCCTCCGCTTTCTTTTCCATGCTTTCTTCTTCCGAAGTTTCCAAAATTACCGCTTCTTTCTTTGCCGTGGCCTCTTTCTCTTCCTTTTTGACCTCATCCGGATCATACGCTTCCTCTTCTCCGCCCTGAGACTGAATGTCGATCTTCCATCCTGAAAGTTTCGCAGCGAGGCGCGCATTCTGGCCGTTGCGTCCGATTGCAAGAGAAAGCTGCTCTCGGTCCACCGTTACCACCGCAAGCTTTTCGTCTTCGCGGATTTCAACGTTTTCGACTTTTGCCGGTGAAAGCGCTTCGGCAATAAACTGCACCGGATCGGGAGACCATTCTATAATATCAATTTTTTCGCCGCCAAGCTCGCTCATCACGGTCGTCACACGAACCCCCCGCTGTCCCACACAGGCGCCGATCGGATCAATGTGCTCATCCGCGGAGTAGACCGCCATTTTGGAGCGACCGCCCGGTTCACGCGCGATTGCCTTGATTTCCACCGCTCCGGAACTGATCTCCGGCGCTTCAAGAGCGAAAAGTGCTTTTACAAACTCCGGACGGGAACGTGACAAACGCAGGGAGACTCCGCGTGGCGTTTCTTCCACCGCGTAGAGATATCCGCGAATGCGCTCACCTTGGCGGTATCGTTCCCGCGGGATCTGGTCCTCGTATGCCATGATGCCTGTGGCTTTTCCAAGATCGATGAAAATCGCACCACGATCCAACCGCTCCACTGTTCCAGAAACGATCTCACCTTCCCGTTCGCCAAACTCCTGCATCACCGAACTTCGTTCAGCCTCACGGATCTTCTGGATGATCACCTGCTTGGCAGTCTGTGCAGCAATCCGTCCGAAGTCGTCTCGCTCTTCAAGCTGGAAAACAATTTCATCCCCAAGCTGGGCGTCTTTTTTGATCTTCTGGGCATCTTCAAGAAAAATGTGATGCTCCGGGTTGTAGCGAGGGCGCGGATCTTCGTCGTCCTCTTCGCTTTCGGATTTCTCAGACTCCGTCATTCGGGAAACTGTTGTCGCCGCTTTTCCGATCAAAATCGTGGGCTCGCTGTCTTCCTCCTCGCTGTCTTCTTCAATCCGCACGGTTGTTTCATCTACTATGATCTTCACCTGTTGGAATTCCACCTTTCCTGTTTCCAAATCAAAAAGCGCGCGGACAATCTGCCCCTTTCTTCCATATTCTTTTTTGTACGCCGCCGCAAGAGAAGTTTCGATCGCCTCAAAAACCGCTTCTTTCGAAACGCCTTTCTCTTCCTCAAGCTGATCCATTGCACTCTTTAATACTTTGAGATCAAACATATTTCTTGTTTATTTACATACATCTATCTGCCTTCGGAAACAAAATATATTCTTTTTGAAGTTTGCGGGCTTCACGAGAAAGGATGTATTCTGTTTTCCGAAAACCTTATAAATCCGATTTTCAACAGACTTTAACCGTGGCTGATAAAAAACGAAGCCCGTTCAAGAACGGACTTTTCAGTGCACTTATCTTACCTTTCTTCATCCAAAGTGTCAAACAGGTTTATTTCTTGCGTCCGACACAAAAAAAGCCCCATCGCAAAAGGATGGGGCAAAGCACTCTCACTCACTCAGCACTCAGCAAAATTCAGCACGCAATCCACGATTTAGCCTACCACGGGAAATAAAAAATGCAAGCAAGCACATAAAGATTTTTTTCGCTCTTTCTCGGAAACTTTCCCGGAAAATCTCATCAGACATCAGCAGGCGGCGCTGTATTTTGGTACAATAAATGAATGCTTCATTTCGACGTGGAAAATATCATCGCACTTCTCGGCTATCTCGGGATCTTTCTCCTCATGATCCCAAACGGAATCATCGGCCTTCCCTCCAGCCAGCTGCTTTACATCGTCTCGGGATACTTCATCGGCACCGGCAATCTTGCACCCGCGCTGGTTATCCTCGCCGGGGCATTGGGAAACACCCTGGGAAATATCGCGCTGTATGAAATCGTTCGACGAAAAGGACTGGAGTATCTCACAAAATACAAAGTTTTTCCGAAAGCGCAGGTTTTGAAAATCCAGTCGGCCTTTCACCGCAAAGGCATGTGGTTTCTTTTTGTTGCCAAACTTCTGCCCGCGATCAAAGTGTTTGCGCCAATCCCGCCGGCGATCGGCAAAATGGACCGGCGGGTGTACGCGTTCGTGATTTTTGTTTCTTCCGCGATCTGGTCGCTGCCGTTTCTCGCTGTGGGATACTTCTTCGGGAAAAATACCAATGTACTCCAGAAGTATGCACTCGTGCTCATTCCTGTTGCTTTCATCGTCGTTTTGGTTTTTTACTGGTATATCGAGCGGCAGCCATCGGGAGAAAACGCCAGCTTGAAAGACACGACAAAAGTGGAAGAAATTTAACCGAGAGAGAAACTCAAACACAACTTTCCACAAACGGGATTTCCTTTTTCACGGTATAATGTCTCAATGCACATCAAAGAATCCGAACTCAAAGAACTTTTGCTTGATTCCGGACTCATTGCTTCGTCTGACATCCAGGAAGCGCAGGAAAAAATCGAAAAGAATTCCAACCTGAAGCTGGGGGGTGTTTTGGTTTCGGAAGGAAAAATTTCTGAAGACGATCTTCGCCGCGTGGAAGGCTACATTCTTGGAATCCCGTTCATCAGTCTGAAAGGCATTCACATCAATCCGGAAGTGCTCAAGATGATCCCGGAGCCAATCGCACGCAAGCACAACATCATCGCGTACAAGAAGAACGACGGCCGCGAACTCGAAGTCGCCATGCTCGACACCGAAGACCTCGAAGCGATCGATTTCATCAAGAAAAAAACAGGACTGAAGGTGCTCGCACGCCTGACTGACAGCGTTTCTGTGAAGGACGCACTCTTGCAATACCAAAAAAGCTTGAAGGATGAATTCGGCGACATCATCCAGAAAGAATCCGGCAACATCAAGATCGCCGGCAGCACCGGTGCAGACGACACAGACGAAAATTCCGAGAGCGAACTCAAGAAAATGGCAGAGGATTTGCCGGTGGTGCGGATCGTGGAGACCCTCTTAAACCACGCCGTGATCCAAGGCGCATCGGACATTCACATCGAACCGCTCGAAAACCAGGTGCTCGTACGCTACCGGATCGACGGGATCCTGGAAGACGCGATGGTACTGCCGAAGAGCGCCGGTGCCGGAATCACCGCGCGCATCAAAGTCCTTGCCAATTTGCGGCTCGATGAAAAACGCGTCCCGCAAGACGGCCGGTTTAAAATCAAAACCGATCACGAAGAAGTTTCTCTCCGCGTTTCCACCCTGCCCGTCTCCTACGGCGAAAAAACCGTCATGCGACTTCTCCGCGAATCCGTGCAAGGCTACACGCTCGAGAGTCTCGGCTTTCATGGCAAAGGACTGGAGGATTTCCACCGCGCGACGAAACAGAAAACCGGCATGATTCTCGTCACCGGTCCGACGGGTTCGGGTAAGTCCACCACGCTCTATACCGCACTCGACATTTTGAACACCCCAGACGTGAACATCTCCACCGTGGAAGATCCGGTCGAGTACCAGATGCGGCGGATCAACCAAACCCAAGTGCGCCCGCAGATCGGCTTCGACTTTTCCACCGGACTTCGCGCGCTGCTTCGCCAGGACCCGGACATCATCATGGTTGGTGAGATCCGCGACCAGGAAACCGCTTCCCTCGCAATCAACGCTGCACTCACCGGTCACCTCGTGCTCTCCACCCTTCACACCAACTCCTCCGCCGGAGCGATTCCGCGGCTCGTGGATATGGGAGTGGAATCTTTCCTGCTCGTTTCGACGCTTCAGGTGATCGTCGCTCAGCGCCTTTTGCGCCTTTTGTGCAAAAAGAAAGAAACATACCAACTCACACCGGAAGAAATCGCACAGCTTGGTGAAAAAGCTGATCTCCCGCGCGTACTCGCCGCTCTCAAAGAAGAAGGAGTCGTCAAGCCGGAGCAAAACTTTGAAAACATTCCGTTTTACAAGGCCACCCCTTCGGACGAGTGCGCAGACGGTTATCATGGACGCGTGGGAATTTACGAAGTGCTGAACGTTACCCCAAGCATCCGCGAACTCATCCGCACAGGCAAAAGCGCCGAAGAGATCGAGTTACAGGCAAAGAAAGAAGGTATGATGAGCATGCTCGAAGATGGAATTTTCAAAGCCGCGCAGGGACTCACCTCGATCGAAGAGATCCTCCGCGTCGTTTCTGAATAGCTTCACCCTCACGGTTTGGCTTAAACCAAAATATTGACAATACTTTATTTATCATGTTATAGTTGTATCGGAACTTGTTCCACTGATTAGAATAACTGATTTTTTTACCACAAAAGGAGACTTCTCGTGGAAAAAACAACGGCAATCACCTTCGGTCCCAACAAAGCCCAGCTCTGTGAGGCTCTTGCAGAGGGAGACTATGAGAACCGCAAGGTACTTGAGTTCCGTACCACCAAGGGAGATATTTCCTCTCCTACCCACGGAACGATCCAGTTCATCCTCGACAGCATGATGCGCGAAGATGGTTCCGGAGAATCCTTCATTCTGGGAGGATACGAGAAGATTGGGGATGAAATGATCCCCAGAAGACTCTACTACCATTCCGGGAGAAAAGCTGGAACCGTGCTCGATTAAATAAGACTCTCCTCAACAAGCCGCCCACCACCGGGCGGCTTTATTTTTTGAATCTCCAGCCTTGGGTTTTATTTGAATTTTTACCGCTCTTCGGGTACACTGGTTGCCATGTCAAATACTCAAAACAACAGCGAAAAAAGCAAGGAAACAAAAGACGAGAACATTGAAATAAAGGAGCTCAAAAACTCTGAAGTGGAGATCGTGGGAGAAATCCCCGTGGAGGAATTTGAGACGTATCGCACCGAGGCGGTGAAAGGCTTCAGTGAAAAAGTGAAGATCGCTGGCTTTCGCTCAGGGCACATTCCGGAAAACGTCCTCGAAGGAAAGTTCGGGGATCTGGCAATTCTCGAAGAAATGGCGCAGGTTGCTTTGGCCCGAAAATATCCGCAGATTTTGATCGAAAACAAGATCGACGCGATTGGCCGGCCGGAAATCACCATTACGAAGATCGCGAAAGGCAGCCCGCTCGGTTTCAAAATCAAAACGGCCGTGATGCCCGTGATCGAACTTCCCGATTACAAGAAGATCGCGAAAGAGGCCGCCGGAGAAAAAGAAGAAATCAAGGTGGAAGAAAAAGAAGTGGAAGACGTGATCACGCACATTCGCAAGCAGCGAAAGCGCGCGGAGGAAACGAAAAAAACGGACGCTGAGAAGTCTGACGATTCAGACGGTGCTAAAGAAGATTCTAAAAAAGAAAACGAAGAGGCTGAAAAAAGCGAAGACAAAAAAGAGACAAAGAGTAAGAAAAAAGACGAAGATCTCCCAGAGCTCACAGACGAAGTGGCAAAGGAGCTCGGCTTTGAAGGCGTGGAGGATCTGAAAAAAATCATTCGCGACAACCTCAAGCAAGAAAAAGAGATGCAGGCGAAAGACAAAAGGCGTGCAAAACTCATTGACGCTTTGCTTGAAAAAAGCAAACTCGAACTTCCCGAAATCGTAACCGAAAACGAACTTGATCGCATGATGGCGCAGCTCAAGGGAGAAATCGCTAACATGGGACTTTCTTTTGAAGACTATCTTGGTCACGTGAAGAAAACGGAAGAAGATTTGCGCAAAGCGTCCAAACCGGATGCAGAAAAGCGCGCGAAATCTCAGCTCATCATCAACAAGATCGCCGTGGAAGAAAAGATCGAGCCAGAGAAAGAGGCGGTGGAAAAAGAGCTCAAGCACCTCACCGAACACTACGCCGATGCCGATCCTTCCCGCACCCGCGCCTACGTGGAAATGATCCTCACGAACGAAGCCGTCCTGAAATTCTTGGAAGATCAGAAATAAATTTTCTTGCTTTCGTTATAAAAAGAAAACCCGCGCTCTTCGTTGAATGCGGGTTTGGTTTTCCGCTCCCGAAATTCTTGAAAGAAAGGAGGAGCGGACAAACTATCTAAAGATAACGTGCATCTAACCAGACAAAAAATGTAGCTCCATCTGGCCGAGCTTTGCAGTATCCCGCTGTCCGGGACACTTCTTTTGTAAGATACGTTGTGAAATTAAAATACAAAATATCCAAAAAGAGTCCCGGGTAGTCATAGGATTCCAAATTAAAAGAGTTACCACCTCCACCGGAAACAATTTTGGCAGATTCCACCCCGAGTGTTTCTCTCACCAACCGGGAAGCGGCCGCCGTATCCGCCGCTTCCTCCGTACGAAGCTTTACCACCAACGACGATCGCTGGCGGGGAACAACAGCGCGGTCATCAAAAGAAACTCGCCAGCTCTCATGAAGACGCAAGAGGCGGCGACGGTCCTTATGAAAAACAGCAACGGAAAGCTCTCGTTGATGAGCAATGAGTTTCCACTCCATTGATTCCAGTACAATTTTCTCCTCGTTCACTTCCCGGAGAAGATCCTCGATTGTTCTTGCTTCTCCTTTTCCCCACGTTTCAAGCGGGATATCATACTTTCTCAGAAGCGCTTCCAGTTCATACATTTCCATTTTGCGGCCTCCACTGTATTCAATTCAGTTTTTTCAAAGGACTTTTGATCCGAAGTGTTAGGTAAGTTTTATAGTCTTTGCGCCTCGCACTTCGTACCCGCCGGAACCTTACATCATTTTTGTAAAAAAATAAAGCCGATCGTCAAAAGAAAAACCCGCATGCACAGATGCGGGTTTTGAGTTTCTCCTTCTTCAAAGATTAGGAAGCAACAACGATGATCTCGCCGGATTCATCGCCGCCGGTGAAATATACGGTGGCGCCTTTGATGCCAACTTGCTCAAGAATAATCTTGGCAAGTTTCGCATTGCCTGTCTCGCGGGGGAAATTCTCAATCGCGCGAAGTACCTTTTCACGAATCTCTTGCTTATCCATACTTCCCTTCTCCTTTCCGAGTAGAACAAAAATCGTATCCAATCGCAACTTAAAAGAACAACTCCTCTTTAAGAGTTCATACGCTTGAAACGGATAAACCCTCAAAAAGAAAGGCGAGCAAGAGAAACCGCTCCGCTCGCCTGAAAATAAAACCTAACCTTTAGAATTCCCGCCCAACCAGCGTTGGACGGTTTTCGATTTCGAGCCATTCATAGCGCTCGACGTCGAATATGTCACGACCGTTGGCATCCTTACCAACAATCACGACGCGTCCATTTTCGCGGCGGAACACCGGTCGGATCACCGGCACTTCCAGCTTCTGAACTAGAGCCATCACTATTGACTCTGGTCCCACCGCCTCAACCGCCTTGATATCGACCTCGGCGTGAATGCCCTGTTTGAGATGCTTCACTTGCTGAAGCATCTCCTGTACCGCGCCTACGGGGTCGTCCCCGTAGGCGATATCCTTGGTAACAATATTAATATCGTTACCAAAAATCGAATGAAGTGCGGCAACGTGCGAATCCGTCGCCGTGTGACGACTGATCCGGACAACACACTCAATCGTAGTCATAATCCCTCCTTCTTCAAACTACCAAGAAGTTTCGTTATAGAGGCGTCGTGCCTCTTCTTCCGTAAGTTCATCCGCGAGCTGCCTACCCGCAGTCTTGGCGACTCTGCTCGACAACACCCGCCAGAAATCTTCCGTACTGTCTTTCTCACGAATTTTTCTCGCAAGTACATCTTTTCCTTGTTCTTCGAGCCTCTCCACCATCCCCTGCCGATGTTGGCTCCTAGCTTCTTTGAGGCGAACCGCTTCCAGAACCCCCTCCGTTAGTTCTCGTGCAAGTTCATCGTCCCCGACAACGAGTTGAAGAGCTCCCCGAAGGAGGCTCTCTTGTGCCTCTTTTCTCTCCTTGTCGTTTTTGTACCCACAATAAGGTACTTGAACGGTTTCACTTCCGATGTATATCTCAGCGTTTCCACCGAACTCCACATGAACAAAAATCTTTTCCATTGTTCTTTCTCCCTTCAATTGTCAAAAACCTTTTTCTCTCTCATTTCAAATTCCTAGAGAGATTTCTGTCCTCGAAGGGTGGTTTAGTTCCTTCAAGAACAGCCGATCTCTCTATGAGATCCGCCTGAGGCGGACACGCAATTTCAGGAAACAATCGCTTGCGCTCTTGTGTGAAATTGGTGACGGGTGATCAGACGTGGCCTATAGGAGTTTTTCTCCCTTGACAGAGTTCGGCGTGCACCATGAGGGTTTGCCTGTCCTCACAGCCGCTTTTCGAACCGTCCGATCCGGCAAAACTGAATGAACAATGGAAAGAAGTTGAGCACTGTCTGCCTGTCTTTGGCAGTGTGTGAGTGTCGGGTTTCCGAGAAGGAGAATGAAGAGCTTTTTGCATCTGCATTCTTCTTCCCAGAAGCCGTGTCTTTCGTGCTCAATGCTCCCTGCCGTAACTTTCTGCCACAAGTATAGCAAAATACTTTACAAGTGTCAAGTTTTAATGACTAATTATAGCCAAATATCGTGATTCTTTTTAATTTTCAACAAGCTTCATGGTTATTTCAAGCCTTTTTAGTGTCACAATTTCTTGACAGTATTTTTCTTGTGGGTATACTGGAAAGGTAAAAAGCACCATGGGGAATGTTCTTTTCGAAGTTTGTGGGCTTCACGAGAAAAGAATGTTCCCCGTGGTGAGTTGCAAAAATCCGTTTTAATCTTTTTAAAAAGCCACTGAAAAACTATGTACGAAACCACCCTTCTCAAAACCGGCCTGGATTTCACCGAAGCGAGTGTATATGAAACGCTTCTCAAAACCGGTCCGATCACGGCCGGAAAACTCACAAAAGAAACGCCGTTCAAGCGCGGACTGGTGTACAAAACGCTCGATGATCTGGAGGTGAAAGGGCTGGTTACCAAAGAAGATCGCGGCGACCAGCCAATGCTTTTTCACCCCGCCCACCCGCTCAAGCTGAAAGATCTTGCGAACCAGCGCGAACAGGAGATTCGCGATGCCAAACTTGCACTCGAAGGTACCCTTCCCCAGCTTGCTTCAGAATACAACCTTTCCGTCGGCAAACCGGGCGTACAGTTTTTTGAAGGGAAAGATGGGGTGAAAAAAGTGCTCGCGGATTCACTTACGGCGCAGTCTACCATTTATTCTTACACCGATATCGAAGCAATCGTCACACACATCAAAGAAATGAACGAGTGGTACGTAAAAGAGCGTGAGAAACGTGAAATCAAGAAAAAAGGACTGCTGATAGATACTCCTTTTGCACGAAAATACCTTCAAAATTACCACCAAGACATTACTGATACCAAACTTTTCAAAACCGAAGCGACGAACTTCGAGAGCATCATGCAAATCTACGATCAAAAAATTTCCTACGTCACGCTGGGGAAAAAGTCCATGATCGGCGTGATCATCGAAAACAAAGCGATCTATGAGATTCACAAATACATCTTCGAGTACATATGGAAGCTCACCCCGACACTTCAAGAAACTTTGTCTGGAAAGTCCGGGAACACCACTTTTTAATCACGCTGCCATTTCTTGGTTTTGACTTTTTTGCGGTACGGCGATCTGTTTTTCCAGCGTGCACGTGTACGTGCGGGTGTCCGGATCAGCCTCAATGCACGTAATGACAAACCCGTCCGACAAGTCAAAGGAAAAGGGTTCATCGAAAGAAAGTGTTCGTTCCTGCCGGTCAAGGGTAATTTTCTCCTGAAGATCATCTCGAACCAAATGAAGCGAATCCACGCCGCCGATGTTTGCAAATCCAACGCCCACAAAGCCTTTCTTGTTGATGTACCCGCGTGCAATCGCTTCTTTTGGATTCCCATCCGCCTCAATCCGCGCCTGTTTCGCTTCTTCATCCAGTGTTTTTTCCATCATCGCCGTGCCGAGTTTTGATCCAGCAAAATTGGTATCCACATTGAATGATCCGAAATAGAGATGATCTTCATTCTTCGTAAAAGAATCAAAACCAACCACTTCATCCGCATGCTTCAAAACATAAAAACGTGTGTTCGGATCTTCAAGCTTTCTGCGAAAACTATCCAAAATAATTTTCTGAAATTCTTCAGGATAATTCGCATAGTTTTTTGCGTACACTTTTCGCATTCGCTCAATATGGTTTTCATTTTGCAAGAGATCTTCACCGGAAACAATCTCAATCGAAGTATCTTCCAGTGCTTCAATATCAAAATCCGAATTTTCTTCTTTGAGTGTTTTGAACACAGCCGCCATGAGCGTAGTTTCAGATTCCACCTTACGAAGTTGCTCCAAAAGCTGCGCTTCGTCTTTATTTTCCTTTTCTGCACGCGTGGAAAAATTTTTCAGAAGATCTTTCCCCGACCGTGAAAGATTGTAAGAGATCTGAGAAATAATTTCTTCTTGGTTCTCCATTTCATTCACCCCACTGACACGAAGAAACTCCTCCGCATCGTGAATTTCATCGAGAATATCCGCGTACTTTCGGAAAACCCGCATTGCGGTCGCTGACTTGAGCTGCTCACCAAGCGTGAAAATACTCTCGCCCATTTCCTCCCCGTGTTCCAAACTCAGAAACGCACGGAAGGCATCTTCGCCGTATTTTTTCACCAGTTCAAACGCTCGTTCTTGTTTTTCCGCATCGGCATCTTTCAGGAAAAGAAGAAATTGCCCCTGCTCTTTCAGATTAAAATTATTGAAAGCAACGCCGGTTTTTTCAAAAAAATCATTGCTGTAGAATTTGAAATAATTCTGGCAAAATTCATCCCGAAGTCTTTCCCGTTCCACTCTCTCCTCTTCGGTTTCATCTTTCCGAGGAGAAAAAAGCATGTCATGCGTAATTTCAAATGTCTGCGCGTGCACCGTTTCCGCTTCACCGCTCAGCTCTCCAAGATTAAAAAACCTTTTGAGATTCTGTTCTTGGTCAAAAATCCCCACGTCGCCGTTTGGAGAAATTCTGTTGGCGAAATAGTCCGGGTTGTTGTCCTCGCCAAGGTCATACAGCTTCCCAAAATATTCCACCCCCTCTTCCGAAATCCCGATTTTTCCAAGTTCGAGCTGGTACAAAATATTTCCGATATCCTTCCGATACAAATCATGCGGCCAATCTTCTTTTTTGGTAGAATCCAGTCGTTGTAATTCTTCGAGCAGTTTCTGACTCGCATATTCCGGATTAATTTTACTAAACAAATCAGAAAGAGAATTCCTATATATGTGGCTTGTCTGCCCTTGAATTATATCCGTAAGTTTATCTATAGACTCTGTTGTTCCGACCTCTCTCAAAATATCAAATACGAATCTTCGTTGAAAATAAAACCTATCATCTGAAGTGATCTCGATATTGAAATCACTTAGTTCATCAGAGCCAAAAACTCCATTTCTTATTCTTTCTCTTTTCTCTCGCTTTTCTTTAAGAGCATCAAGATTATCCTCGGCTTCTCGCCTCATCCATAAAGGCATTTCTTCTTCAAGTTCTTTTTCAATTTGTCCAATCTCTTGTTCTTCCTCTCTTTCCAACTTAAGTTCCGTCTGACTAATATAATTCCATATAGCCCATGCACCCTCTTCCGAGAAATATCTACTTTCACGAAACCTCGAAAAATCAGGAGAGATAGTAGAGTCCTCCAGCAAACCACCTTCATCATCTTCATCTTCAAAGGCACCCCAAAAGAACATGAGTTCACCATCACTCGGCAAATTTGGATCGAATATTCTACCAAATTCTTCTTCATCAAACTCAAACTCTTCCCGCTGTTCGGGGTTGCTTTCAACCTGTTGCGGCTCCTCCACTGGCCGAAAGCTTGGGAATTTTTCCATAATTCTATTATAAATCAAACTTGCTGCTTCCAAAATCCTGATTTTGCAAACCCGTGAAATTCATGGTATTGTTTGGGCATAAATTGCAAAAAAATAATCAAAAAATATGTTAATTCCAACTGTTATTGAAAAATCCCAGTTCGGCGAGCGCGCATACGACATTTACTCGCGACTGCTCCGCGAACGCATCATTTTCCTCGCCGGACCGATCGACGACAACGTCGCAAACATCGTCATCGCCCAGCTGCTTTTCCTTGAGTCCGAGGATTCGAAAAAAGACATCAATCTCTACATCAACTCTCCGGGCGGTTCCGTCACGGCCGGAATGGCGATTTACGATGCGATGCAGCACATCAAACCGGATGTTTCGACCATCTGTGTCGGCATCGCGGCTTCCATGGCGGCGACGCTGCTTTCTTCCGGTGCGAAGAACAAGCGCTTTGCTCTGCCGAACTCCGAAGTGATGATCCACCAAGTCATGGGCGGTGCGGAAGGCCAGGCATCGGACATTGAAATTTCCGCCCGGCACATTCTCTCCACCAAAAAGCGCCTGAACCAAATCCTTGCGAAAAACACCGGCAAATCTATCGCCCAGATCGAAAAAGATTCCGACCGCGACTACTTCATGTCCGCCGATGAAGCGAAGAAGTACGGCCTCGTGGACAAAGTCATCGCTCCGAAAGGCAGCTAGGCTTTCACTGCTGAAAATCTCTCAAACAAAAAGCTCTGAAAAAATCAGAGCTTTTTGTTTGAGAGAAAACGCGTATTCTTGTCTTCGCATTCTGAGATTCTCAAACTTTTATTTTCCGAAACCCATGCGTATCCAGAGATCCTTTGTACAAAACATGCGGAATCCCATGAAAGAGCAGCGGACTTTTGTTTTCTGAAATCATTTCTCGATAGTACTCTTTCGTTGTCTCCGGCATGTGAGAAAATTGCCTGAGCTCCTCCGGATCAAATGATATGAAATCTTTTTCCTCCCACCCGTGATGAAGATACACAAGCGTGTTTTCCGGTGGAAGTGCTTCCGCATCAACTTGGAAAAATTCAAATATCCTATCGCTTCCGGCTTCGGCAAGTGCCTTTTTGATCTCTGAAGGATGCACCGGAGAAAAATGAATGACGTCGTTCCAAAGGCAATCCAGAAACGGAATTTTTCTTTGCAGCACGTGCTCTCTCCCGGCGTATTTCGCCGCCGCTTGGTCGTACACCTCGGGATATTTTTCTTTCAAAACATTGAGCGGGAACAAAACATCTCCGCGCATATTCTGCGGTACACGATGGTAAATGAAGTTCATGGATTTAGATTTGAAAAAACACTAAAGAGAGGAATTTTGTTTAAATAGCAACTTCGATCAATTCTTCAATTTTTTTCTGAACGTTTTCATTGCAAGGATTGCACCATTCGCTAGGATTTTTCACTTCAAGTGCACGATACGCTGAAAACGTAAGCCACTTTGTTTCGGAAACTTCACCATCATTGAATTTCAGCACGTCTTTTTTTGGATCAAAAATATACACGAAAGCTTCTGAAAAATGTTTTCCCGGTTCGTATTTGCTTTCAAAAAGGAAGTGGAGTTTTTCTTTTGGAATGGTAATTCCAATTTCTTCTTCTGTTTCACGCATGGCGGTTTCTTCAAAACTGTCTCCTGCTCGGACGTGTCCGCCAAAATAGGTCTGCCACTTCCCCGGGTTTCCTTCGTTTGAAAGCGACCGCTTCGAACACAAAAGCCGGCAACCCGAATCAATGATCCAAATTTGTACCACGCCGTGCCAGTGCTTGAGCGGTTCACGGTGAACAACACTTCGCGAAAGTGGATCAACCGCTTCCTTTTTTTCGTTAAACACGGCGAGTAATTCTGAATCTTGCTGGTCCATTTCTCCATTATAGTTTGCTCTTCTCTTTTTCGCCATCACACCTTCATCATTCTTCGCGGTTTCAGCACGTATTCAGCGGAAAATACGTCTATGGTAAAATAAAAGCGTTCTTGTGAAAAAGAATCCTAAAATTACTAAAAACCTTTAAAATCCGCATTTCACGCCCAAATATTCCAAAAAACCTTTAAAAATCATATGATTCGAAATCTCGTGCGTACAATTTGTCATTTTTGATTTTGATTTCCGAAGAAATCGGATATTGAGGCGGCGAAATGCGCCAAACACATGCCAACAACCGTACTCATTCTCTTTCTGCTTGTGTTTTTCGTCGGTGGAGCGGCGGGGTACTACCTCCGTCTGCTTCTTGCGCTCCAGAAAAGAAATTCCATGGAGCTTGAGATAAAAAAAATGACCCTTGCTGCCAAAGAAACGGCGCGAAACATCATTGAAGAAAGCGAGCGCAAAGCAGCAAAGAAGGAAGAAGAGATAAAGCAAGCGGAAGAAAAGAAAGAAGCGATTTTTCAAAAAACAGAAGACCGCCTGATTCGGAAAGAAGAAATTCTTGATCAGCGGCAGATCAACATTGACCAAGAAGAAGGAGAACTGAAAAAGAAAAACGAGGAGGCAGAGAAGCTGCGAGAAGAAGCCGCTCGGCAGAAAAAAGAAAGCCGGAAAAACTTGGAGCGGGTCGCCAGTCTCTCCGTCGAAGAAGCCAAGGCTGAGCTTTTGGAGAGCGTCGAAAGGCAATATCAGGAAGATTTGATTACTCGGCTTCGCAAGCTTGAGAGTGCCGGACTCGCCCAGATCGAAACAAAAGCGAAAGATATTTTGCTGAACGCCATTCAGCGGTTCGGAAATTCCGTCGCACCGGAAGTCCTGACCACGGTCGTCGCGATCCCAAACGAAGATGCAAAAGGGAAAATCATCGGAAAGGAGGGACGAAACATCCGAAGTTTTGAAAAAATGGCAGGCGTGGAACTCATCGTGGACGACACACCGGGCGTGGTCACCATCTCGGCGTTTGATCCCGTGCGAAGGCGGATCGCGAAACAAGCACTGGAAAGCCTGATCGCGGATGGGCGCATTCAGCCAGCAAAGATCGAAAGTCACATCGAGAAAGCGAAGAAAGAAATTAGCAAAACGATCCAGCAAAAGGGAGAGGCGGCGGCGTTTGAATGCGGTGTTTTGAACCTTCACCCGGGGCTTTTGGCGATTTTGGGGCGTCTCGCGTTTCGCACCAGCTACGGGCAAAACGTATTGCAGCATTCCGTGGAAATGGCACACATTGCCGGCATCATCGCCAGTGAAGTGGGTGCGGATGTGCAAGTGGCGCGGGCAGGGGCGCTTTTGCACGATATCGGAAAGGCGGTAGACCACGAAGTCCAAGGAACGCATGTGGAGATCGGCCGGCGAATCCTTCAGAAATTCGGCGTGAACAAAGCAGTGATCCAGGCCATGCAATCGCACCATGAAGAATATCCGTACGAAACACCAGAGTCAGTGATCGTCCAAGTCGCGGATGCTATTTCCGGCGGACGGCCCGGCGCGCGCAAAGACTCCGCAGAAAATTATCTAAAGCGCCTCACCGAACTCGAAGCGCTCGCAAACTCTTTCACGGGAGTGGAAAGAAGCTATGCTCTGCAGGCCGGACGCGAAATCCGCATTTTCGTTTCCCCAGAAAATCTCTCAGATCTTGAAGCCCAGCACCTGGCACGGGAAATCGCCATTCGTGTGGAAGAAGAACTGAAATACCCGGGGGAGATTAAGATCAGTGTGACGAGAGAAACTCGCTATATCGAATACGCCCGATAGCGTCAAAACTTCCAAAATGGACGATCTGCTTTGTCAAAAAGCAATTTTTATCATTCGCCTTACCAGTAAGTAAGGCTCATAATAAAAATCACTTTTTTCCTCGCATCTCATTCCATTTTGGAAGTTTTGCTTTGCAATACACTGAAGTGGGTTTATTCGTAAGCGGGAAATCCTGTTTTCTTTCAAGACAGTAAGACCGGCCGAGCGGCCTTGGAGCGCTGTCTGGAAAGGAAATAGGATTTCCGCTGTAAATTTTGAAATTTCTTCCCAGGGAGAACGGAATTTTGTACATTTTACAAGAGTTTTCTTTTTTCGTTTGTCAAGATTCCCGCTGTGGATAAAAATATTTCTGGTCTTGCACTGGAAATTTGTTGTTATATAATGTTTTTTAGGGAATCCCCCTAGCAGAAAGCATAAAATCGTACGCGAAAATGCATTTTATGCCGGTCGTTTACCAACGTGACAGATAAAAATTATTTTTAGATTATGAACAAAGCAGCTATTGTTGACGCCGTTCACGAAAAACTTGGTTCTTCTAAGGCCGACGCAGAACGAGCCGTTGATACGGTGGTTGATTCTATTGTAGAAACCCTGAAGAAAGGAGACGAGGTTTCCATTTCCGGTTTGGGCATTTTTTCCGTAAAGAGCCGCGCCGCACGAACCGCGCGCAACCCTCGAACCGGTGAATCCGTTCAGGTTCCTGCCATGAACGTTCCAAAATTCCGAGCCGCAAAAGCGCTGAAAGACGCGGTGAAATAAGGAATTTTTACCATTTTTTGTAAAAGCTCCCCAAAAGGGAGCTTTTATTTTTTTCAAGAGCAAGCTGCAACAATTTTTAGAGAAACAAAAACCCGACGGATATCTATCCGCCGGGGTGAGAATGAGCCTATGAACTCACTTTTTATGGAGGCTTTGCCGGGCTCTTCCGGAGATGTGCCGTTTCATAAACGCAAAAATTCCCAGATTTCGCCCATTTTCTCCCTCTACAATTTCATGCTCCCAGAGAACAAAACCGGCCAACCCTGCGGCGTTCCCAATCGTAGCGCCGCTGTGGTAAAAGAACACACGTGTGCCAAATGTATCTTGATACTCCTGCCTTTCATCAGCTCCTAGGGGAGTAAGAATGTAGAAAATTCCATCTTTTCGCAAGCCTTTGTGAACAAGCGAAGATGTTTTTTGCAGGCTGTATTCCGAAAGGTGTTGAACGGAACGGATTGAGACAACAATATCGGTCATTTCAGGATACTCCATGGTTTGTGCAAACCCTTGCACAAACTCGATACTCTCCGTGTTGGGAAAACGTTTTTTGCAATCTGTGCCAAAGCGTGCCCGAGCAAGTTCAAGCGTCCTTATGGAAGGATCAAAACCGAGGTAATTTTTCGCGGCAGAGACCAACGAATCTTCAGCATGACGTCCGTCTCCACAGCCAATTTCTACAATCCTGCTCTGACCAGGCACAACACCGGCGAGCGTACAAGCCCTGATGATGTGGTCCTTTACTGAGGGCAACTTTCCGAACATTTCGGCATAATCCTTTGCAGACTGATCGTATGCCGCAACCGTCGTGGTCGTATCATGGTCCGGAATCGTTACTTTCTTCCTCATCTCGCACTCCTTTGTTGTACAAGAACCGGAAGTAATTTAACATATTTTTCCTATACTTGTCAATGAAGCATGGAGACGAGACAGGGAATTCCTAAAAACCTAGAAGTGGATCCGCTTCATTTTTGGATTTAACCGCGTGACCACTTCGTAGTTCGTCGTTCCGGAAAATTTCCCCAGTTCTTCCGCGGTAATTTCTTCCGTGCCATCTTTTCCGAGGAGGGTAACCACTTCATGCGGTGCAACTCCCGGTATGTCCGTGATGTCGACCGCCACCATGTCCATCGAAACACGTCCCAGCACCCGCGCCCGCTGCCCTTTCACTAGCACATTTCCCACGCTCGAAAATGCACGCACAAACCCGTGCCAATATCCAAGCGGAAGAATGGCAATGGTCGTTTGCTGTCGAAATGTTTCCGTAAAGTCATATCCGATGCTTTCTCCTTTTGGGAGCATTTTGATCTCGCTCACCACCGTTTTCCACGAGAGCACCGGCATAAGCTGAAACTTTTCTTCATATGCTCGGCGCGTTTCTTCCGACGGCCAAAGTCCGTACATGCCGATCCCGACACGCACCATGTCAAAGTGGTATTCCGGATAGAGAATCGTTCCTGAGGTGGCGCCGGCATGCTTCAAGAATCCAGAGAACCCGGCCGTTTCCAGAGCACGAACCGCGCGCTCAAACCGCTCCATCTGCTGCTTAGAGTCGTGTGGAAAGCTTGGATTTTTGCCATTCGCAAAGTGCGTATACATCCCGGCAATCTTTATTTGAGGAGTTTTTTTGAACATGGCCGGGAGTTTTTCCGCATCTTCGGGGAAAAATCCCTGCCGATGCATGCCGGTATCAATCTTCACATGCACTCGGATCGGCTTTTTTCCGGTATATTTCGCAAAAAGCGACAGCTGATCAAAACTCGAAAGCGTAAGATCAATCCGATTTTTTTCCGCCAGCGCAAAATTTTCCGGAAGCGTGTAGCCCAAAACCAAAATAGGGATTTTTATTTTTTCTTTCCGAAGCCGCACCGCCTCGGTGATGGAGTCCACACCAAGAAAATCCGCCCCAAGCTGCTCCATTTTCTTCGAAAAACTCACCAAGTCGTGTCCATACGCGTTTGACTTCACCACGGACATGAGGAGAGTTTTTTTGCCGGACATGTTTTCCCGCTCGGCATCCTGCAGAAGACCGGAAAAAATTTCCATATTGTGTTTCATTGCGGCAGTGTCAATTTCAATCCATGTTCGCAGTCCTTCCGGATGTCTCCCGCGGAGAGAAATTTTGAAATCCTTTCCTTTTTTTTCGCCTTTTTGTTTTTTTGACGCCTTCATTACAGGTTTTTCCGCTGCTCTGAGCGTGAATCCTTTTGTTCGCATGAACGTATTTTATCGCACCGTCCTGCAAAAAACAAAGTATCAAAAAAACCCGGCTGATGCCGGTTCTTTTTATTTATTGTGTGCGGGATGGGAGAATCGAACTCCCGACCTCGGTTTGGAAAACCGATATTATACCATTTAACTAATCCCGCTTTGATTTTCAAAGGTCAACTTTCAGAAGTAGGGTACCAAAAAAGAGCGTTTTTCGCAACAAAATCCTCCGCAAAAACGAAGGATCTTGGATGCTTCACAGAAGTGTGAAAACTAGGCGGCAGGAGTTTCCGGGTCAACAGGAGTTTCTCCGGTGGGCTCAGTCGTTTCGGTTCCTTCTGAAGAAGTGTCTGTTCCGGCTTCTGTTTCATTTTCCGGCAAAGGAGCTCCGGGAGTAAGTTCTACTCCTTCTACATTGTTTTCATTTTCTTCCATAATGTCTTGAGTTAGTAGCGGATAATCGCACAAGGCCGACCAGCGTATACTTGCGATTCAAGATCCAAAAGCATCGATTGCGCCCAAAAAAAGAGCTTACCTTGTGCCTCAAATCCATTATACGGCCAAATACGCGCAAAACCAAGCTTTTTTTCTACCCTTGCACCGGCACATCCTGATATTCATCCATGTTGTAGTGCAGCACCGTTTGTGTCGGATATGCCATTTTGATATTTTCTTCGGCGAAATATTCGCACAGTGCGAGGTTGATCTCCTGCTGAATGTCCATGTAGTCATTGTAGCTCGAGGAATTCACGTAGTAGACCACTTCGTACGCCAGCGATGAATCGTCGAAAGACTTGAAGTGTCCACGGTCGAAGTCCACGTTGTCGATTTTGTCGATGATGGTTTTCACCATGCCGGAGATTTCGCGCAGTTTGGGAATCCCCGTGTCACGCGTTACGCCAAAGCCAAAGAGCACACGGCGGCGTTTCATTTTTTGATAGTTGTGAATGCTCGAAGCAAGAAGCTTGGAGTTCGTCATGATGATCTCTTCCCCGTTCAGCGCCTGAATGCGCGTCGTTTTGATCCCGACCCGCTGCACAGTTCCCATCTTGTCGTCAATGATGATGAAGTCTCCCACCTGAAACGGCTTGTCAAAGTAGATGGCAAAAGCGCTAAAAAGATCCGTCAACACCGGCTGAAGCGCCAAACCAACTGCGATTCCCGCCACACCCAAGCCGGCAATGAGCGACGTCACGTTGAACCCAAGATTGCCAAGAATGAGAATGATTCCGAACGTCCAGAGTACAATTTTCACCACCGTCCCCAAAATCTGCGCCATGGAGTCCGCACCGGAGCCGTTTTTCCCCGCCAAAAAACGCCGCACCACATAGTTTACGAGAATTTCACAGGCATAAATAACCTGATAGACAACCCAGATAATAAGAATGCCCTTGAAAACATGCTCGGCGGTTGTCCCCAGACGAAGAAAAAGTTCCACGGCGAGATACAGCGCCAAGAAAAAATAAAACGGCGGTTTCACGCTTCCGATAACCTGAAGAAACGTGTTGTCGATGTCAGTTTCCGTCCGATCCGCGGCTTTTTGGAAGTAGCGCAAAATCCAGAGTTCAATAATCTTGAGAATGAGCACAAGAACCAAAAAAGCCAAAAGCGCCATCACGTACCCTTCCAATGTGTTTCCCAGAATTTCTTTCTGCCAAAAAGGATGTGAAAAAGCTCTCTGGAAAAAAGTAATATTTTCAAAAAAATGTGTCATGGATCTTTCTCCTTTTTCTTTTAAGATTTCTTAAACTCCCTTACTATACCACAAATAGCCGTTTTTATACGCGGTCTTTGGAGAAATTTTTTCTGAAAACTTTTCTGGCAACTCCAAGGATGCGGAATCTTTTTTCACATTTTCTTTTTCTTCTGTTTTGGTGTCGCGGGCCCTTGCTCGGACGGCTTGGCAAAAATTTTCTTTTCTGCTATCAAGATCGCTAACGACAAAAAGAAGCTTCCCACCACAAAACCTGCTGCGACATCGGAAGGATAGTGCACTCCAAGGTAAATTCTTGAAAATCCAATGGAAAAAATAAAAAGAACGCCGGAAATTTTCAAGAGCCGCCGCTTTTTTAGCCTGGTTTCGTTCTTCAAAAGAACGTACAGAAGCATGCCATAAAACGAAACTGCGATCGCCGCATGTCCGCTCGGGAAAGATGACATTTTGGTAAAAGCCGAGTACGTATGAAACGGCGGACGCTCGCGCGGGAAAAAAAGCTTCAGTAAGAAAACCACTATTTCGGTCGGAATGACACTCATGACGAGTACAACAATATTCCGATACCGCTCTTTCTGTGAAAACAGAATTACCAGAAGAAAAGACAGTCCAAGAACAACCCACCACTCTCCCAAAAATGTGATCGCCGCAAAAACATCGTATCCCAAGGCACTTTGATGGTTTTGAAAAAATGCGACGGTGTTCTGATCGAAACTGATGACGGATTGAAACATATTTTTATTTTTTTGAGATCACGTCCGGATCAAGGAAAAACCGATACGGCTTTTTTGCCCAAACTTCGCCCGCGTATGCCACGCCCACGCGCGGCAGGCGGCGGATGTGTTTGGGAGTGATCAATTCACCGCGGTCCTCGATCCACAACCCCGTTTGTGTATCCGCCTTTTTCGCATTGTACATTTTATCAATCGCAAAGTGTTTTGTAAGCTTTCCCGGACCGGAAATCCCCTCCACTCCGCGGATCAAAATCGCGCTGGGGATATCTTCTTGGTCCGTAACAATGTTCAGCATAAAGTGTATGCCGTAGACAAAGTACACGTACCAAACTCCCGCCTCCCCAAACATTGGCGCATTTCGCGGTGTTTTTCCGCGGTGTGCGTGTGATGCCTTGTCTTCGAAACCACCGTATGCTTCTACCTCTGTGATGCGCGCGGACATTTCTCCATCGCCACTTTGCTTGACCAAATATTTTCCCAAGAGGTCTTCCGCGACACGAAGTGCTGGGCGTTCAAAAAAATCTTTTTGTAAAATTTTTCTCACGGCAAGTATTCTCGAATTTTTTCCGCAATCGTCTGAAAAACGTACGAAAACGTTTCATCATCTTCTTCCAGAAGCGTCACGCGGAAGCCGGCAAGCGCAGAGTTGAACCCGGAAAGCGGAACCGTGCAAATGCCCGTGGCACCAAGAAGATAATACACGAAGTACTTGTCGGAAGATTTTTCCCGCAGAACATTTTCTATAATTCTGCGGATATTTTCATCCTCGATCGGTAACGAGCTTTTTTCTCCGATGCTTGGATCATCAAAAACTACAGAGATATAAAACGCACCTTGAGGCTTCATCACCGTGATTCCCGGGATGTCCTTGAGGGCAGTGTATGCTTCTTCCGCCCGCTTGCGGTAAAAAGCCGCGCGGCTTTCCAAATGCTTCGGGTAGCGTTCGTCGGAAAAAATTTCCGGGAGCACAGCTTGGGGCAATGTAGTTGAGCAGACTTCGAGCATTTTTGCATTTTCGATCGCGTCAATGTACCTTTCAAAGTTTTTGTCTTTGTGTTTGTTGTACACCTCGATCCAACCGCAGCGCGATCCCGGCCATGGAATTTCTTTCGAGAGCCCGCGCATCACGATTCCCGGCACGTCATCAATCAACTCCGCCAAGGAATACATCCGCTCTTCCCCGTATGCGATATTGCCGTAAATTTCATCCGAAATGAGAAAGAGATCAAACTCTCTTGCCAGTTCCACGATCTGATCCAGCACCATTTTTGGATAGATCATGCCTGTTGGGTTGTCGGGGTTGATGATGAGAATCCCCGTGATGTTCGGGTTGTACTGTACTTTGTTGCGCAGATCCTCCAAGTCCGGCAGCCAGTTTCGGCGAGGATTCAAAAGATACGTCAGATGCGGCGCGCCAGCATGGGCAGCTTCCGCGGATGAATGCGTGGGATACGCAGGCGAGGGGCCGATCACCCGCACGGTACGATCCAAGTAGGTATAAACTTTTGCTACTGCGTCGCCGAGGCCGTTAAAAAACAAAATATCATCGGGTGAAATATTCCCTTGCTGCGTTTTGTTCCGCTCCGCTGCAAGATATTCGCGCGTTTTCGTGAGTCCTTTGGTGGGAGAATATCCATATGTTTCATCTTGTTTCACCGCGTTTTGGACAATATCTTTGATCCACTCCGGAACATGGCTTCCCTTCGCGATTGGATCTCCGATGTTTTCCCAGTAAATTCTTTTTCCCGCCCCTTCAATCTGATGCGCCAGCTTGGCAATCTCGCGGATTTCATACGAAAGCTCTTTCGCTCCCTCGTGCACGATGTCCTGTCTCATACCATAAGGGTACTATGAAAAAGCACAAAACAAAATACCGCCCGAAACGGCGGCGTCTTGTTTTATTTATTTCTTAAAGCTTAAAAGATCCCGTTCCAAATACTGCTGATTTTTCCCCGGATACTCTCCCGAAGGCTGGTTTCTTTTGTTTCGTGTAAATGCTTCGAGTCCTGATCTAGGACAGAAATTTTAGGAGCAGAAACTGCCGGTATATTTTGGGTGGCAAGTGTTACATCAGAATGCACTTCGGCGCGGGATTGGAGATCTAAGCGCGTATCCGTTGTGCCAGTACCAATTTTCATTTTTTGAAAAGTGTTGGTAGCTGTTGAAGAAGCAGAAGCCTCTGAGGATGAGGCATTTGCTTGCGTGGAAGTAGCACTGGTTCCGGTGGCATTCTTCGCATCAGTATTTCCTGTGCTCGTACTCTCCGTACTGGAAGCGTTCTCTTCAGGTGTGTTGCTGGCCGTTTCTGTTCCCGTGCCAGTTCCAGAGTTATTTTGTTCACTGGTTCCCTGCTCGGTATTGCTTGAGTTCCCTACCAAGGCGCGGATGTCGGCAGAAAGTTTAAGTTCTTGACTGGTTTCTACCAAGATCTCCGCCTGAAGCGCATTTCGGATCGCCGTTCGATAAGAGCTGTACGCTTCCGAATAATCTTTGGCTTCAAATTTTGCTTCACCTTCTGCAAAAGCCTGATGCGCATCATCCATGTTCCCTTCCGCTTGTTGCTTCACCTCTTCGGGAATGCCGTTGCCGTTTTTCAAAACATTTTCTGCGCTGTTGATCTGAGCCGTCGCATGGTCACGTGTCTGCGATGTGAGCACCTCCACCTGAGATTTCACTTGAGAAAATACTTGCTTTTCTACGTCTTCTCGTTGATGAGCAATTTGTTCTTTCTGTCCGCGTATCCAGCTCAAAATGCTGTCGATCCGCGCACCGATCTCGATGTTTTTCGTGTTTTGAGGAGCATTGAAAGCCTGCACCCGACTTGTCGTCGTCGCAGAAAGGTCTGCCTTCGGTGTTGAAGTCGCTTCAGATGTGCTTGCAGTTGAAGAAGAAGCATCTTGAGAGATCGTGGTAGATGTGGATTCCAGAGTACTCGAAGCGGAAACAGAAACTTCGGTGCTGGATGCTGACAGTGTGGAGCTTCCGGTTGATGCTGCTGTGGATGTCGCGTCTTCTGATTCACCGGTTCCCGGCATTGTTTCCGAAGTATTCTGAGGAGTACCAATCTGCGCCGCCAAACGGGAGAGCAACTCTTCGTGCGCCGCCAAAGCCGCTTCAAATTCGCTCTGAATTTCCGCGATGATCGCTTCCTTGTCCTGTCCCTGAATTTCAGAGAGAGATTTTTCAGAAGCTTTCGCATGTTCTTCAAACCGTTCCTCAAGATTCTCCTGCGTTTGTGCGGAAAGCTTGCCTTGGAGAGCAAGTGTCTCTGCTTCACGGAGGCGCGTTTCAGCAAATTCCGTCTGGAGTTTTGCCTGCGCTTCCGGCGAGATCGTTACCAAGCTCTGAACTTTTTCATTCAAATTAATTTTCACCGGATAGAGTGCATCTCCAGGCAAAGCGTCCGTTGCTGCCGATGCCACTCCCCCACCAACCAAAACCGCCCCCAAAACACCAACCAAAACTCCGCGAAAAAGTGCCGTCAAATTCGGGTGCATTTTACGATATGAAAAACTCTTCCGACCAAGCGCTCCTCGAACAACAATGCTTTCCACTCCCTCCTGTGCAGGATGGCTTTTGACAAACGCCTCCAAATTCGAACGAAGAACATGCTTGTCCTTTTCGGAGAGCGTTACTTTTTTTGCCTCTTGAGAAATGTGGCGTAATTGCTGTTCAAAGTTGTTCATGATGGTAATTTTAGGTGTCCTTCATCCGATCTTGGAGCTGCTTTAGTCCACGATGAATGCGGACCGAAACAACATTTTCCGAAAGCTCCAGCACGGCAGCAATTTCTTTCGGGGACATTTCTTCGATATATCGAAGGTACACCGGTTCACGATACTTCTCGTCCAATTCCTGTAAAATACTTTTTACAATCCGGACCTCAGAAGCATCTTCGAGAATGGTTTCGTTCCGCTGATCGATAGGATCAAAACCATCTTCTTGGAGTTTGTCCAATGAATACGTTTTCTTTTTACGGTAATAATCAATGACAAGATTGGTCGCTACGCGGTAGAGATAGGCTTTCATGTTGTCCACCTGTGTCCCGGAAGCAATCTCTTGCCAAACCTTAGTAAATGTGTCTTGAGTGAGATCCTTAGCTAAATCCGCATCAGAAACCTTGAAAAAGCAGTATCGAAAAATCGCATCTGAATATTCATCGTAGCTTTCAAGGAATTTCTTTTCTTTTTCTTCGGACCTTAAACTCATAGGTAAAGACGAAATGGAGACTTTATTTCTTACAAGATTTCATTTTCTCTCCTTTGTCAAGGACACACTGTTTTTCTTTTCCAACCGTTAGAATTCTGAAATACCGCACGACCCATAAAAACGGCTCGGATGAAAGGCAGAAAATTTATCTGTATTATTCTAACCTACTTCACTACAGATAAAAAGACACTTATCTTACCTCATGCAAAAAAGAGCGCAAGAGTGTGTTTTGAGAACGTGAGAATTTAAAAAAATAAAGGATGTATATATTTCTACACCCTTTACCATCCTGTCATTTTTTTTACTTCATCGTTGTCGGGGCGCCGGGATTCGAACCTTACAGGTTCAGTACCCCGATTGGATCTTTTGTTTCGCTTCGCTCACAAAAGCTGCTCAATCGGGCTTCGAATCTCTCTCGTGCCTTCGCGCACTCGCGCTCCTCACTTCGTTCGGGGCGCCGGGATTCGAACCCGGAGTCGCCTGTACCCAAAACAGGAATGTTAGCCGTTACACCACGCCCCGATATTTCTTCTTCAGTGTCCTGATTTGACTCAAAAAAGAAAATATTGCTTCAAAGGTTACCAGAAATTTTCCGAAAAATCAAAGAATAACTTAAAACAAATCTCCTCATGTTTCTCATGAAACGTTTTCCAGCATATCTACTGCTGCTCTTCGAGTATCCATGTAGAGAATAACCATCACCACATCTAGTTGCCACGGTGTTTCATGAGAAACATTTTTTTCTAAAAGATAGCTGTCAATTGCTTTATAAAGCCTCTGTAATTTCTTTGCATGCACATTTTCTGCTGCCATATGGAATAATGTTTCACGTGGAACATTTGATTTCTTTTCACGTGAAACGGTTTTCACTTCAACAAAATGCAAAACTCCTTGTTTTTGGGCGATTATGTCTATTTCACCCCATTTTTTCCAATAATTCTGCTCAATTATTTGAAAGCCATGTTTCATGAGGAACTTTCGAGCAACTTTTTCACCCAAATCACCAATGATTTGTTTTTGGGTACGAACTTTCTTTTTTCTGGAGAAAAGATGGAACATTTTCATGTAAAGCTCGGTTTGCGATAGAAACAAACAAAAGAATCAATCCGTTTCATGAGAAACTTTTAAATATTAAATAAAAAGTTTCACGTGAAACAAATTATGGTGTTTCTTCATGAAAAAGTCAGAGAAACAGGTAAAAGACAGGAAAAAGGACTCTAAAAGACGTCCTTTATACACATATCCACAAAGTTATCCACAGGTTGATGAATTTTTGTGAATAAAACAAAAACGTCCTTACAGACATTCAAACAAACCCGCCGCTCCAAAAAGTATACCATGCGTTTGAAAAGGGAACTTGAATACGTTATACTTGAAGCGGTTTTCTTTGCGGGTATGGTTTAGTGGTAGAACACGTCCTTGCCAAGGACGAGTCGGGAGTTCGATTCTCCCTACCCGCACAAACAAAAATCGCCCAATCCGTGG
>DASSSU010000015.1:0-12753 GCA_035708305.1 Minisyncoccota bacterium | reverse complement strand
TCTTTGATGCGGTCATCGGCACAGAGAATCGGTATTTTTTCGATCCTGCTTATTTAGAGGTATTGAAAAATCATAACTACCACATTGCCGGTGTGGTAGGGTGAAATCATTGCGGGAGGCAAAACTCTCGAATTTTTACTGGTAAAAAAAGCGAAGTATAAAAATTTAAAATTAAACATGGCAAAAGATCGTGAGGGTGAGGCTGCGCCGCTTCCGGGAATCACGCAGTGGGTCCTCTTTGGAAATCGGGAAATGCTTGAGCGGACGGTTGCGGGGATCAAAGAATTGCGGCCGTCTCAAACGAGAATTCTCATTTCATGGGCCGATTGGGGGAGAGAAGGTGCGACTGAGTGGTTTGACGAAATGCTTGAGCGGCTTGCTGAAACCAGTACGGAGCTTATCCCGGCGCTTTTTTATACTCCTCCAGATCAGGCCAGGAAAGATGAAAACGGCGAACAGCGCACGTCGCATCCGCCGGAAGATCTGACTTCCTACACGCGATATGTAGAAATGATTATCGAACGATATGGGAAGCATTTTTCCTGGGTGCAGCTCTGGAACGAACCAAACTGGAAGCCGTACTGGGAATGGGATCTTGACCCGGAGTGGAAGCTCTTTGCGCAGATGGTCACTCCGGCGGCACAGCGAGCCCGAGCACTGGGAAAGCGGGTAGCACTCGGCGGGCTTTCTCCGTACGAGCCGGAGTGGATGACGCTGATGCATCGCTACGGACTCACGCAGCACTTGGATGCTGTGGGGATCAACTTTTCGCCGAGTTGGTCGAGTCAACGGCGGCGGTGGTTTGGGTGGGCACTTGAAGTGGAATCCGCCAAAGCGCACCTTCGCGGTTTGGGTCTGAGCAATGTGCAGCTCTGGGCCGCTGAACCGGGATTTGCCACGCCGGCGGAAAATGAAACGCAGAAAAAAAAGCTCTACCAAGAACAGATAGAGCATTTTGAGGAAGTTCGGCACTCCGGTGCCGACAATATTTTATGGTACTCACTTCTCGATCTTCCCGAGGAGCACAAAACCGACGATCAGGTGAACATGTCGACTCAACCGGAACAGGCAGCAAACCACTTCGGGATCATCACGGCGATCGGCGAGAAGAAACCTTTGTATCATCACTGGAAGCGGCTGGCGGATCAGCGAGACAAGGGTTCTTTTGACTCGTTTGCAGAGTCTGAATAGTTTTCATCAATGAGCAAAATGCGTTTGGGAACACAGCCTGACTTGAAATGGTATCCAACCACCCCGCCAGAGGGTATTCCTTCGCCCGCTGCCAACGTCTGGAGCACTTCCGTATCTGACCACTTCTCCAGTTCGGCGCGAACGGCGCGGATGAAACCTTCGTGTGTTACGCAGACGATCGTACCGGACTTTGTACGCAAAACCTCAAGTGCTCTGTGTGCTCTGATTTGCAAGTCGCGGAACGATTCACCGCCGGGCTCTGGACAGGAAAGATAGATGTTTGGATCACATTTTTCTCCTCGGGTGATCATTTTGTCGTACCATGGGAAAGATCGACGCACTTCTTCAAATGACCATCCATATCGCATGCCGGCGTTTTGTTCACGCAAGAGCGACAGGGATCGTATCGGGAGATTGCCGGGAAGTGCGACGCGCAAGAACTGCGTCGTTTGTCTGGTGCGTCGAAAGGGCGAAAAGTAAATCTGATCAATCTTTCCGGATGGTGCGGCGCTCTGTAACCGCTCTGCCATTTTCTGTCCCCATTCTTTGCCGGTTTGTCGGGCATCAGGATGAAGCGCTTGCAGATATTTGTTGCAGATACCGTTCACGGCGCACTGCAGACGCCATCCCCAAGGAGCGGACAGGAAGAAACGGGGAAGACGAGGCACTTGCTCCGGCTGTTTCTTCAGGTGACGCACAAAGAAAATAGTTTGTTCGGTATCGGTGCTCACGGCTTTTCTCCGGAATGTGATTTTACCGAGGAAGATTTTTTTGTTTATGTCTTTCAACTCCGAATGTTCTTCTGTGGGTAGTATAGAGAAAAGCAGGGGCGGGTCAAGAGATGTTCGAGAGTGGTTGGAGTTTGTTGTCTCTTCTTTTTTGTCTATAATCAACAACATGAAAACCACCATTTCTTTTGACCAGTTCCTCCATCCCTACGAAGATGAAAACATCGAGCTCCTTTTTCTTCCATCACCGCAATTTCCAGAATCAAACGGAACAGTTGTTTATATTCACGGGTTTTGCAACTTTGGCGCTTGGGATATGCTGTTCATGGCGCAGCATCTTGTGCGGCAAGGGTACAATGTGATCCTTCCATCTCAGTGTGGTTTTGGATATTCAAACGGTCCACGGGATTATTACGGACCAAAAACAATATCAGGAATTGTGGATGGACTGAAAGAAGTAATCGAAGAAAAAGAGTTGAATTCTCACCGTATTGCCGTGTACGGTCTTTCCCGTGGTGCAAGTGTAGCAGCTCTTTTGGCGATGCGCCATCCACATTTTTTCAAAGCAGCGATCTTTCAGGCAGGTGCGTATGATCTGCGGAAGTATTATGAATGGAATGGAAAAGATGAAGGGATAAACAAGAACATTGAAAAAGAAGCTGGCCTTTCCGACGAAGCTTTCCGGGAACGTTCCGCCATTTTTGAAGCGGAAAAAATTTCCTGCCCGGTACTCATTTTGCACGGTGCAGAAGATGACAATATCCCGCCTTCTCTCGCCGTGGAGTTTGCAGAGAAGCTTAAAAAGTTCGGAAAAGATTGCACCCTTCACCTTGTCCCCGGTGGCGGTCATCAAATCAGTGGCCCGGAACTTCGGAGAGAGCATATGTTTCCGTTTTTGGAAGAAAAACTGTGAATGAGGATTTCTCTGTGAGTGGAAATCACCGTGGCAGTTTCTGCTTGTGACTCATTGCTCGTTTTGTTATAGTGCAGGAAGATGTACAAAGGAAGTGCGCGGAGGAAAATAGCATGCTGGTGAATGATAATCACGCAAAGGCTCCGGCGGGTTTCGGGTATCTGGTTTGGAATTACCCCCCGGAACACCCGCAGTTTTGGGAAGATCGAAACATCACGCAACTACTCGAAAAAGAGGATCTGGACTGTGCTGATGAATATCAATTGAGTGTTTTGGTGGCACGCCAGGCAGTACGGGACGCAATAACTGCACTACAGGAACGCGGTATAGAAAATGTCCGAACCGGTCTGCCGTGGGCCGAATGGGTGGCGCCGGGAGGACGAGCCTTTATCGCATGGAGTATCCGACAGTATCACGCGGCCGGGTTCAAGATCTTGCCGTGTTTGATGTTCACCCCACCTCATTTGGGGCTGGTGCCGGTGATTAATTCACCGCCGAAAGATCCGATGGATTTTGCAGTGTTTGTGAATGAAGTGTGTCATGAGTTGGGGGATTGTTTTGACTTCCTCGAACTCTGGAACGAATGGAACCTGGACACGGATTGGGACCCAAAGCTTGATCCAACATTGGCACGTTTCAGCGAGATGATCATGCTTGGCACGATGGTGGGCAAGCATCACGGAAAGGAAATTGTCCTTGGCGGCATGAGCAATATCAGAGAACCTTCTCTCCACCTGCTTCGTCAGTTGGTGGCGTGGGGGGCGATGCGCTTTATCGATGTCGGCGGGCTTCACAACTTGCGCGGCACGCGATCGGACTTCACCCCGCCGCCGAGTTTACGTGAGCAGGTGAAGATCGTACAAGAGATCATGCAAGGACAGCCCGATGCGTTTGTTTCGGGCATGCTCATGCAACGGCTCGCTCATCGTGTGAAGAGTGCTCCAGATTATTTGCGAGACATCCTTGAAGTTGGACTTTCAAATATCCGGAAAAATTTTCCAGAAGGTCCTCGGAGGGTATGGGTGACGGAGTATGGATTCCCCACTTTTGATCCGATGGGGCAAATCCCTCAAGAACACCTCGAGCGGGTACAAGTAGCTCTCATGGCACATGCGCTTGAAGAGCTAGAGAGCGGGGAAATTGAGCGAGTGTACTGGTATGCACTGATGAACATACGAGATGATGTTCCGTCGGTACGTTCTATTACCACTGGAGAGGAGGATCCGCGTCAGAGCAAGTATGGCGACACGGAGTACAGCGGCCGTCTGAAACTGCTTGGACAACTCATGACTGAGGGTGGTGTGCAGGCGGTCCTCTCGTTTGCGAAGCGTGAAAATTTAAGTGAACTCGTAGCAGCAGCATCTGTCGAAGGGGCACGTTCCCAGAAGTGATCTGGTTTTTATTGCACATTTACAGACCGCAGCCGTCTTTTGAAGATGGCTGCTTTTTTATTTACAGAGTGATCAGATTCAACAAAAATTTATTGTATTTCGATAAACAGTATGATATCATGGCAGTATTAAAAAATATTGCGTATGAAAAAAGGTTCAACATGGTTTTTGCGAGGGGTGGTTTGTTTGGTGGGAATTGCGGCGCTTGCCCTTTGCTTGTTTGTGTTACCAATCGGGCTTCGAGGCGACGCGACAGGAATGTATAAACCGATTGTTTTGGGCATGTACGTGTCGGCGATTCCATTTTTCTGGGCACTGTATCAGACGCTGAAGCTGCTCGGGTACGTTGATAAAAACACGGCTTTTTCGGAACTGTCTGTGAGGGCGCTCAAAAATATTAAATATTGCGCGTTTGTCGTCAGCGGCTTGTACACGATCGGCACGCCATACATTTTTCATGTTGCGGACAAAGACGACGCGCCCGGGGTCGTGGCAATTACGCTTGTCATTATTTTTGCGTCATTTGTGATCGCGGTTTTTGCGGCGGTACTTCAGAGGCTTTTGCAAAATGCCATAGAAATAAAATCAGAAAATGACTTAACGGTTTAAACATCATGGCAATCATCATCAACATCGACGTGATGCTCGCAAAGCGAAAAATGAGTGTTACGGAACTTTCAGAGAAGGTCGGCATCACGATGGCAAACATTTCCATCCTGAAAAACGGCAAGGCAAAAGCGATCCGGCTCTCGACACTCGAGGCAATTTGCCAAGCACTGGACTGCCAGCCGGGGGATTTGCTTGAATATAAAAAATAAGGAGGATCTGCAAACAAAAAGAACTTTTCAAAGTTTATGAGAAGCTTTTCAAAGCTCGTTTGAGGTATTCGCGAGGTTTTTGTTTTTTGTGGTATCTTGAAGCAAAGCTATGGAAAAATTGCAGCCGGAAATGGAAATAAAGTTAGCGTATATCTCCGGACTTCGGGAAGTTGTTTTGTGTGAGGTGGAGCAAAACACAAATTTGGAGCTGCTTCAAACAGGGACACATTCAAGTGCGAGTGTCGGAGATGCAACGTATCTAAAATTTTCTCCGGAATCCCTCGTGGCTGCCAAGCACTCGAGAAGTGCAGTGCGAGTGTACGTGGTGGTGCGGGACCGGAAATTTCATCCGGCGTACATTTTCAAACACAAGTTTGTTTTGGCACGTCTGGTTGAAACTGTAAAAAACGCGAAAGACGCGGGTGATTTCAAGAGTTTTAAAATCACGTGTACTGGGAAGGATTCGCCCGAGGTGCGAGGAGTAGCGAAATACATCAGCGAAACATACGGACTTCCTGAAAAAGAAGAAGCGGATTTGAAAATACACATCATCAAGTTGGGAGAAGTTTGGGAAGTTGGTGTAGAAGCCACCGCGCGGCCGCTTTCGGTGCGGGAGTATAAAGTAGCGCACATGAGCGGAGCGATGAATCCTACGATTGCGTACACGGTGAATTCGCTCGCCGGACTGGAAACAGCAACGTCGTATTTGAATGTCTTTTCCGGAAGCGGCACGCTTTTGATTGAAGCGGCGGAAAGCTTTCCTCATTTGCAGAAACTCGTCGGTTTTGACCAGAGCAAAAAGCATCTTTCCTTGGCGGTGCAAAATCTCAAAAAAGCCAGGCTGATGCAAAAAGTGGAATTGAAAGAAGGAAATGTTTTTAAAAAACCAGACTTCGGAATGTTTGATGCGATCACTTCCGATCTTCCTTTTGGTATGGCGGTTTCAAAAGGAGAAGATTTGGAGGCGCTCTACAAAACTTTTGTGGAATATTGTGAGGAAAAACTCAACTCCAGCGGAAGACTCGTCGTGTACACGAGCGCGCACGAGATTTTAAGAGCTGTACTTTCTCATTCGAAGTTTGAAATCACCAAAACGTTTGATCTCAAAATCGTGACCTCGGTGGATGCGTACCTGCGCCCAAAAATTTTTGTCTGCAAATTTCAAGGTTGATTTTTTTTGAGGTTTTCTCACTATTTCCACACCCTCGCTTTGTTTTTTTCTTCTTTTTCTCGAAATGCGTGTTCCAGATCTATGTGGTATTGGTTTGCAATCGCGCAAAGGTAGAGAAAAACATCCGCAAGTTCATCTGCCACATCATATCTTTTGGAATTTTCATCTACGCGGAGATTTGGTTCGTGCTTTCGCATAGCTTTAAAAAGTTCGCCAATTTCTTCTCCCAGCAGCATGCTTTTTTCTGCCGCGGTCTGGCGATCAAAACCTCGTTCTTCTTCGAGTTTTGCTACATATTCTTGAAAATTTTTGAGTGCCGGGTTGGAGGGAAGCTTAAGTTCATCCATGTTTTGATTATAGTCGATACTCTCGGTTTTCCACAAGCGGAGGAGTAGAGCGGGGCGGTTCTGTGATACACTTAAAGAAACTCTTTTGGATGAATTCTCACTGATTTAAACAAGCAGAACGAAATATGAACCCGGAAACTATTTATGAGCCAAAAAGGCGAATTGTGATTGTTGGCGGCGGATTTGCCGGAGTACGAACAGCGCTTGAGCTGGTGCGCCAGAATGCGAATGCCGAGATCACGCTTGTGGACAACAAGTTCCATTTTGAATACCACAGTTCACTCTACCGTGTGGTGACCGGCGGGTCTGTGATGGAAGTCTGCATCCCGTTCGACGATATCTTCAAAGGAAAAAATGTGAACGTGGTGGAGGATACGATCGACAATGTGGTCCCGCGCGAAAAGGTAGTTTGGGGAACGTCCGGCTCCAAGTATCATTATGACTATCTCATCCTTGCGCTCGGGTCAGAGGCGAACTATTTCGGTATCCCAGGACTCCAGGAGTATGCGTACAGTTTCAAAAGCACCAACGACGCGCTCAAACTCCGCCGGCATGTTGAAAAGCTTTTTAGCAATCTTCAGCATGATACGCCGATCGAAGAAAAAATTTCCTCGGCAAACATCGTGATCGTTGGGGCGGGGGCGACGGGGGTGGAAATCGCCGGACAGATCGTGGAGTTTGCAAAAGGTCTCGCGAAAGAAAACCATCTTGATCCTTCTTTTGTCACGATCGATCTCATCGAAGCGCAAGGGCGAGTGCTTCCGCTTCTTCACGAAACGGCATCGACACTGGTGGAAGCCAGACTGCGGGAACTTGGCGTGAATATTTTTCTTAACCACGTGGTGGAAAAAGACGAGCTTGAGGCCATCCACATGAAAACCATGAGTATGGACACCAGGACTGTCATCTGGACGGCAGGCGTGAAGGCGCATTCCATGTATTCGCACATTGAAGGGGCGGAGTGCAACCGGCGCGGATGCGTGAAGGTAACCGAAAATTTTGAGATCCCGAACGTACCGGATGTTTTCATCATCGGAGACGGTGCAGAGGCACAGTGGGGAGGCATGGCGCAGACGGCGGAACGGCAGGGAAAGCATGTGGCAAAAATCCTCGCGGCACGGATCTTGGGGAAAAGCGAACGGGAAATTCGCTACGTTCCGAAAGAACCGGCATACGCGGTTCCGGTCGGTCCCAACTGGGCGATCGTGCAGTGGGGACGCTTCACGTATCACGGCATTCTTGGCTGGATGCTCCGCCGGGCCGTTGACTTTAAATATTTCCTTTCTATCTTGCCATTCGCCAAAGCCTTTGAAGCCTTTCGTCAGGGAAAGATTCCCTGCAAGCTCTACGACAAAGAGCCCCTTGAAAACATGATCCTCTCGGACAAAGGAACGGTGGTGGCAGAAATTAAAGCCTGAGTAAAAGACGAAACCGAAAATATGTTTTCTTTCTCCAAAATCCATTTTGTTAGCTTCGGGTTGCTTCTCTTCTTTTTATTTTTTTCTTTTCATTTCGTGCACGCTGATGCGACCTACACCCTTTTGGAACCCCTCCCGACGCTGAGCACACAAACACCGGATCTGGCAACGTACCTTGGCGGAGTGTACGTGCTGACGATTGGTTTTGCCGGAATCCTTGCGGTGCTCATGATCATCATTGGCGGTATTGAATATATTTTTAGTGCGATTCCATCTGCGAAAAGCGACGCCAAGCGAAGGATCACTGGCGCAGTGGGAGGACTTATTCTCGCCCTTCTTTCCTGGATTATTTTGAACACGATCAACCCCGCGCTCCTGCAGAAAGGGTTTAATTTGACAGATGTCGGTCAGAGTGCAAGTGCCAACGTTGCTACTGCGAACGGAGGGACGCCGATAACAACACAATCATACTGCACTAAAACCTCGGTGAAATGTTTTGCAACGCAAAGTGACTGCACCGCTTCCACGGGCGATCCATCTGCCTGTGTCGCACGGACCGGCGCTCCGGCTTTTGCACAAGAAGAATGGGGAACACGTGAAGAGCTTGCTAATGCTGGCTATACGATCAATCACCCCGACTCTTGTGGTGCCGCAGACGTAAACGGTGTGCAATATGGCTGTACCAACGTTGCCGGGTTTGAAAACACTGGAATGGTTGGCATCCTTGCGGCGTTTAAACAGGCTTGTGACAAAGCCGTTTTTTCATCCTGCAGCATCGTGATCACTGGCGGCACGGAAATGGGACACCAGACGCATGGACCGGACAAAAGATCAGTCGATCTCGTAGATACCAACACCTACATGAACGGTCTCAATGATTTTTTGACTGGAAGTGAAAGCAACCCGCCGAGTGGCACGACCGCATACAAGGCAGGATTGTATTGCAAATACGAAGTAGAAGGAGACAATGGAACCGCGACCGGAGCACACTGGCATTGCATGGCGAATTAAAACCCAAAGAAAAAGAACTCAAAAAAAGAACCCCGCATTTTGCGGGGTGAATTTTTTCATTTTGCTTTGAAACTTTATCGGAGTGCTGTGAAGCACTTCACTTCTTTCATTTCCCCGGGTCCTTTTGGACTCTTTGGAATTTTGAGCTGCTGCTTTATTTCTTTCATATGTTCCAAACCCCACAAAGTTTTCTCTGCGAGCTGGTTGATGAAGTCTACTCTTTTTTCTTGCGTCAGCTGGCCAGACTGGTAGAGTTTGGTTTCCTCCTCAAAAACCTGATCCACAAAACCTTCGTTGGCTATTGCTTGTCCGATCAGGAGTGCCGTTTTGGCACTAAAAATGTTTTTTCGCCGGTTCGTGGCATAGTGATTGAGTAGGTGAGGTGGTCATTATCAAATTCCAGATGGCAGGTCAGGCAGATATGGTTGATGCGGCCAAAGCCAAGCTCGAGCAGTATCAGTGCTTGCTGATCATGGTTGAGGCCAAGGCGAAAATAGTCCCCGGCATAGGATGGAACTGGGAAGAATCCTGTAAGAAAAACAGTGGTGAGAAAGAAGAAGGGAAGAAACGGCTTTTTAAAAGAACAAGGAAAGATACTCATGGAGAATCTCCGTTTAACGTTGAAAAAAGAAGAGATTTTCGGACAAAGGACGAGACCTTTCTAAAAATACGTGATTTTTTTCAAAAAAGCAATGAAAGAAAATTAAAAAAAGAACCGCCGATCTGAGAAAGACGGCGGCGAGTAAAGGTGTGTTTGAAATCTAAAGGCAAACTATGCCACATAACGTTCGTTTTGTTTTTGTTCTAGGAGATATGATACCGCGTGTCCATGGGTAAGCTCTTCCCAAAGTTTTGCATTTTTTCTTTTGAGAGAAGAAAGTATCTTTGAAAAAGCTCCATAATACACCCGCCGCGTGCCGTGGTACTCTACTGGATCTCCGAACGGGGTGAGTGGAATACCAAGGCGCTTCAAAATCCGAAAAAGTGTTTGCTCAATTACCATGACGGCGTGAGTTGCTCCTGTCTCTTGCCCCAAAGCGATGCTGGCAGCGATGAGGAGGAGCATAATGCATTTTCCGGATTCCGGATCGGTGAGTCCCAAACTCTGCTTGATTTCTTTTGAGCTGCAGAAGCCGGAACTCTCCACATAGCGAATCCCGCGAAATTTGTTTGCGAGTGAAGGCTGAAGTTTCATTGCTGGAACATCGTTGCTGTAAGTGGGAGAGATGATCCGGGCAGTAGCAATTACCCGATTTTCATTTTTCGCGACTACTGCCACGCGCTTGGATTGGTGCACGTCATATCGATCAAACCGTTCCGGATTTTCGTTTCCGGTGAGCGATTCAAAGCCTCTTTCGCGGCAGTACACTTGTCTTTGTAGGTGAACTGATTTCCGCCATATATCTGACGTGCGGTTCGTTGCGCGCAAAACTTGAAAGTGCATGCTGTTTGAAGGCATACTTTCTCCCGAGTTTTTGGATGATGTGTATGAGAATTTCCTAAAAGAATTTCTCCAAAACGAACTCAGAGCTTTCCCCGCAATATTAAGAGTGATTGAATCTCAATCTCCTCTCCAGGGAAAGGGCTGATGCGCTGAGCCGTGAAGACCGGCTCAATGAGATTATATAACATCTTTAAGAAAAATGTCAATACTTTAAGGAGAAATAAAAAATACCGAAATCTTGGCATTTTTGGGGGTTCCAGAAAAGGGAAAAAAGATCACCAAATACAAATTTTAGAAAAGTTCGTCAACCGCTTTTTTCACTTTGCTTCCGTCGGCTTTGCTTCCAAGCTCTTTCATGATGGCGCCCATCAGCATGCCTTTTTTTGCCGGCTCGGTGATTCCGAGTTCTGCTTTCTTTTTCTCCGCAACTTTTTGAATTTCCTCGTCACTCATCTGCTCGGGAAGGTATTCTTCCAAAATCGTGAGTTCCTGCTTCTCTTTTTCAGCAAGTTCTGGCCGTCCGCCTTTTTCAAACTGCTCGATAGAATCCTTCCGCTGCTTCGCCAAACGCAAAAGTACTTTGTCTGCATCTTCCGCGGAAATCTCTTCATCTGGACGAAGTCCCTTGGCAACGAGTTCGTTCGTGAATGCGGTCAAAATCCCGCGGATTACTTCCATCCGCATGTTATCTCTTTTTTTCATAGAAGTTTTCAAGTCCTCTCGAAGTTTTTCTTTGTTCATATTTCTTTGTTTAGTTCTTCTTTATTTTATCAATTTTTGAAGCGAATTGAAATGAATGCTTTTTTTAAAAATTACATTTGATCAATGAGGTTTTTCCAGAATTCAAAATCATGCACGCCGACGACTTTTCCGATTTCACCGTTTCGCGAAAGCAAAATCAGCGACGGGGTGGCGTTCACGCCAAGTTTTTTGCCTTGCTCAAATTCGCTTTTTACTTTGGCGGTAAATTTTCCAGACTGGAGGCACGAGGAAAAGTCTGTTTTGGAAATACCAAAATCCGCCGCAGCCTGAGTGAGCTCGTCGGTGCTTGCGTTTTCTTTGGTCTGCATGAGCTTGTCCAAAAACGGCCAAAACACATTTTCACCACCCAAAGCAGCGGCACACTCGGATGCTTCGGCTTTTTTCTCCGCGCCGGGGTGGAGTACTTCAATCGGGAATTGCCGCCACACCCAAGCTACTTTTCCGCTCTTGCCGTATTCCTGCATCACTTTTTGGAGTATCGGCTGCTCCTGCTGGCAGAAAGGACACTCAATATCGCCATATTCAATGATCGTGAGTTTCGCGTTTCGGCTCCCCATACGATGGTCACTTGGTAAAAGGGCAATTTGGTCTGCGGTTGCTGAGATGGTGTCTTTGCCGGGAAGTGGTGGCGTATTTCGAGGACTCAAAATGCCGGAGAAAAGGATGGCAACCAGAAGCACGAGTCCGAGCACCAGAATGAGAATCGACTGCAGTGGGTTTTTGTCATCAACTTTTTCAAAGAGGAGTTTTGCTCGGTTCCAAAACCGTCGGAAATCCCATCGCCGTTTTCTGAAAATATTTTTTTGTTTCCAGTGGGAGAAAAAACGCATCATAGTGGTTTCATTATACCTCTATTTTCCCGCTGTTCATCTTAGTTTTTGACATTTCCCCAGAAAAATTGTATATTGCGACTCAGTTGCAAAGCTCTTTATTACACAAACCACACAGAAGAAAAAGAGGTGGAATATGCGAGATTGGTACATGGTGGAGACGTTTCCGCTTGAAACGGAACGCAGCCTTGGAGGGAAGATTTATTTTTCCGATAAGCCTGAATCCAACAAAGTTTTGATTTTCGGGTACGGTTTGGGAAAAAATTTTTCTCAAAATATTGAAGGATTTCGTCTTTTCGCCAACGCGCTTCGATGTTGGCACGGCATTACGGTCGTTACGTTTGATTATCGCGGCACCTGTGCTTCAAAAATGAAGTTTGAAAAATCATCACTCTTAACGAGATTTGAGGATTTTTGCTCAGTGGTGGAATACGTGCGAGTGCTCTTTCCTCTCAAGAACTGGCAAATTTTTCTTGGAGGACACAGCGCAGGCGGACCTTTGGCGATACGCGTGGCGGACCATTTCCGCGATATTTCTGGAATTATTTTGACTGCACCCGCAGCGTATCACAATGATGCCTGGAAAATGCGCTTTGGAAAAGCTTTCACAAAAGTTCTCGCCCGAAAACACGGCTGGAGATATTCTCTCGAGTTTGAAACCTTAGAGGAACTTCATAAGCCCACCGGATTGGTGGTCTGCGAGGGGGATCGGGTCGTTTGGAAAGCCAT
>DASSSU010000014.1:0-32005 GCA_035708305.1 Minisyncoccota bacterium | reverse complement strand
TTGAGATTTTTCAATGGACCAGTCTGTCGCTTAAAGAAACAAAAGCCAATGAGAAGGTCATGGCCGAACTGAAAAAAGAGCTGGCGGACGTCTTCATCTACGCGCTCGATATGTCGGTCTTGCTTGGCATGGATACGGAAGAAATTATTCTCGAGAAGCTTGCTTCGATCAAAGAGAAATACCCGGCGGAAGCAATGCGCAAGAACGCTAAAGCAGGCTCCGGCTCGGGGGAAGACGATGAGTACTGGCGGATTAAGAACGAATATCGAAAAAAAGAGAAATAATCCTGGAGAGCCGGTAAAATCCACAGGAATTCTTGATTTTTTATGGAAAATTGGGTAGGATAAAGGCATTATGTTGAAACTCAAAACGGAAAAGAGAGACGTGAACGGAAAAAGCACAAAAACACTCCGAGAGGAAGGCTATATTCCGCTTGTTTCTTATGGCCCAAAAAGCGAGCCAGTTTCGCTGCAGGCGAAAGTTGTGGATTTTAAAAATGTGTGGAAAGAAGCGGGAGAAACGGCAGTGGTAACCCTTTCAGTTGATGGAAAAGACATTGATACGCTTATCAATGAAGTAGCGGTGCATCCGGTTACTGGCGAGCCGATCCACGCGGACTTTTATGTAATGGAAAAAGGCAAGCCGGTGGAAGTGGCGGTTCCGCTTGTTTTCGAAGGAGAGTCTACAGCGGTGAAAGACCTTGGCGGTACGCTCGTGAAAGTTTTGTATGAAATTGAAATCGAAGCACTTCCGAAAGATATTCCTCAGGAAATCGTCGTAGATATATCATCCTTGAAAGCTTTGGATGACAATATTTTGGTAAAAGATTTGAAAATTCCTTCAGGAGTGACGCTTCTGACCGACGAAGAAGAGTCTGTAGCCGCTATTTCCGTCCAGGAGGAAGAGCCGGAAGAGGAAGCACCGGTTGATCTGGAGACCGCCGTAGAGGTGGAGCAGAAGGGAAAGAAAGACGAAGAAGGCACCGAATCTGCAGAAAAAGAAAGTTAGAGTCTTCTTGTGCTTGTATGATTTTGACGGTTAAGGAAGGGAGCCTTGACTGCATTTATGAGATTTCAGACAAAAAAAATTTTTGCTCGTTTGACCGCAGGGATGCTCACCAGTTTGATGCTTTTTCTTGCTGTCTTTCCGGGTTTCCCGGGCGTGGTTTCCATAGCACAAGCGCAGAGTGTGGATGACATTTCCGCCCAAAGAGCGCAGTACCAGGCGCAGCTTGATCAGCTTCAGAAGGAAATTGCAGAAAAACAGACACTCTTGAACAGCCAGCACCAGAAGAGCACTTCTTTGGAAAATGAGATCAGCACCCTGCAAACAGAGATCGACAAATCCAAGCTCGAAATTCAGGCGCGGGATATTGCCATCCAAACACTCTCCGGCAACATTTCAGACACACAGAAAAAAGTAGAAGATTTAAATACTCAGATCTCGCAGGTACAGGGGCAGCTCGCCAGTTTGATCCGAGAAACCGACGAGAAGGATAACCATTCCTTGGTAGAAGTAGTTTTGGGCAGCAAAAACTTTTCAGATTTTTTCACGGACGTGGAGGATTATTCTGCGGTGAAAAATGATCTGAAACAGAATTTGGATATCATCAAAGAAGCGCATATACAAACCAAGAGCAAAGAGGACCAGCTTACAGAACAAAAAATCCAGCAGCAGGGACTCCGACAAATTCAACTTCTCGAAAAAGCGCAGATCCAGGATAATCAAAACAAACAGGCGGATCTTCTCAAGCAGTCAAAATCGCAGGAGAACTTTTATCAGGACACGATCGAGAGCAAGAAGAAGCAAGTTGCTCAAATTAAAGCCGCACTTTTCGCTTTGCAAGGTTCCAACACCAACATTAACTTTGGGCAAGCACTTGAGCTTGCGAAAGAGGTTCAGAAATCTACTGGCGTTCGTCCAGCGTTCCTGCTCGCCATCCTGACTCAGGAAACGAGAATCGGACAGAACATCGGAAGCTGCAACATTCCGGGCAAAACGCCGGGGCGCATGTGGAACGACATCATGCCGGGGCCGGGAGACGGTTCTTCCCGTGATGATCAAACGATCTACCTGCAGATCGTGCAGTCGCTGGGAATTTCTCCGACCGCCCGTCCGCTCTCTTGTCCGCAATCCGTGGGCTGGGGCGGTGCGATGGGGCCGGCGCAGTTCATTCCGACCACTTGGCAGGGACTCATTCCGGCGGTGAGAGCGGCAACGGGATCAGTAACACCTGACCCGTGGAATCCTCGCGATGCGTTCTTCGCCGCCGGAATTTTCCTCGCGCGACTGGGAGCCGGAACACAAGCATCGGAAATGGAAGCAGCGGGACGGTATTTTGCGGGCTCAAACTGGAATACGTTGGGAGTGGGATATGCCAACAGCGTTGAAGCCCTTGCACAAAGTATTCAAACCGACAAGATTGATCCGATTGAATCCGTCGGAAACTAAATTCTCGTTTGTTCCGCTGTAGAATGAACTTTGGGGGTGTGTTTTGCAGATTTTCTTCCATTTTTTGCCAAATCCTCGAAAGACTTGAAAAATCCTTTTTATTTGCTATAGTATCGACATGAAGAAAGATATCCATCCAAAATACTTTGCTGCCAAGGCGATCTGCGCTTGCGGGGCAGAATACGACATTGCTTCCACACAGGAAGTGGTGCATGTAGAAGTGTGCAGTGCTTGTCACCCTTTTTATACCGGAAAATCCCGAACCATCGATACGGCGGGACGTGTGGACAAGTTCCAAAAAAGACGGGAAAAAGCTCAGGAGCTTTCGAAAAAATAGCAGCTTTTGCAGACCGAATCATTCGGTCTTTTTTCGGCTCTCGAAACATACTCGTGTTTGAAGCTCAATTGAAAAACAAATTCCATGCTCGTGGGATTTTTTGAATGATACTTATCTATCTCCATGAATGACCAAGAAGGATTGAAAAACACCTACGACACTGAAACGTGGGAAAAAATAAAAAATGATTACAAAACTCGCTTCTTGGCGGAAGAGTGGGAGCGTTTGGAGCAAGAGAGGAATGACATTGAGCAGATTGCCGAAGAAGATACCGACATGCAAGCACTTGCCGAAGAAGATCGAAAGAATATTGCCGCACAGCAAAAAAATCTTCTCGAGCAGATAGAGCACATCATGACCACGGCAAAGGAAGAAGAAGATATGCCGAAAAAAATCGTGCTTGAAGTGCGCGCCGGAGCCGGTGGGGAAGAGGCGGCGCTTTTTGCGCGGAACCTGGCAGAGATGTACCAGAAATTTGCTGAAAAGGAAGGCTGGGGTGTTCTGACGCTTGATGAATCTTTCTCTGATTTGGGCGGCTACAAGGAAGCTTCGTTTGAAATATCGGGCAAGCATGTGTACGAAAAGCTTCGGCATGAAATGGGCGTGCATCGCGTGCAGCGCATTCCGGAGACGGAAAAACAAGGAAGGATCCATACTTCTACGGCCTCAGTCGCTATTTTGCCGGTGCGAGAGCACACAAGTATCGAAATCAATCCCGCAGATCTGGAGATAGAATTTTCCCGTTCCGGTGGGGCGGGCGGACAGAATGTGAACAAAGTGGAAACGGCCGTGCGGATGGTTCACAAGCCCACGGGAATCGCGGTGCGCTGTACAAGTGAACGGAGTCAGCTGAAAAATCGTGAAAAAGCTCTGGCGATTATTTCCAGCAAGCTCGAGGAAATGAAGCGTGAAGAGGAGGACAAAAAGCACGCAAACGAACGAAGCGGGCAGATTGGCACCGGGGATCGATCAGAAAAGATCCGCACCTACAACTTTCCACAGGATCGGATCACGGATCACCGAATCAAAGAATCCTGGCACGGGATTGAAAAAATCCTCGCCGGCGGTTTGGATCCGATTATCGACAAATTTGAAGAATTGACCGAGGCATCTCGCTCTTAACGTATTCGGCCAAAAAGAGCCTGAAGGGAGAATTTTGAAAAAATGAGGAAAAAGCTTTTGGGGAAAAGCTCTTTTCGGCTATACTATAGAGGCAGGTTTTATTTTTCAAATCATGATTCTCGATATTGTAAAAGTATTTGGGCCTTCTACGGTTGCGTTTTTTATTGGAATTCTTTTGACCCCGATTCTTACCCACTTTTTGTACAAGTACAAAATGTGGCGGAAGAAGGCAGGGAAGAGGACGGCGATGATTGGCAAGGCAGAAGTGTACAATTCGCTTGGCAGCCGCAACAACAAAAGCGGAAACAGCGCCGAAGTGGGTACTCCTCGAATGGGTGGGGTGATCATCTGGGCGAGTACGGTTGTCACCATTCTCCTTTTTTTCTTGACATCAGTGATCTTCCCGGGTGAAACAACGGAAAAGCTTAATTTTCTGAGCAGAAACCAAACCTGGCTTCCGCTCTTTACGCTTGTAACCGGGTCGCTCATTGGACTTATTGACGATTATTTTGATGTCTCTGGAAGGATTGGTTATCTCGCCGGAGGGCTTTCACTTAAAAAACGTCTCACCATCGTCCTGATCATCGGGTTTATCGGTGCCTGGTGGTTTTTCTTCAAACTCAATGTTTCTTTGATCGCCATTCCTTTTGTCGGATATTGGGATCTGGGATTTTTCTTTATTCCGTTTTTCATGCTGGTAATGCTCGCGGTGTATGCCGGAGGAGTGATCGATGGCCTTGACGGGCTTGCGGGTGGAACCTTTGCTTCTATTTTTGCCGCATACGCCGGCATTGCTTTTTTTCAGCATCAGATCGACCTTGCCGCGTTTTCGGCCGTGCTCTTCGGCGGGAACTTGGCATTTCTGTGGTTCAACATTCCGCCGGCACGGTTTTACATGTCGGAAACCGGCAGTATGGGGCTCACACTTACACTTGCGGTGATCGCCTTTTTGACCAATACCGTGCTTCTTTTGCCGATCATTGCCTTTCCGCTTTTTATTACCGTTGTCACCAACATTCTCCAAGTTTGTTCAAAAAAATTCTTCGGGAGGAAAATTTTCCTCGCCGCACCGATTCATCATCACTTTGAGGCGATCGGATGGCCGTCGTACAAAGTTACCATGCGCTATTGGATTATCAGTATGGTAACGGCGATTATCGGACTTATTCTTGCTGTGATCAGCTGACCCGTGTATGCAAAAAGAACGCATGGATAAATGGCTTCTCTGGCTCACCATTACCTTGGTAGCTTTTGGCTTTGTTGTATTTTTCTCTGCATCTCTGGGGCTTTTGGCCAAATCCGGGCAGGCGGAATTCGCAAGCGTTGTTTTTACGCAGCTGGTGTTTGGGATTATCGGCGGCTTTATTTTCATGTACACCATGAGCAGCATCCCGTACCAGTTCTGGAGAAAATATTCGCTCTATTTCTTTGTCGGGTCACTCTTTCTTACTCTCATGGTCTTTGTGCCGCACATCGGCTTTTCTCATGGCGGTGCAACCCGCTGGATCAACCTTGGTCCTTTTACTTTTCAACCTTCGGAATTCCTGAAAATCAGCTTTGTTATTTATTTTGCCACCTGGGCGACGAATGCCAAGAAACACATTCAATCGCTCAAGTATGGCGTGCTTCCTCTCGGTGTTATGCTTGGCGTGACAGGGCTTATTCTTCTCAAAGAGCCGGATACTGATGCACTCATGATCATCACTTCTGCGGCTATCGGCATGTTTATCGTGGCTGGAGGCAGATGGAAGCATTTTATCGGCATTTTTGTGACTGGCCTTTTGCTTGGTGTTTTTCTCTTCTTTTCGGTGGGGTATATCCATAATCGTGTGATCGTCTTTTTTCATCCGCAGACGGAAATCTACGGAGCCGGCTACCAAGTACACCAAGCGATGATTGCGATTGGCTCAGGGAAAATTTTTGGCCGCGGGTTGGGGCAAGGCGTTCAGAAGTTTACGTATTTGCCTGAAGCGATCGGAGACTCGGTGTTTGCTGTTTTGGGTGAAGAGCTCGGATTTTTGGGCGGGTTGTTTCTCATCGGACTTTTTGTTGCTTTTGCTGCTCGTGGCTTCATCATTGCAAACCGTGCAAAAGATCAGTTCGGTAGACTTCTCGCCGTGGGTATTGTTATAATCATTGTGGCGCAGGCATATCTGAACATCTCATCCATGCTGGGGATTTTTCCTCTTTCGGGCCTTCCGCTGACCTTTGTGAGTCACGGAGGAAGTGCACTTTTGATCGCTCTTGGCATGGTGGGGATTTTGCTCAACGTTTCCAGGACCGCAAAGAAAACTCCTCTGACAAGATAGTTTTTTCATCACGTTAGAAAATCTGAGGTTCTGGTTTAAATTCGCGTTTGATTTGGAAATCTTGTTTGGCAAAAATCTGGAAAAATGATTTAATTTAAAGAAAAGTTTAATCTACCAAGTATGAGAATTTTATTTACCGGAGGAGGGACAGGAGGACATCTCTATCCGATTATTGCGATTATTCAGGCCATCCGCGATATCGAACGTGAAGAAAATTTGATTGATGTGCAGCTTTTTTATGCGGGAGATGCGCCGTACAGCAAGCAGTTTTTCTATGACAACGAAGTCCAGATTAAAAAAATTAACACTGGCAAACGGCGGCAGTATTTTTCCATTTTAAATTTTTTCGATATCTTCAAAACATTTTTCGCCTTTCTGGATGCTTTTTGGTATCTTTACAACCTGTATCCTGACGTAGTTTTCGGAAAGGGCGGGGCGGTGAGTTTCCCGGTGCTGTTGTCCGCAAAACTTCTGCAGATTCCGGTGATGATCCACGAATCTGACTCCGCTCCAGGGCGGACAAACCTGTGGGCAGCAAAATTTGCAAAAAGTATCGCTATTTCGTATCCTGAAGCGGCCAATGATTTTCCGAAAGAAAAAACCGTGCTCACTGGTAACCCGGTCCGCAAAGAAATGCTCAACCCGGTCACTGAAGGAGCAAGAGAGTTCCTGAAGCTGGAAGAAAGCACACCAATCATCACGGTGCTTGGAGGTTCTCAGGGTTCGCAGGTGATCAACAGCACGATTTTTGGCGCACTTCCGGAGCTCTTGGAGCGCTATCAGATCATTCACCAGGTAGGAGAAAAGAACATCAAACTGGTGGAGAGCATACTTGAAGGCATTCTCACCGGAAATGATCATCGCTACCGCTACAAATATTTCGGACATTTAAACGATCTTGCCATGAAAATGTCCGCCGGTGTTTCAGAACTGGTGATTTCCCGTGCGGGATCAACAATTTTTGAAATTGCCGTCTGGAAAAAGCCATCTATCATCATTCCGATTCACCATTCCAACGGAGACCATCAGATGAAAAACGCCTACTACTACGCACGCTCTGGTGCTGCCGTGGTGATCGAAGAAGAAAACCTCACTCCTCACGTGCTGGTTGCGGAAATTGACCGCATCATGCAGCATCCGGATTTGAAGGAAAAAATGAGTCAGGCAGCGGGTGCGTTTGCGGACACAACCGCGGCAGAAAAAATCGGCCGCCAGCTCATTAAGCTTGCTTTTCATGAGGAGCAAAAGAAGAACCCAAAGGAAGAATCGAAAGAAGAGAAGAAAGAAAAATAATTATAAATTTTCAAGAGCGAAAAATATGCCCGAACATTCTGAAAAAGAAAACATTGTTGTTCGTTTTGCGCCATCTCCAACCGGATTTTTCCATGTGGGAAGTGCCCGCACCGCGCTTTTCAACGAGTTTTTTGCTCGTCAGCATGGTGGGAAGTTTATCTTGCGGATTGAAGATACGGATGAAATGCGCAACGAAAAACGCTTTGAGGAAAGCATTTTGAACGGTTTGAAATGGCTCGGCGTTTCTTACGATGAATTCTATCGGCAATCTGAACGGAAGGATATTTACAAAAAATACTTGGGAAAATTGGTAGAGGAAGACAAGGCGTACGTTTCAAAAGAAGAACAAGGGGAGCGCAGTGAGGTGATTCGTTTTCGAAATCCCGGTACGGAGATCATTTTTTCAGACATGATCCGCGGAGAGGTCAAAATGCATACCGGCGATCTGGGGGATTTTGTCATTGCAAAGGACTTTGAATCCCCGCTCTACCACTTTGCCGTTTCGGTGGATGATTTCGAAATGGGGATTACACATGTGATCCGCGGAGAAGACGGTATTTCCAACACACCGCGGCAAATTCTCATTCAGGAAGCGCTTGGGGCAAGTCGCCCGACGTACGCGCACATCCCTTTGATTCTTGCACCCGATCGCTCTAAACTCTCCAAACGTCATGGTGCTGTTTCGATCGATGAATACCGCGAACTCGGATATCTTTCGGAAGCAATGATAAATTTCCTCGCGTTTCTTGGATGGAACCCAGGCGGCGAGCAGGAGATTTTTAGCAAAGAAGAGATCATTCAGACTTTTGACCTTTCCCGTGTGCAGAAGGGCGGTGCTATTTTTAATCTTGAAAAACTCAACTGGTTCAACAAAGCGTATCTGAAAAAACTTCCGCAAGATGCTTTAGGGGCGCAGGTTGAGAGCATTCTCTCGGAGTATTACGATGCAGCAATCGTAAAAAAAAGCATCGCCAAATTCACTCCGATCCTTCTTGAGAGAATTTCTGTCATGGAAGACCTTCGGAAAATGGTTGCTGATGGAGAAGTTGCGTATTATTTCTTGCCGCCGGAATACGAAACGGACATGCTGATTAACCCCAAAGAGAAAAAACAGGCGCAGAACGAAGAAGATTTGAGTATGTTGAGGGAAAAAACAAAAAAAAATATTGACGAAATTGTCAACCTATTGCAAAAAAATTTCCCGGAGGAGGGGAGTGAGGCAGCATTTTCTTCTGAAAGAATAAAAGAAATCATCTGGAAATTTGCCGAACAGGAAGGGAAAGGAAGTGTTTTGTGGCCTATGCGATTTGCGCTCTCTGGGCGTGAGAAGTCGGTTGATCCGTTTACGCTTGCAGAAATTCTCGGCCAAAAAGAGACTCTTTCACGATTGCGTGAGGCTTCACAGAAACTCGAAAAAAAGTTATAATGGCACCATACCTGTAAAGTGTGATGCGATCTTTTCTCTCCAGTTTCTCGCTTTTTGTGCTGCTTGCTCCGATGGCTGTTTTCTTTTTTCCTGAAAACGCTCGAGCAGCTGCTTCCACTTCAACGATCAACGATCTTCGTTCGCAAATTTCCGACCACAACAGCTCCATCAGTGATTTGGAGAAAGAAATCGCACAGTACCAAGCACAGCTGGATACGCTTGGACAGCAATCTGATTCTCTTCAGAATGCCATTGCGACCCTAAATACCAACGAGAAGAAAATATCAACGAGTATTGAATTGGCTCAAAACAAGATCGCCGCTGCAAAGCTCACGATTGAGCAGCTTCAGAATGAAATGCAGCAGCAGCAGCTTCACATAGAGCAGAACAAAGACTTGATTGCGGAGAGTATACGCGAGCTGAACCAACAAGATGCGAATTCTTTAGTGGAAGTTTTGCTGAAGAATGACAACATTTCTGAATTTTGGGACAACATCGACGATCTTTCGCATTTTCAAGAAGGACTCCAGGCAGGTATACAGACTTTGCGGACACTGCAAAGTTCAAACCAGCAAAAGCAGGTTTTGGCGCAAAGCCAGCAGCAGCAACTTTTGGGATATCAGTCGGATTTGAATGGACAGAAGGAGTTGCTTCAGAACACCAAAGGGCAGAAATCGCTTTTGCTCAAAGAAACGCAGAACAAAGAATCTCAGTATCAGGACCTCGTACAGCAAAAGCAGGAGCGCAAAAAGCAGTTTCAGGCAGAGTTAGACGATCTGGAAAGCAAACTAAAAGTGGCGCTGGATCCATCTAAGCTTCCGGCAGCAGGAACCACGCCGTTGTCTTGGCCGGTAATCGGTCCGATTACCCAGCGATTCGGAAGGACAGTGGCGGCGCAGCGTCTGTATGTTTCGGGTTCGCACAGCGGGTTAGACATCGGCGTTCCGGTTGGTACACCCGTGAAGGCCGCGGCAGATGGAATCGTAGAAGGCGTGGGGAATACGGATCTGGCTTGTCCCGGAGCATCGTATGGAAAATTCGTCTTTATCAGGTACGACAACGGCCTCGCTTCCATTGAAGGGCATTTAAGCGTCATCCAAGTCACCCAAGGGCAGCATGTTTCACGCGGGCAGGTTGTCGGCCTCTCGGGAGCGACAGGATATGTTACGGGACCGCATCTTCACTTCGGCGTTTACGCAGCCCAAGCAGTGCAAATGGCTTCATTCCAGAGCGCCGGATGTCCGGGAGCGACGTATTATATGCCGGTCGCGCCGCACAACGCCTATTTGCCGCCGCTTCAGTATTTGCCTCCAGATCCGTACTACTAATGAATTGTATTTGAGAACCTTTGATGTAAAGTTTTCTCGTCTGTGTGAATTTATTCGCAACCAACTACTTGTTTTTTAATGAAAGGAGTTTCAAAGGATAGAGGATTTATAAAGATCGTTTTAGCATTCATCCTGCTGGTCATCGTGTTTGCTTATTTTGGCATTGATTTTCGGGCGACGGTCGCGAGCGTGAATGGGTTTTTCGGAGTGCATCCTGAGGTGGCGGCATCCATCCAATTTGTGTGGAGTTTTCTGATGGAAGCCTGGACGGATTATGTTTTGCCGTCGTTTATGTGGATTTGGGATAAGCTTAATTTTGTTTTTAATGCCGCTTCAGGAGTCGTCAAATAAAATAAATAAAAATTTAATTTTGTGTTTGCTGGAAGTCACTTTGAAACTTTACAGGAATAGAATCTGAGCAGTGTGTTTACAACGAACTGAGTACCTTGAAATCTACCCATTTATGGCGGGCTTCTATCCAGCAAAAAGAAATGCCACCTCAAGACGACCCTCCCGGTCGTTTAAAAAATCTCTAGTATGTCGCAAAAGAGATATTGTGCGACAGGTATAAATCTTTCTAAACCCAAGAAAAGTCCCCGAGAGACTGAACAAGAAATCACAAGCATCCTACTCCCTACAGATTTTCTCGAGTGCTATCCGCGGATCATTTACCTGAACGATCATCGGTCTCCCGATCACCAAAAGGTCTGCTCCGAGCCCCAAAGCTTTTTGTGGTGTTGTGGTGCGAACTTGATCGTCGGAAACTTGATACCATGACGGCCGAATTCCGGGAACAATTTTGAGCATGTTCCGCATCTCCGAGATATTTTGGATTGCTTCAAGCTCCTGTCCAGAACACACGATTCCATCTATACCCGCTTCTGCTGCTTCTTTTGCTAGCTCTTCCACTCTTCCCTTTGTATTTTCAGCTGATAAGGAGGTAAGAACGGTCACAGCAATAATTTTGCTTTTGTTTGTGTTTGCAGCGCGTTTGGCGGCTTTCATCATTTCCACTCCGCCGGAAGCGTGGACGGTAATAATATCTGCGCCTTTTTTAGAAAGTCTCCTCACGCTGTTTTCTACCGTGTTGGGAATGTCATGGAGTTTCACATCTGCGAAAACTTTCCCGAATCGCTTGAGCGCCGAAATAATTTCCAAATCTTCGAAGATAAGATCATTGACTTTGAAACCCCACACCTCTCCTTGAAGTGTATGAGCGACTTTCAAAGCTTTTTCCTTGTCTATCCCATCGAGAGCGACAATTATTTTTTGCGTGTCTATCATTTTAATTCTTTTATTTTCCTGAAGTCCGCCGTTTTCATTATGAGTTAAATAACTCAGCTTCTTACCTCAACATCCCCCAGAACCATCCGCATTTCCGGAATAATCGCGCCATTTTTCATTCGAAACCGTTCCTCCTGGAAGCGCTCTCCGGTATCTTCAAAACCCAATTTTTATAAAATCTGATTGCGTTGGTATTGTATGTTGCCGTTTCGACAATTGTTTTTCTTTTGGGATCAAAAACTTTCTGTGCTTCTTTCCAAAACATTTTTCCAATTCCCCTTCCCTGATACTCCGGAAGGACATAAATCGCCTGAAGTTGGTTGCAGTTTTCTCGAAGAGTCACTCGGCAGACTCCGATGATTTTCAGACCATCTTTTGCCACAAACATTTTAATGTTTTCAGGAAGCTGCTCAAGCTGTTCTGCTCTTTTTTGGATGGTTTCGTCAGTGAAAGCATCTTTGAAACTTTCTTCCAGATCCTCTTTTGTAATCCCGTGTTCTCTGTTCGGATAGGTTGCAAGCCAAGTGTCATAAAAGACTTTTTGCATCCCCAGAATGTCTTCCGGTTTTGCTGGTATGACAATAATTTCTTGAGAAATTTTCTGCATGTCTTATTTGGTCATTTTCCTCTTTCTACTATAGCATCAAAATGTTTTCTGGAAACCGGCTGGATGGAGAGACGGCTTCCCTTTTGCATGAGCATCATATCATCAAAATCATGATCAAGCTTTAAATCAAAAAGTGAAACAAAATCTTTAAATTTTTTAACAAACTTCACATCTATCAAAAACCACCGCGGATTTTCCTTCGTGGATTTTGGATCGAAATAGTGGCTTTTGCGATCAAATTGTGTGGGGTCGGGATACGGTTTTCCAACAACCTTCCCTATCCCAGCCACACCCGGTATTTTGGTGCTGGAATGATAAAAAAGCACACCATCACCAGATTGCATTTCGTCGCGCATAAAATTTCTTGCCTGGTAATTCCGCACTCCCTCCCACGGTGTTTTCTTTTCGTGTTTCAAATCGTCGATTGAATAGCTTTCGGGTTCGCTTTTCATCAGCCAAAAACGCGTTGTGCCTTTTGTTTTCATCTTTCAAAATTCTTTGGGTTTTTAGAGTTTTTCCCACAGCGGACCAACTGCCCGCAAAAAAAGCGCCGACGGTACGAAGAAACACCCGTACAGTATCTTTTTCCTTCCTTCCATTTTTTCCCATCGCCCCCAGTTTTCCTGTAGAATTCCTCCCAGAAGAACGAGAATCAAGCCGAGGAAGGTTTTGAAAAGAAAGCGAAGTGTCTTTCCCGCCATTTTTGCAAATCCGAGCAAAAGGGATTCCATACGATCTTTATCATACAATTTCTTCCAAAAAAAGAAAGGTGCCAAGAAATGACACCTTAAAATTGGAGACAGCTTGCTTTTTCCTCAGAAACGGAAGGTTTTGCAGCTTAAAGGTTTATTCTAGGACGGCAATCTTTTGTTTTATTTTGTCCCGAAAAACATGAAAGAGTATCTTGGGTCGAAACTCGGTTTTTTCTATGTGTTCCTTGAAGTTCCTGTAATCCTCTTCGTATATAAACTTCAAAACGGTGATCAGTTCTCGCCGGTAAATCTCATACTCCACAACTTCTGGAAAAAGTCTTTCCAGAGCTTCTTGTAAACACTTGTGGAGGTGTCCACTCAGTCTGATCTCTCTCGGAATCATTGGATGAAGCAAAATCCTCAAAAAGTAACGGGAATCGTCAGGAGAATCTTGATAAAATCTCCGAGATAAGTCAAGTATTCTCAGAAGCCGATCTGCTTTCCGAAGACTTGTTTTCAAGTCAGTTTTTTCTGTTGTTTTCCGCGCCGGTGCCGGGATGAGAGACTTCTTAACCTGAATCTGAGTAATCACTATAGACTGCTGCATTTTTCACCCTCCTCGTTTTCTCTTGGAAAAAGTACCATAATTCATCCTACCATATTTGAAAAAAATTGGAAACTTTTCTTATGAAGTTGTCAATCCAAGCAAGGCCTGTGTGACGTAGCTTTCTACAAACGCAGCCACCAGCAAAAGTGGGATGACAAAGATCACAAACCGGCGGAAGGAGTACCAGAACGTTTTCCCAAAAGCGGGCGCGTTTTTTCCAAAGACATGTTGGAGGACATTGAAACCCAGAAGCATGCCGAGTGCCGCGGCGATCAGCACTCCTGGGATCTCAAAAATCCCGTGCGGCAGGAGTCCGATCAGGGTGGTTTTGAGTCCCATTCCTTGCACAAGAACGAAAGCAAAGAGCCCGATAGTTGCTCCATTGAGAAAAATGATGACTATTGGAACGATGCCGAAGAAAATCCCGAGAAGAAACATGCCAGCTGCAATCGAAAGGTTGTGGAGAAAAATTTGAAAGAAGAGTTGAGCGTTTGAAATGTCCTGAATCGGCGGAAGGTTGCTGAGTGTCCCTTGAAAAAAAGTAAAAGCTTCTTTGGGGAACACCCAAGCAAGAACGATACCTAAAACCAGTGAAATGATAAAAATCAAAAAAACCGCCATAAGGTAGGTTCCCAGAAAATATGACGGTCTCAAAGATGATTGAAAAGAAGGTTGAGAGAGTGCTTCCATGCGTTCATCATTATACCACACCCATTTTTAATGATTTTTCTCCGGTATTTAATTGGTGTTTCCAAAAGAAACTTCTGAACCTTCCCCCAGCTCGTTGATGGTGGCCTTTACGAGCTGCTCCATGTCGCTGAAGCGTCCTGAAAAAGTGGAGCCCAAAACCACAATGGTGATTGCATGATCCAGTCCGGCGTTCCAGGTTACTGCAAGATTTCCGCCGGCAAGGTCAGTGTATCCAGTCTTAGAAGCGCGAACCCCCGGGATCTTTGCGATAATTTCATCGGTGTTGGTACCATGGAAGGCGCGGCCGCTTTCGTCAGTACTGTCAATGGTTTTTTGCGTGGTGGCATCGAGCAGGTGCGGATACTTGAGCAAAACGTACTGAAAGAGTGCTGCTACATCTGCTGCCGACCCATACCCTCCGCTTTTCGTCTGATCAACATCCAGTCCTGAGGGGTTGTAAAAATGCATTTGTGAAAAGCCAAGCTGCTGTGCTTTGTCGTTCATGGTTTTCACCAAAATCCCACTCTGGTTGTATTTTTTTGCTGCCGCGTCCGCAATCGCAACCATGCCGTCATTTGCAGAAATAACCAAAGAATAATTCAGCAGATTTTCAAATGTCCATCTTTCCCCTAGAGAAAACCCGTAATCGCCGTCAGTAGCAAGCGCGTCAGGAGTCATGGTAACTGTGTCATCGGGCTTCAAAAGATCGGTTGCCGCCGCCGCCGCCATCACTTTGGTAATAGAAGCAAGTGGAAGGGATTCGTTTGCATTTTTTTTGTACAGGACTTTTCCCGAAGTGGTATCCACCACAATAGCAGATTTTGCCTGAAGGGACATGTTGCCGTACGTGAGCTTTTTGGGTGGAAGCGGTGGGATGGTGTTTGCTGTCGGTGCGGTCACTTGGAGATCTTTAACGTCGGAATTGCCAGGGTCAGAGTTTGGATTTTGATTGGAGCTTTGGCCGGAAGCGGGATTGGAGTTTTGTGTTGAGAGAGGATTTGCGCCGGACGGTGCGGTATGAGGTGCACCAACAAACGCACTTCCAATTGCGCTCGCCTCCAAGCCTTTTTTGTTTGCGGCAATATCCCAGAGTTGATACATGGCAAAAACCACGAGAAATACAGCCAAAAGAAGCATGTGCGGACGAAAGTCGTACCTTCTTCGGCGTCTTCTTTTTTTCAGTAGTTCGTTTGTATCTTGTAGACGGTTCATAATTCTTCAGTCAGTATGCCCGAGCATCACTTCCCTCCTCTTTGCTTTCATTTTCATTCTCAGAGTCAGGCAGAGGAAAAGTGGATTCATCTAAAGCGAAATCCGAAAAGGCGGAATGTCTCCCTTTTCAGAAGATTTGGATGCAGTATTTTTTTCAAAATCAGAATTTTCGATCTCTAAAAATTCTTTTCGTATTTTTTCATATTCAGGAAGGTCGTCCAAACGTGAAATCCCCAAATGTGCCAAAAGCTTCACTGTTGTTTGGTAGAGGTAGCTGTTTTTTTGATCCGGATGAGGAATTTTTTCCACCAGGCCCCGCATGGTCAGCCGGCGAAGGATAAACGGCGAATGTACCCCACGGACATAGTCGATCTCTGCCCGGGAGATCGGACCGCGGTAGAGTACGATCGCAAGCGTCTCAAGTGCCGCCTTTCCCAAGCTTCCAGAGAGTTCTTGTTTGCGGATTTTTTCGATAAGTGCACTGACGCCGGGAGTGGTTCCCAGAGCAACGGTGTTTTCTGTACGAAGCAGCACAATCCCTCTTTCCTTAAGAAGACCATCCAGTTCATTCAAGGCAGTACGGACTTCTTCCAAAGAAATCTCCAGAGTTTCCGCAAGTTCCTCCACGGAAACTGGCTCATTTTTATAAAAAAGAACAGCTTCAACCTTTGCGCTGACCGACACAAAATCCTGTTCACCTTCCATAGCAGTTGTTGCAAAATAATTAAATGGCTCACGCGCGAAGCTCTTTAGAGCATATCACAAATGATCATAATTCGGAACACCCAGCTCCTCTGCCTCCATGTCGATATCTTCAAAAAGCTGTTGCTGGGTAACGGAAATTACACCCATTTTCACCAATTCCAGCATGGCAATAAAACTCACGATGATCTCCGCTTTTTCTGCTGTTTCTTTCTTTGAAAAATCTCGAAAACTCATTTTCAGTGTCCGGGAAATTCTTTCCGCAAGACGATCCATGACATCTTCCAGACGAATGATTTTCTTCACTTCTGCTTTCGGAAGCTTTTCTTCTTTTGGAACATTTTGGAGGACCCGATTCACGGCAGCAAAAATTTCCGAGAGGTTGGTTTCCGCATCCGGCACAAAAGCTACGGCGGTGATTTTCCCTGATTTTGGCGCGTAAATAGAATGCTGTCCGTATCTTTTCTCCAGTTCTGCAGCAAGATCTTTCATTTTCTGGTAGATCCGCAGGCGGTATTCCAAATCTTCGATGTTCCCTTCCTCTTCGTCCGTAAGCGACAATGCCGGCAGCAGGGATTTGGACTTCAAGAGCACGAGCGTGGAAGCGATCAGCAAAAAACTCGCCACATCTTCCATCGGAAATTTCTCAAGTTTTTTGATTGTTTCAAGGTAATCATCTGCTACCTTTGCGAGCGAAATATCGTTAATAAAAAATTTCCGCTTTTCGATCAGCGAAAGAAGCAGGTCAAGCGGACCCTCAAAATCAGCGGTTTTCACCTGGTAAGAAGTTTTTTGACGATCAAAAACCATGGAAACGCAAAACTAAAAAATAAGCAGGAAAGATTTAAATCACCACCCGCACCACCTCTTCAATCGTGGTAATCCCTTCCCGCACCTTTGCAAGTCCATCTTCGGTGAGAGTTTGAAGGATTTTAGTTTTCACCACTGCGCCGAGTTCTTCAAAAGAGTTTTTCTGCAAAATAGTGGCGCGGAGCTCATCGTCCATGGCGAGAATTTCATAAATCCCGATTCTTCCGCGATATCCGGTGCCTCCGCACGCACGGCACCCCTCGCCGGCTTTGATATTGCCGTTGTTCCACTCGTGCACGCCCAACAGGTTGAGAAGTTCAAGAGAAGCGGGCTCTTCGACAGTGCATTGATCACAAACTTTTCGTACAAGGCGCTGGGTAATGATACCGGTGAGCGATGCAGCAATCGAAGAACGGGCAATATCCATGTCCAAAAGCTGAGTGATGACACCTTCTACGTTGTTGGTGTGGAAAGTAGAAAACACTAAACGTCCTGCAAGGGCCGCATGAATAGCGATTTCGGCGGTTTCCGCATCGCGAATTTCTCCGATCATAAGCACATCCGGATCTTGCCGCAATGTTGCCTTCAAGCCTTCGCTCCAGCTTACGCCGAATTCTTCATCCGATCGAATTTGTGTCTGACGAATACCGTCCAAGCTGTACTCCACCGGATCTTCCAGAGTCAAAATCGTGCTTTCTTTGGAACGGATTTTGTTGAGGATGGAATACAGTGTCGTAGATTTTCCTGAACCGGTTGGGCCCGTGAGCAGCACCATACCATGACTTCTGCGGATTATTCCCAAAACTATCGGAAGCATCCTCTCCGAAAAACCCAAGTTTTCAATATCCATGAGGTTTTCCGCGCGGTTCAGAGCACGAAGCACAGCGGTTTCTCCGTGAATAGTCGGCATGAGAGAAACGCGGAAGTTTGCCACGGATTTTCTTTTTTCTCCGGTTTCCACTTCAGAATTCTCTGCCGCGGTGTTCGTTGGTTTGGTTTCGCTTTCGGATGTTTCACCTTTGTTTTCTGAGTTTTCGTTTCTTTCTGGTTCATCGGCCGTGCCATTTTCTTTTTCTTCCAAAACTTCTCGCGCGCTTTTTACTTTCAGCGTGACAGTGGGCTTCTTCTCTTCTTTGTGGTTTGTTGGTTCGCTTCTCTTCCCTTCTTTTTTCGGCCAGTTCAGCAGAATCTCCATATGACCATCCTGCGGCACCTGCTTTTCTACCACGTCCATCCCCGCCAGCACCTTGATGCGCGAGATCACTTTTTCATGGTTTTCTTTGTCCCACTCGTCGATCACCTGCATGACGCCATCAATGCGAAAATTTGCCGTCATGCGATCCTGCAGCGGCACGATGTGTATGTCCGAAGCTTTTTGTTTGACTGCTTCTTTCAGCACTTCGTTTAGCCACTCGGTTGCGGAGATCTGTGCGTATTGTGCCTCAGGATTTTCTATCTTTTTTCTTCCAAACATACGGATTGATATTTATTTCATTATACCCGAAAAATTTTCAAGAAAAGGATTTTTCTCCACATTTTCTGGACAAATATGTGGCAAGTGCAAATGATAGGCTGTTTTATCGTCGCTCGACTATGCTTCCAGTGCGGAAGTAATCACATGATCCAAAAAAGCTGGGAAAGCGATTCCTGCTGCGCGGAGTGATTTTGGCAAAAGCGATTCAGAAGTGAGACCCGGAAGTGTGTTGACCTCCAAAACATAAATTTCTCCTCTCGGGGTAACCATGCAGTCCGTACGGGAATAGTGCTTTAAACCAAGAATCTCGTGCACTTTTTTTGCCGTTTTTTGGATACTTTCAATTTCCCTTCCGGAAAAACTTCCGTAAGGAATTTCTTCTGAGCTTCCGTCGTACTTCGACTGATAGTCAAAAAATCCCGAAGGAGCCCTGATCTCGATCGGCGGCAAAGCAAAATATTTGTCTGAACGATACTGCTCGAGTACTCCGCACGTAGCTTCTTTCCCGGCAATCATTTCTTCCACAAACATGATTTCATCTTTCAAGAGCGCTTCCAAGAGTGCTGCCGTCAGAGCTTCAACCGTCCGTGCAACGGTGACGCCGATCGATGATCCGCCGGCAACGGGCTTCACCACCCACGGACCGGGAAAAGCGCGAAAAACTTCAGAAGCACGCTTAGCTGCAAGAAGCTCAAGGCCTTCATGGTTTTTTGACAGTGGATTTTCCCGAAAAAAATAAAATTGCGGGGTGAGAAGACCGGCTTCGGCAAAGCGCTTTTTGGAAAGAAGCTTGTGCATTCCAAACGCTGAAGCAAGTGCGCCGGAACCGGTGTACGGAAACTGATGGTGGTCAAGCATTTGCTGGAGTTTGCCATCTTCGCCGTACTCACCATGAAGTGCGTTGAAAAAAACGTCCGTGCGGCGCATGGCCCGAACCGGCGAAGACATCAGACCGCTCACATTCCAAGCGCCATCACGGGTGATCAAAATGTCTGAAACTTCATATTTTTCCGGCAGAGATTCCAAGACGCTCTGCCCACTCTTGAGCGAAACTTCATACTCGCTGCTCGGTCCTCCCCGCAGCACGCCCACACGAATTTTTGACATGTTTGTATTTTACCGCACTCCCGGAAAATCTAAAAACGTGCATAAAAATGAGAATCAGAACAAACTCCAAAAGAAAACCTCCGCCACAATCGGTGACGGAGGTGTTTCGGAATTCAGGAAGTCATTTTTTCTTTTTGCCGAAGTTTTTCGGCGGATATTGTAAGAATTGCTGGTATTGTACTCCCAATCTCGGAGATTTACTCTGTGAAGAGAGTTGCAGGAACGTGCGCCCTGAGGTGTTTTGATGGAATTTGTTGAAGGAAGTGTGCTCCACACAGGCGATACGCATCTGGTCGTGCCGTATTTTTTCTTCTCCATGCTGAATATAAATATTCATATGGCATGTCAATGCTGCGTAAAGACTCGGCTGTGTGAAGCGTCCTTGCAAAAAAACTTCCCCGCTCAAAAAAGGCTTATACCATCTCTGGATTTCATCTGACAAGCACAAAATTGGATATGGTAAGTCCGCGTTGCTGTTTGCCAGCCTTTCGAGCCTGAGGGTATAGTCAGATTTGCTTATACCTTTTCCACGTATCCATTCAGACACAAAAAACGCATCATCACGACCGCGCAATATTTTTTGGTGCACTGCCAAATAGTGCAAGTGCTCTTTTGCGAAATCATTACTTTGTGTAACAACAGGAACAGCCCCTTTGCGAATGGTGCTTTTTTGCATCACTTTTTCCTCTTCTAAAAGAACGAACAAAAGATCTTTACAGTTTTTTTCTGTAAAGGTGGGTGCAGCTCAAAAATTTCGAGTTTCTCAGTATTTTTCGCTAAAAGATTCAAAGTTTTGGAGCTACCATCTTTTTTCTGCCCCCTAGTGTGCTCTTTTCAAAATCAAATGTCAACAGTGGAAAACTCTATTTTCTCTTTGCCGGTTTATCTGGAATTTTTTCCCGGATTTGACGGTGATACTGCACAGCAAAACGATGTGCTTCGCTGTTGGCAAGCAAGATCTGGTCGTGGTAAGCGCGGCGTATCTTTGGATCTCCAAAGATTTCCCGCGGCCGGTGATGCTCGTCTTTCACCACCGACACCACTGGGATTTGCACGTCTGCTTCCCGGAGTACCTCGAGTGCCGCATTTTGCTGCGCCTTTCCGCCGTCAATGACGAAAAGCTCCGGAAGCGGCCATTCCGGATGTCCCAACCGGCGGTTCAGTACTTCCTGAAGTGCGCGGGTATCGTTTGAGCCGGAAAAACTTTTGATGCGAAATTTCCGATAATCACTTTTCTTTGCTTCCCCATTTTCGATCACGGTCATGACGCCTACCAAAAACTTTCCCGACACGTGGGCGATGTCGTATCCTTCCAAGCGGATCGTCTGTTGGTCAAACTCGTCGTCGCCATTTTGCCGCTTCAGAAGCGAAACGTCTTGGATGTGTCTGAGTGCAAATATTTTTCGCTTTGTCTCTTGTGCTTTTTCAAACTCCTGCTTTTTTGCGGCTTCTTTCATTTCTCGCTCAAGCGTTTTCAAAAGCGTTTTTTTCTTTCCTTCAAAAAAGAGTTTCAGGTGATGGATGGTCTTGGCATATTCGGCTTTGGTTATTCTTCCATTGCAAACGCCGGGACAAAGCCCGATCTGCGCGTTAAAGCACGGCTTTCCCTGACCCGGAGCGCATTTGTCACGAAACGGAAAAATTTTTCGCACAATTTTCATTGCCTCACGGAGTATGGTTCCTTGAGGAAACGGGCCAAAACGATATTTGATATTTTTTGCGGGGATTTTTTCCATCAGAAGTTCTCGCTCGCGCATTATCAAAACCCGCGGAAATTCTTCTTTTGTGATGACAACATAGTTGAAACTTTTGTCGCTTTTCTCGCGTGTGTTGTAGCGCGGCTTCAGCTTTTTGATATACGCCGCTTCCAAAATCACCGCCTCAAGCACCGAGTCCGTCTGACGAAAGTCAATTTTTTTCGCCTTTTCCATGAGCTGCACGATGATTGGACCGCGGCTCTCAAGAATGTCTTTTTGCAAATAGCTCTTCACGCGGCTTTGCAAGGATGTCGCCTTCCCCACATAGAGCACTTGCCCATTTTCATCTAAAAAAAAGTACACTCCTGGCTCGTCAGGAAGCTTTTTGATGTTGTCTCCATTGAAAACCATTGACATATGTTTTATTTTATCATACAATTCCCCGGGCTGGAAACAGCGATTTTGTCCTTTGATGAAAAGAGGAAAAACAAGAGATGACGAAGAAAAGCATGACCCTTGAAGAAGCGTGCGAGAAGATTTTACAAGCTTTGCAGCGTGGGAATAAGGATGATGGTTTTCTCCTTACTCGGCATGATTCCATTGCTCCGGAATTGGCACGGTATTTTGTCTTTGTGATCAACAGAGCACTTCCTCCACCCAGAACTTTTGATCTTTGGTATCGAGAAGGCACCACCTTTGGAGAAGCGGCACGGCAGATGCTTCGCGCTGGCGTTGTAGATGTTTTTTGTGATCATAACAAGAAACACCAAAAAGCTTATTCTTGTCTCCAGGGCTAAAGAACAACCATCCGGGTGAGGAAAACCGGAGTCACTTTTTCTAAGCCTTGCCAAATTTGGCAAGGCTTTTTTGTTAGCTCGAAGGATTTTCTGAAAATTTTTGATCAGCACCTTCCGCTTCTGTTGCTTTTGTTCCTTTCGTGTCAGGAAGACGTTTTTTTAAAGCTGCGAGAGCCGACTTATATTCTTGATTGTTAAATCTCCACTGACCGCCAATCAGAACAATCCTATAGAGTTTTCCATGAAAAGAGAAATTGATTTGGGGTATTTTTCCGGCGGTGAGCTTTGAGTGGACCGTAAATGCAGACCAAGAAATATCGGAAATCGGTGTAAGGAGCTGAATGTTTTTGTAAACACGATGCGTGATGTTTGTTTCGACCAAGTAGATATTTTCCTTTGAAACAACAAAGATGTAATGCTGCCGTCCGACTCCGCAGCTGTACACGAAAACATACGCGACGAGGGTAACGAGAGCACACAGCATCACCAGGGTGTTATCCGACACAAAAATTCCGATCCCGAATACCAAAAGAGCGGCGTAGATAGTATAGTCAATTTCTCGTGTCCGCCCGAAACCACCGAGGCACAGCGCATCTTCTGCCGGAGAGATTTCTGTCAAATGATCCAGAATCTCTTTGGAATTCTTCGGCATTTTCATCTGCAGGAAAAGATAGGCAAACACCGAACCGACCATAAAACAGAAAAGAAGTGTGAATGTCATACTTTTCAGGATAACGTACGGATACAGAAGACGCAACCTTCTTGTTTACTTCTTTGGTGTTTTCTTGAGTGCTTTTCGCAGGTAGTGCCCGGTGTGGGTTTCCGTTTCCGCCACTTCTTCCGGCGTACCCTTTGCCACGATTTTTCCGCCCCCTTCCCCGCCTTCGGGTCCGATATCGATGACATAATCGGCGCTTTTGATAATGTCCATGTTGTGTTCGATCACCAGCACTGTGTGGCCTTTGTCCACCAGCCGCTTCAGAATGCCGATGAGGTTTTTTACGTCTTCATAGTGCAGTCCGATCGAGGGTTCGTCCAAGATGTAGATGGTTTTTTGAATGTGCGGCCGGTAGAGCTCGGCAGACATTTTCACCCGCTGTGCTTCTCCGCCGGAGAGCGTGGTGGCGGACTGTCCCAGCTCCAAATACCCAAGTCCCACGTCGTTCAGTGTTTTCAGACGATCGTAAATGTTGGGAATGTCTACGAAAAAGTCCAGTGCGTCCTTCACGGTCATGCGCAACACCTCGTAAATATTTTTTCCGCGATACTTCACTTCGAGTGTTTCTTTCATGTACCGCGTGCCGCCGCAGACATCGCACGGCACGTAAACGGTCGGCAAAAAGTGCATTTCCACGGCGATTTCTCCGTTTCCCTGGCAGGTTTCACAGCGCCCGCCCTTGACGTTGAAAGAAAACCGGCTTGGCTTCCATCCGCGGATTCGTGCTTCCGGCATTTCGGCAAAGAGCTGGCGGATCGGGGTGAAAGCGCCCGTGTAGGTGGCCGGGTTGGAACGCGGTGTTTTGCCGATCGGCGACTGGTCGATCAGGATTGCGCGCGAGAGATACTCTGTGCCTTTAAATTCTGAGCAGTTGTAGATCTTTGCGGTTCGATGGTAGCGGTCCAGCTTTCCGAGCAAGTTCTTGTAGAGAATTTCATACACGAAGGAAGATTTTCCCGAGCCGGAAACGCCGGTCACCAGCACAAGCTTTCCAAGTGGAATGTCCACATTCAGATTTTTGATATTGAAAATATTTCCCCCGCGGATTTTGATCACACCCTTGTCATTGGTGCGGCGCGCTTCTGGAAGTGGCACGTACTTTTCTCCGCGCAAATATCCGAGCGTGAGCGAACCAGAGTCGTTTTTCTTCGCGGTGAGCAAATCGTCCAGATACCCAGTGACCACAACATTGCCGCCTTCCGTTCCGGCTCCTGGGCCGATGTCTACGAGGTAGTCGGAGGCGTAGATCGTATCTTCGTCGTGTTCTACGAGCAAGATCGTGTTGCCCAAATCGCGAAGCTGGGTGAGAGTCTGGATCAGCCGGTCGTTGTCTCGCGAGTGAAGTCCGATGGTTGGTTCATCAAGCACGTAGAGCGCGCCCACGAGTTTGGACCCGAGCTGAGAAGCAAGACGGATACGCTGTGCTTCTCCACCGGATAGCGTGTTGGCCTTGCGGTCGAGCGTGAGGTATTCGATCCCAACGTTCATCATGAATTCTAGCCGTGAGAGAATCTCCCGCAAAAGCACCTCGGAAATTTTCTGATCGCGTGTGGAAAGCTCCAAATGAGAGAAGAAATGATGTGCTGCGGCGATCGAGAGACTTGTCACATCCACGATATTTTGAAATCTCTGCGGATCTCGCGTCGGGTTTTTACCTGCTTCTTTTGCTTTGGCTTTCTTCGCGGATTTTGTTTTTTTCTTGCCTTCTTTTTCTTCCGGCTCGTTTCCCGGCAGATTGCCTTCAATGAAGACGCTCAATGCTTCCGGTCGGAGACGCTTCCCGTGACACGCCGGGCACGGATCCTTGCTCCAGAAGTGCTCTGTTCCAAGGCCGTTGCAGGTCGGACACGCCCCGTACGGAGAGTTGAAAGAAAAAAGCCGCGGCTCAATTTCCGGGAACGAAAAGCCGTCGTTTGGACAGGAATAGTTGGATGACATGAGGAATTCCTCTACCGGCTCTTTTGGTTCACCCAGCGCGATGATCACATTTCCTTCGGATTCTTGCAGTGCCTGCTCAATGTCTTCCGCCAGCCGCTCGCGAAACGCCTTCGAATCTTTTTCTTTCTCACCCGCATCGAAAGAGTCCACCACGAGTTCGATCGTGTGGGTTTTGTTTTTGGAAAGAATGATTTGTTCTCGGAGGCTCTGTACTTTTCCGTCAATCCGCGCTTCAGCATAGCCTTTGCCGAGCATATCGTAGAGCAGTTGATAGTACTCTCCCTTTCGGCCGCGGACCACCGGCGAGAAGATTGTCACCGGAAGCGCGCGAAGCGACACACCCATCACCGTGCGGTCTTTTTCTTTCGGAAGATTTTTCAGGGTGGTGTCGATGCGTTCCAGTGCGAAATTCAAAATCTCCTCACTCGAAAGCTTTTTGATTTCTTCACCACAGACGAGACAATACGGCCGGCCGATACGAGCGTAGAGCACGCGAAGATAGTCATAGATCTCCGTGATGGTCGCCACGGTGGAACGCGGATTGTTGGAACGGCTTTTCTGGTCGATGGAAATGGCGGGAGAAAGCCCGGTGATTTCGTCTACGTCCGGCTTTTGGAATTGCCGCAAAAACTGCCGCGCATAGGAAGAGAGCGACTCCACGTATCGCCGTTGTCCCTCGGCAAAGATCGTATCAAAGGCAAGCGAAGATTTTCCCGATCCGGAAAGCCCGGTGATGGTGACAATTTCATTTCGCGGCATTTCCAGCGTGATGTTTTTGAGGTTGTGCGTGCGGGCGCCTTTCACAACAATCGCGTTTACCCCTTTGTGTCCGTGAGCTTTATTTGGTTTATTCATTTTGTTTTTTTGAGATTGCTTGCCTCTTCTGTTTTGTGATGTTTGTTTCATTCCGCTGTACGAGCCTCAGAACTGTCCGAACCAACAGAAAAGTCCCGAATTCAAAGAAGAATCCGGGTTCTCTACGGGTGAGAACATCACAGAGCAGAACTTGGAAAAGGGCAAAATTTCTCTTGTATTTTAAAACAAAAACCCCCGCTTAGCAAGTTACGTCACTGGCGCTTTCAATTTTCCAAATGTTTCAAATAAATCCCCGCCTCAAGTCAAGAACCAAAAATCATCAGGTAAATTATTAGGGAAATTTGAGTGAAAACAAAATACACAATGAATTCATTGTAATCTTCTTTTTCAGATACAAAAGGGAGTTGTTCACCGGAAACATTAAATATTCCAAAAAATATCCCCACGTTTCCCACATTTTTACGGTTCGTGCAAGTTGCCTGAGGCTGGTATACTGTCAACATGGAAACCTTCCCTCGTGCAAAATACACTCCAAAAACCAGCAATCCCTCCTCGGCTCCGCTTCGGGTTCCGCCACAGAGCATTGATTCCGAGAAAGCGCTTTTGGGCTCGATCATGCTCCGTCCGGAGTCCATGCACGATGTCATTGAAATGATCCGTTCGGAATCCTTCTACGCGGAGAAGCATGCGCTCATTTTTGAAGCCATGTTTCGGCTTTTTTCCAGAAACGATCCGATCGATCTGCTCTCAGTGACCAACGAGCTCAAGGACCAAAAACAGCTGGAACGTGTGGGCGGCCGAAGTTATCTCACCGAGCTTGCCAACACCGTCCCCTCATCCTCCAACGTCCTCTACTATGCGGGGATCGTGAACAAGAAGCACATGCTTCGGCACTTGATCGAAACTTCCGACAGTATTGCGGCACGCTGCTACGACGAACCGGAAGAGCTTGAAGTGTTGCTCGACGACATCGAAAAGAGCGTTTTCAGTGCGACCAACCTGACCAATTTCAAAAAGTTCGTAGACATCGGCGAGATTCTCGGTGAAGCCTTTGAGCGCATCGACAAGCTTCATGGTTCTGAGGGAGAGATCCGCGGCGTCCCATCCGGCTTCACGGCACTCGACAGTATGCTTGCGGGTTTCCAAAAGTCCGATCTCGTGATCTTGGCCGCGCGACCTTCGATGGGAAAAACCTCTCTCGCACTCGACATTGCCCGGCAGGCGGCAAGCACACACAACGTCCCGGTGGGCATTTTTTCACTGGAAATGAGCTCTGCACAGCTCGTGGACCGCATGCTTTCGGCGGAAGCGGGGGTAGACGCGTGGAAGATCCGCACGGGAAAGATCCATTCCGACGACGACTTTGCCAAACTCTCTGAAGCGCTGAACCGCCTCTCCAAGGCGCCTATTTTCATTGACGACCAGGCAAACCACACTGTTTTGCAGGTGCGCTCGATCGCCCGGCAAATGAAGTCCAAACATGGTTTGGGACTGATCGTGATTGATTATCTCCAGCTCCTCTCCCCACTTCGTCCGTCAGATTCGATCGTGCAGCAGGTGACGGAAATTTCCCGTGCGCTCAAGGGTCTCGCCCGAGAGCTTGATGTGCCGGTTCTCGCACTTTCACAGCTTTCGCGTGCCGTGGAGCAGCGTGGCGGCCGTCCGCGGCTTTCCGACCTTCGCGACTCCGGTTCAATCGAGCAGGATGCCGATGTGGTGATGTTCATTCACCGTGACGACAAATACAATGAAAATTCTGACCGTCCCAACATCGCGGAAATTCTCGTAGAAAAGCACCGAAACGGTCCGACCGGAAAAGTGGATTTGTACTTTGACGACAAACGCACCACGTTCTTAAACCTCGACAACTCCGGCCGTGAAGCACCCGGCGGCGGAAGTTTTGAGGATTTTTAGTTCAATATTTTTAATTCCCCGCTTTTTCTTTTTTTTAAACAGTGCCTGATTTTTCGGATCAATTCTCTCAGTCTATTTCTTTTAAAAAGAAGCACAGGCACCAAAACCCCATGAACCCCATCGACAAGCTCACTAACCTTTTTTCACGGCTTCCGGGAATCGGACCGCGCCAAGCAAAGCGGCTGGTGTATTTTTTGCTGAAGTCTGACAACGGCTTTTTGCTGGAATTTTCCGAGAACCTCCGCAAACTCAAAGAAAACGTTTTGCAATGCCGCTCATGCTATCGTTTTTTTTCTTCTCACGGCGCACAAAACTTCATCTGTCCGCTTTGCTCGGATGAAAATGCCGACAGCCGGATGATGCTGGTTTTAGAAAAAGATGTGGATCTGGACAACTTCCGCAAGAGCAGCGTCTATGATGGGAAATATTTTGTTCTGGGCGGCACCCTTCCCTTTCTTGAGAAAAACCCGGAAAAGAGAATCCGCTCGGAAGCATTTTTGAAAGAAGTGGAACGCCGTGTTCAGGAAGAAGGCTTGCAGGAGATCATCTTCGCCCTCTCAGCGAATCCTGAAGGCGAAAATACCGCGGACTATTTGCAGAAACTCGCCGGAGACTTTGCAAATGCAAACGGTCTGAAATTTTCCATGCTTGGCCGCGGCCTTTCCACCGGCACAGAAATCGAGTATTCCGACGCGGAAACTCTCGCGAATGCCTTTCACAACCGTACGTAGTTTCATCTTTGGCCCCTTACCGGAGACTTTGTTTTCTCTTATTCCGAGTCACCATCATAAAACAAAAACCGCATGGAGAGCGCGGTTTTTGTTTTATTAAAATTGAGGGATCCACTTATTTTGCTGTAGCAGGTTTCTTTTCTACTTTTTCTGTCTTCTCTGATTTCGCAGCTTTTCCCACTTTTCCGATCTTTACCTGAGTGAAGGGCTGACGATGGCCGATTTTCTTGGAGTAGCGGCTTTTCGGGCGGAACTTGATGATGTGCAGCTTTTTCCCCTTTCCTTCTTTTTCAAAAACTGCTTCGATCGTAACTCCCTCAAGGTACGGGGTTCCCACTTCCACCTTTTCTCCGTCCTGCATCAAGAGCACTTTATCAAAGGTAACTTTATCTCCCTCCTTAAAATCCCCGGGAATTTTCTCGGTTTTGAGGATCTCGCCTTCGGAAATCCGGTACTGCTTTCCGCCTGTTTCAATGATAGCAAATGACATAATGTAAAGATTTTAGCAGAAAACCACGGGAAGTCAACATTTTTCTTGGATGATTACAAAGAAAGCATTCTCTGTCGTGAACACCGAAGGGTGTAAAAATTAGCACAAATCAAATTTTATTTCTGTTGTGAGATCAGTATTGTGTTTTTCGAGAAGCTTTGTTAATTCGTCAGATTTTGATCCATTTTGATAAGTTTGTTCATTCTTCTCCTTTTTAGGGTCAAAATCTCGTAGTATTTTTTTCAGAGCGATCCAATAGGATGCTTGGATGTCGGCGTCTGAAACATGCTTACATTTTTGGCAAATGTAAATAGCGCTGTTCCCACGTCTTGTTTTCCAAACCCCATCCCCGCTTCCATTTTTTTGTAGTTTTGGTTCATTTGTGTATTGTGAGTATCTTTTAATGAAATCTTCGATCGATGGGCGTGATAGTTTTCGTACCTCGTTAAGCTGTTCCTTTGTGTTAGTCCCATTCTCAAAATCCAAATATGGAGAATTCTTGCATTTTGTACAAATATAACTGGTGGCGTATGCACCGATGGTCTTTCCAAAATTTTTTCCTTTTTTCCCCCAAACTAAATCAGCTTCGGCTTTGTCTGCATCACTTCCCCCACGCCCCACATCAGCCCGCTTTACTGAGTCGTAAATAACCTTCACTTTATTTGAACCGGTTTCAAAATTAGAGATTTCAAATTCATAAACTGGAATAGCATTATACCGCATTGCAATATCAGAAACTTGGTTGCGTAAGGATGTAATAGCGTTCTCGCGCAATCGTTCAAGCTTAGTATTTGGCATACTAAATGTTCCCTTCACTTGATTTGATTGAAGCGTTTTTACATAATCACGAATTTTGTGAGTGAGCGGTTCGTAAATAAACCCTTGCTTCAATATTTTCTTAATCTTTTTATTCTCTAAATCAACATCAAGAATTGTCCAAGCCAAACCGTATTCTCCAACATCTATTCCCATGTATCGACTTCTTTTCTCAAGATCGATTTTCTTTTTCCGTGGCTTTAGAGTAAAAGGAATGGAAACAAAAATCCTCTTGTTTTCATCATTCCGTTCAAGAATCAACTTTCTTTTCTCAAGATCCCATTTCAGGAAAACTTGCTGTTCCAAAATGAATGAATAAGAAGCAAGAGAAAGGCCAATTCCTTTTTTCTTCCACCAGGATTGCCCGTTTACATTCAAGACTTTGCTTAAGAATTGCAAATGATATTTTGAAGAGACAAGATCGAAAATATTTTCTCTCTGTGCGTAGTAATCTTTTTTGTAATCATTTTTATGATCGCTAAATATTTTCCCTGCTTTGATAACAATAGGCATTGTGTCTTCACTCTCTTTCTTCAAAATTTCGCCTTTATCGATAATGTGCCAAAAAGCCTTTTCTTTTTGCTGCTTGTTTTGTGAGACCGTAAGAGTAAGCGGAAAATTTTCCTCAGCTTTCATTGGCTGGGCTACATAACGTTCTGTATATTCTGTGCGACTTATCTTATTTAAAGCACCTTTTATTTCCGCACAAACGGAAGTCTGCAAAAAGCGTCCAAAATCCTTACTGTTTAATTCAGTTGGATTGTTTTTGAGCTCCAAATAAGCAAAAGCATCAGAAAAGCATTTTTTCTCAAGGAGACCTTTTTCTACTTTAAATTTCTTTTCATTAAAAAGCGCCGTGAGAATTCCAAGGCGAACTTTCTCCATTTCGATCGCGTCAAGAAGTTCTTCAACGTGTCCGGTTGCTATAATCTCCTCCCAACGAGGTTTGAGGTCACGGGCGATATTCTGCAATATTTCAATGGCTTTTGTTTCGGAAAGGTTCTCAATAGTAATACGGTTTTTGTTTTGGGTGCGCGCCAGTGGATGCACAAAGAACGCATAATACTGCTCATTTACAAACTTGCCTTTTTCTTTAAGAAAAACTTTTTCAACACGAAAAGCGCTATCGGTGGCGCATCGATATTTTTCTTTGTTTAAAATAGAGCTAATAACATGTTGAAAACGAGTAGCGTTTAATACGTAGTATTTCTTCCGTAGAGTTTCAAATTGTTTTTGAGTGAATTCAATAATGCCTTCCTCACCCTTAAACCTGTGTGAGATCTTCTCATCTTTCACTTGTTCATCAACTGAACTCAAAAAAGCTGTGCCTTGATGCAAAACATCTGCTGAAAAAATAAATTTCTTATATTTTTCGCGCTTTGTTTCACCCAGAAAATTTGGCACTAAACGGATATCTTTAAAAAGCTTTGGATATTTTCCATACGCTCTTTTCGTTTTTTCTTCGTTTTTCTTTTCTCTTTCTGTTTTCCCTGTAAAGGTTGGAAAAGTATCTTGATATTCTATATTTAGTTGTGTCCGCAATTCTCCAATCAATTTTCGATACAGAGAAAGCGGAGTATCTGCCAAACCTTGTTTTTCAGGTTTTAATTCTTGAAGAAGATCAAGACACTCACGAGCAACGTCTTTGGATTCTTTTGAAACAACGTCATCTTTGTCTAGAATTTCTAGAAGTTCCTGTTCATTTCCATCTTCCCACTTCCCTTTTTCGTCTTTTCCTCCAAAAAGTTGGTGCTCTATTGTGAGTTCCTGGTTTAATGTATTTGAAACCCATGATTCTATTTTTCCTCCAACGCTTGAACGATACTCATGCCAACCACGCGTAAGAAACGGTTTTTGGATTTTAGAAGCTTGATTTTGGAGAAAAGTAAGCCGGTCATCCAATTCGGATTGATTTTCTTTCCAGTATTTTGAATTTGCGATAATTTGCTTCTTTAAAGTAGGATCTTTCTTCTCAAGAGCAGCAAGTGCTTTATTGAAATAATTTGAAAAAGCACCGTGATTATTAAAAAGTCCAAAAATCATCTTTATTTTTTTCTCTGCGGCGGTTTCTTTTCCGTATAAAAGAGGATGATTGGAAAGAAAATTTTTATACAAAAACAAGAGATCTTTTGAAGAAGCGTTTTTGTTGAGTTTTATTTCTGGATGAAAAAAGAATGTAAAATCATATTCAGTTTTTGGAAATGGGTCGAAGCCTAAAAATTCCAAGACTTTTTCATCTTTTTTCTTTTCAAAAACCCACGAAGAAAAAAGGCGAGTAAACGAGTTCATCTCATTATTATTTTCTTCGTTTTTATAGGTTGGGAAAAGTGTATTTTTGAGAGTTTTTGTAAACTCATCATTGGTCTTCTTGCCGGGACGTTTGTTTGAGATACAAAACTCATAAAATGCCTCTACGGAAACCAGCTTACACAAATCTTCGTGCTTCTCCTTGAGCCTCTTTTCAAATGAAAGAAGAGGATCTTCGTCTCCATTGATGGTAGCGATCAGGTTTTTGACAAAAACTTCTTTGTGGGTAAAGACAACTCCTGCACGGAGACTATCAAGCTAAAAATCCGCAAGAGAATAGAATTCTCTGCCTTGTTCATGATGTTCAAACCAGTCAGCAAAGTTTACCAG
>DASSSU010000013.1:0-28373 GCA_035708305.1 Minisyncoccota bacterium | reverse complement strand
ATGGGTGTGGGTACTTGGGTTTGCTTTGGAAGGAAATTTTCGGCATTCGCTTCCGGTGATGAGCCCGATCTGGATCGGCAGGTGTGCAAAGTATTCAATGAATGATTCAAAAAGCTGCCGCGCGAGTACTTCCGTCGGTGCCATGTAGGCGACCTGGAGATTGCCGAAGTTTTGTCCTTCCGGGCGAGTATTCACCACGGCGTAGGATGAAAGCGCGGCCACGGCGGTTTTCCCCGATCCAACATCACCCTCAAGAAGCCGCGACATGGGGTGTGGTTTTTTGAGGTCGTCCATGACGTGCTTTATGGATTTTTTCTGTGCAGCGGTCAGCGTGAAGGGAAGGCGACTTTCAAAATCCTTGAGCGTTTTGCCTTGAGCGTTTATTTGAAAGGTTTTGAATTGTTCGTATTCTTTTCTGGCAAGCTGCCGCGAAAGCTGGATGAAAAAAATTTCTTCAAAGGCAAAGCGCTTTCGGGCGGATTTTGCAAGAGTGGTTTTTTTGGGGCGGTGGATCCAAAAGAGTGCAGTTTTGAGAGCAGGGAGATGGTATTTTTCTAAGATCTCCTGAGGAATCGGATCAATCAGTTCCTCAAGAACAGCTTCGTCTTTTAAAATTTGTGCGATCTTGTGATAGAACCATCGCGAAGTAATCCCGCGGCTTTCTGGATACACGCCGTAGATTGTTTCTTCGGTGTTTGCATCAAAAAGCGTGTCGCTTGCTCCGAGTGGAAGTTCATTCGCGTAGGAAATTTCCGGGTTGCTCATGTATGGGCGCTTTCCAGCGGTGCTGTTTTGGATCGGTCCGTCGAGCCGCACCAATGCTCCAACCTGAAAAGTCTTGGCAATGAATGGTTGGTTCCACCAGATGATTTTTATTTTTCCGGTTCCGTCTTCCAGCTCTCCTTCCGCATACGGCATTTTTTTAAACCGCGCTTTTTTTGTCTCGAGTTTCGTGAGGCGGCCGTAGACCACGGCGGATTTTTCTCCTTCGAGATTTGCCACCGAGCGCATTTCGGAAACATCCGTGTATCGTGCGGGGAAGTGGTAGAGCAAATCGCGAATGGTCAAAATCCCGAGCTTTTGAAGCGCGGCTTTCTGCGTACCCATGAGCCGAAAGGCTTCCGAAAGTGGAGTGTGTAAATGCATAAAGATATCATAATATATCTTCGTTCGAAAAACCAAAGACTCCAGAAATGTGATACAATCCTTCATAAATCGTTTGGATGGATACATTAAAATAAAAACACGGAAAAATATGGGATTTGAACAAGCTGGAAGAGAAGAACAAGGAAGCAAAAAAATATCTGAGCCAGATTCATATGATGTGAATTTTGAAGCGCGTCAAAATCTCCAAATTCTGGTAATGCAGAAATTTATCAGTCTTCACCCGGAATGGGAGCAGAGAGAGGCAAAGTTTCGATGGACAGAGGGAAAGTGTGCCCTACAATTTGACGAATATGTGCGTGAGCATCCGGAAATTATCCAAAAATTTCAGGAAGATCCGGATGAAGCGGTAGAGAAAATTTTGCACCACCTTGGCGAAGAGTAAATTATTTTTTTATATGAAAATTATCGATGAATTCAAAGCCTTTATTCTGCGAGGAAATGTGATTGACCTTGCGGTTGGTGTGGTGATCGGTACGGCTTTTAACGCGGTGGTAAAATCTCTCGTAGATGACATTATCATGCCGCCGATCGGGTATCTTTTGGGTGGGGTGGATTTCTCAAATTTATTTTTTACCGTGAGCGGAAAGCACTATCCGACGCTTGCGGAAGCACGGGCGGCTCACGCTGTCACGGTGAACTATGGTACTTTCATCAATACTGTTATTTCTTTTCTCATTATCGGTGCTTCGGTTTTTGTGGTGGTGAAAATGGTGAATCATCTGTGGCAGAAGCGCAGCGAAGGGGAAGAGACTGATCCAGCGACGAAAAGTTGTCCATTTTGTGTGAGCATGATCCCGGTTGCTGCAACGCGATGCCCGAATTGTACTTCGGAACTTGAGGAGGGGAAAACAGTAACAAAGGCAGCGTAATACGAATGTACTGATATTGAAAAAGCCGAGGCGAGAAGCTTCGGTTTTTTTGTTTCTCGGGTACTTGCATAAAAGTAGTTAAGATGCTAATCTGTTAAGCATCTTACATTATGTCAAAGGCAAGAGAGGAAATATTGTCAGAATTTTTCGAGAACATGCGGTCTCTTCGGCGTGCTTTTTCTAAGCATCATGCGCACGGTTCGCATGAGAAAAAGCAGCTCCTGACCCATGCGCAAATGGGGATTTTGTTTGTTTTTTCGGAAGGGGAAACAAAAACGACGAAGGAAATTGCCGAGCGTTTTCATGTGTCCTCCAGTGCAGCAACGCAGGTGATCAACAGACTCGTGAAGGATAAACTTCTCTCGCGCGAGACTGATGCGAAAGATCGAAGAAAAGTGACGCTTGTGCTTACCCTGCAAGGAAAAAAGATGCTTCAAAAAACACAAAAAGCGCAATACGCAAAAATCGGAAAAATGTTTGAGGCGCTTTCGGATAAGGAACTTGAAACATTTATACGTCTGCAAGAAAAAGTGATGAAGCACTGGAAAGAAATTCACGGACAATGAAAACGAACAACAACAATATATCTGCCCCTGCCAAACAGCTGCCGGGACTTTTCTCGCTTTTGAAGCAGTACAAGTTTTTGATTGCGCTGTTGATCATGCTGGGGCTTGCGGGTAATGCACTCAACCTGGCGATTCCGCAAATCATCTCACACTCGATCGATACATACACACATGGCGCGTTTTCTCCTGAAAGAGTAGTCATAGAATTCGCTCTGGTGGCTTTTGGCATGCTGGTTTTTACCTACGGGCAGGCGATTGTGCAGACCTACGCTTCGGAACGGGCTGCGCGCGATCTTCGCGATACGCTTTCGGCAAAAATCTCCCGGCAGAGCTATGAATTTGTGGAAAAAATCGGATCCGCGAAGCTTCTGACCAACCTCACGTCCGATGCTGACTCGGTAAAGATGTTTGTTTCTATGGCCATCGCGTCTATCGTGTCCTCGCTTTTCCTGATTGTCGGTTCGAGTGCTTTACTTCTCCTGCTCAACTGGAAGCTCGCCCTTGCGGTGTTGGTGATCATTCCACTTATCGGCGGGATTTTCTTTTTCGTGCTGCGGAAGATGCGCTCGTTGTTTCTTCACTCCCGCGAGGTCATTGATTGGCTCAACAAGGTCATCAACGAAAGCATCCTCGGTGCCGCGCTGGTGCGGGTTTTGCATTCAGAGCACAACGAATTTGAAAAGTTCACGAAAGCAAATTCCGATGCGAGAGATAACGGACTCGGCATTGTGCGGCTTTTTTCAATTCTCATTCCGGTGATCACGCTGGTGGCAAGTCTGGCGACCGTCGTGGTGTTGGTGTTTGGTGGGCATTTGGTGATCGGTGGAAACATGACGATTGGTGATTTTGCCGCCTTCAACAGCTATATCATGATCCTCATTTTTCCTATCATGATGCTCGGCTTCATGAGCAACCTGATCGCCCGCGCCCAAGTGTCCTACACCCGCATCCAGGAAGTTTTGGCTGCACCGGAGCAGGAAGAACAGGGAAAACTGCTTGGGCCGCTTGGGGGGAATATTGCGGTAAAAAATCTTTCCCTCAAGATCGGCGAACATCCAATTTTGAAAAATATTTCTTTTGAGGTGAAACCAAAGACAAAAACCGCTATCATTGGCCCGACGGCGGCGGGAAAGACGCAGCTGCTCCACCTTTTGATCGGATTGATTTCGCCAACAGAAGGAGAAATCCTCTTTGATGGAAAGCCGCTCTCCGAGTACAACACGGAATCTTTCCACGAATCTGTCGGATTGGTTTTTCAGGACAGTGTGATCTTCAACCTCACGCTTCGGGAAAATATTGCTTTTAACCAAAAAGTTTCGGACGAGGATTTGGCAAAAGCTGTTCGGGCAGCGGAGCTTCAGGATTTCATTGATGGACTGCCAAAAGGCCTTGAAACGAGTGTCTCCGAGCGCGGTATGAGCCTTTCCGGGGGACAGAAACAGCGCATCATGCTTGCCCGCGCACTCGCACTCCGTCCAAATATCCTGCTGCTTGACGATTTTACCGCTCGCGTGGACACGAAAACCGAAAAGAAAATTTTTCAGAATATTGAAACCATGTATCCGGATATGACGGTTCTTTCCGTCACTCAGAAAGTTTCTTCCGTGTTGCACTACGACAACATCATTCTTCTCATGGAAGGCGAGAAGCTCGCGGAAGGATCGCATGAAAAACTGATGGAAATGTCTCCCGAATACGTACAGATCTATCGAACCGGCCAAAGTGCTAATGATTAAAACCATGAACTACACCCTCTCAGATCTCACCAAAGAAAAAAACTCAAAACGTGCTTTTTGGAAAGCAGCAAAAAAACTTTTGCCGATCCTTGCGCCGGAAAAGAAAAACTTTTTCCTCGCGCTCGCGGCGATTCTCATCAACTCGGGCTTGACGCTGCTTGCTCCGATCCTGGTGGCGCGCACGATCGACGATTATATTTTGACCAAGCAATTTGGCGGTGTTTTGGTTTTCTCCGCGATTATTGTTCTTATGTACTTGGGGGCATTTTTGGCAAATTATTTTCAGACACGAATGATGGGTGGAGTCGGGCAGCGGACGCTCTTTCGCCTGCGAAGTGTTATTTTTGACAAACTTCAGGAATTGCCGGTTGCCTTTTTCAATCAAAACAAAGCGGGGGATTTGATCTCGCGCATCAACAACGACACGGACAAGCTGAATCAGTTTTTTTCGCAATCGCTCGTGCAGCTGATGGGAAGTCTCTTTGTGATGGCGGGAGCGGCGGTGGTTTTGGTGGTTTTGAACCCGCGGCTCGGACTTGCGGCGCTTGCACCGGCGGTTTTTTTGCTGATTTTTACGCGTGCGATTTCTCCCTGGGTGAAGAAGCGCAACACCGCCAACCTCCAGGCGGTGGGCGGCATGAGTGCGGAGGTGCAGGAGAGCCTGGACAACTTCAAAGTGGTGGCGGCGTTCAACCGGCGCGATTATTTCCGCGAGCATTTTCATGAGGCGAACGTGACGAATTTTTCCGCCGCACTTCATGCCGGAATTGCCAACAACGTTTTTACTCCGGTGTATACCTTTTTTTCAAATGTCGCTCAGCTGATCGTCTTGTCCTACGGAATCTATCTCATTGTAGAGGGGGATTTTACGGTCGGACTTTTGATCAGCTTCATCGCCTATGTCAACAATTTTTATAACCCACTTCGGCAGATTGCGGGAATTTACTCCACGCTCCAAACGGCACTTGCGGGCTGGGATCGAATTTCTCAGATTTTGGAACTTCAGTCGAACCTCCTGGTTGTTGCACCCGAGGAAAATGAAAAGTCTCTCTCACACCCGTCGCTTCTGCAGTTTCAGGATGTTTCTTTCCGATACGGGGATGGCAAAGATGTTTTGCACCACATTTCTTTTTCTCTCGAGAAGGAAAAAACGTATGCGCTGGTGGGGCCAACCGGCGGCGGAAAAACCACAACCGCTTCTCTCATGGCGCGGCTCTATGACGCGAGTGAAGGAAAGGTGCTCTTGAACGGGCGAGACATCCGCTCTTTTGAGGCAGCAGAACGGACGCAAAAAATCGGTTTCATTCTCCAGGACCCGTTTGTTTTCAGCGGCACAGTTCGTGAAAATATTTTGTATGGAAACCCGAAATATGCGGATTCTTCAAGCGAACAAATGAAAGAAGTGCTTGAGCAGGCAGGGCTCCAAAAGCTGTTGGTACGGTTTGAGAACGGACTTGATACACCAGTGGTCACGGTCGGAAGTGGTATGAGTCTGGGACAGAAGCAGCTCATTGCTTTTATCCGCGCAGTCCTGCGTGCTCCGGAACTTTTGATTTTGGACGAAGCGACAGCAAACATCGATACCGTAACGGAATCTTTCTTGTCGGAGATCTTGGAAAAACTTCCGAAAGAAACCACCCGCGTGATTATTGCACACCGTTTAAATACCATCAAAAACGCCGATGAAATTTTCTTTGTGGATGCCGGGACGGTCACTCGCGCTGGTTCATTTGAACACGCGCTCGACATGCTTTTGACTGGATATCGGGGAAGTTAGTTCTTGGTGGAATGAATTTGCTGTCTTTCTATTACTTTCTTTCTCCGGTACGCTCTTTCTTGTGAGGCTTCATATTGCAGCATTTTTTCTTTGCGCGAAGAACCCCAGTGATATTCACCAATTTCGCCGGTTCCTTTGATCACTCGGTGACAGGGAATGAGATAGCCAATCGGGTTTTGTCCGACGGCTGCTCCCACGGCACGTGACATGTTCTTTCCGCCAAGCTTTTCCGCGATGACGCCATAGGAAGTGACTGAACCGGATGGTGCCAACTGAAGGAGTTTTTCCCAGACTTTCAGCTGAAATGGTGTTCCTCGGAGATGAAAGGAAATTTCCGGGATGGGGAATTTTTTCGGATCGGAAAAATATTTTTTGATTTTTTCGTGTTCCGGTTTGGTGCTTTTTTGAATTTTTGCTTTGGGCCAGCGCTTTTTCAGGTCATTCTCCGCTTCTTTCACTGTGTCCGCAAAAAGAATATTGCATACGCCTTTTTCCGTAGAAGCGATTAGGCATTTTCCAAAAAGAGAGTCAAAAACTGAGAAGAAAATCGTGAGATTCTCTCCGTGGTTTTTGGACTCGTCGCGAGTCATGAGAAAAATATTTTTTATAGTTTTATGTTTGTTCACTGGGTGAATATGGTGTGTTGTTTATCGAAATGGCTGGAAGACGAAAGGGGAGTTTTCTCGGCTGAAGAGTGTAATGGGTTTGAGTACCCCGAAGTAGTTTAAAAGCGCACCAAGAATGATACTGAGCGTCAGCGTCCATGGGCCGATCAAGTGATGCGTACTGGTAAAGACGAAGAAATAAATTACGAGCGGCAAGAACAGTAAAAGCGCGGTTGCCATTCCGGGATTGTAAAACGTCTTACCCTTGATATTGAAAAGAAATGTATGGGCGATAACGTTTCCAGCGGAAATCATTACACTTATTACAGCGAGCCAGACGGCGTGTTCACCAAAGATTATGGCAAGTGTGTAAAGACCCCAGCCGACTATGGTGTTAATCAGAAGGGCGGTGTTGGCGTTCAGCGGGTAGTGATCAGGTGTTTCGCTTTTGAAAAGTACGGTGTTGATCATGCGGGGGAAGTAACCGGGAAATTGGTATTCTTCGAACTGATGGAAGAAGAGTGTCATCAGGCTGATGCAGAGCAAAATGCGAAAATCGGAGAGAGCGCCGTGCCAGAAAACCAAAATTCCTAAAAGGATGATGGCAAAAGCAAGTCCGAGTTGATACCAGTGCGATCGAAGCCATTGCATCTTTCAATTTTATAAAAAAAATTCGTGGGGGGCAAATATTCTGAAATTGAAGGCAAAAACTCCATTGGTGTTGGGGAGCTCAAAAAACCGCCGATAAGGCGGTTTTGGTTTTTCTGAATTCTACGCAGTTAGATACTGATTCCCGCTTGATGCAGCAAGAGAAGAAAAATACCGAGCGGAATGATGAAGAGTGCCCAGCCGAGGCCAAGCCCCACGGGAGATCCCCAGCTAAACCACGATCCCCATGCTCTCCAGGGAAGCGGTTCCCAATCCGGATGGTTTGCTTTTTGCTTGTGTTCGTCGCTCATGAGAGTAAAAGTTAGTTTGTAATCGACCGGTTTTTCTCCTTGATTTTGTAGTTTTTGGAATCCTTTTCTTTGCTTCCAAGGAAAAGCAGGATGTGTGCCAATATTCGTATTATACTCAGAAAAATTTGAAAATACAGGAGAAAGAAAAAGCGCTTGCATGTCAGTTGTCGGCATTCAAGCGCGTGTTTTTTTGAATATTCAATTCTCTTCTTTCAGAAGCCTTCGCACTTTTCTGATTGCTTTCGCCAGCAAATCCCTGGTTTTGCTTCTTTCGTTATCACCTGGGATTTTCCCCGCTTTTTCCGCGTCCTGCATTATCCAGTCACAGGCATTCTCCAGATAGAGTTTGCCTGTGAAGCCTGCATCTATGTTTACCATCGTCTTGTCCAAATCGTGTCGGCGCTGTGCTTCTCCACACCTCTCTTTTTTGTCGCCTTCAGATATCCATTTGTAGTAAAGCTCGTGTGCTTTTTGGACTTCCGGTTCAGAAAGATCAAGTTCGGCGGGATCTCCGATTCCCATTTCAGAAAATTTCCTATAGGCGCGAATAACTTCTTCCCGGGTAACTTTCTTAACTTAACGTTCACTGCCTCTATCTCTCAAGGAGAATGGCAAATAAATTCCTTCACTATAGAAACATAATTTTCTATAAAGTCAATTTTTTCTAAAAGGGTGAAGTGTTCCGTTGCAAGGGGGCTTGGTTTCTCCGCCGCAATGCGGAGAGGGTGGGGATTCGGCGTCAGCTCACATCAACATTTTTGTTCGCTTCACTCCAAAAATATTGTGTGGCCCCTGCCCGGGCTCGATGGTTTGAAAATAAATAAGAATTTATTTTCTCCGTCTCCGCCTTTCGAATCCCACACTCTCAGAAAGCAAGTCAAGAAAAAAGTCACCCTAGACGGATGACTTCTTCTTGCCTTGTGCGGAGAGGGTGGGATTCGAACCCACGGAGGGCATAAACCCTCAACGGTTTTCAAGACCGCCGCCTTCGACCACTCAGCCACCTCTCCTTTGATTTCAAGGGAATCATAGCACATTCGCTTTGTTTTTTCTAATCGGCTGGGGAAAGCATCTCTTGCGGGTGTTTCCGCGGAACGGTACAATGAAGGGCATGGAAGACCAAGAAAAAGACGTTATTTTTGAAGAAGACGAAAACCTTCCGCAGCCGGAAATTGCGCCATCTGGAGCATCCGCGGCACCAAAGGAGCAGTCTCCTTTTACCAGGGCAGTAATGAAGCTCTCCGGCGGAGCGATAAAGACAGAAAAGCAGGCCGTGGTGGTGATGGTCGTTTTTGTGGTGATTGTCTTTCTCCTGATCATTTGGCTGCTTTCCGGGCTCGGAGGTCCGAAACCGCTGACTCCGGAGGAGATTCAGCAGATGGTCCCAAATTAATCACCGGCAGGCTTTCTTCACAGCAATTATGAAAAAAACTTCAGCAAACCAAGGATTTACGCTCATCGAACTTCTGGTAGTGATCGCAATCATTGGGCTTTTGGCGTCTGTGATTTTGGCAAGCTTGAACACCGCACGTGGAAAAGCACGGGACGCGGCCCGACTTTCCGATATGCATACTTTGGAAACGGCACTTGCGATGTATGCGGACGATCACGGCGGACAGTATCCGACCTCAAATGTTCCCGGAAGTATTTGCAGCGGGTGGGAAACGAGCAGTCACGATGCTTCTATAGGTAAGGGCTTTATACAGGCACTTACGGAGGGTAAATATATTTCTGTCGGTCTCAAGGATCCCAGCCCTTCACTGGATGCCAACTGCGGAAATTACGGGTATTATTTTTATGATGCAGCGCATGCTAAGATATACGGATGCAGTCAAATAAAGCCCTTTTATATTTTAGAGATCGTGAAAATGGATGCAACGGGGCAGAACAAATATCCTTCAAGTCCCGGGTTTAAATGTGCAAGCCGGGATTGGCAGACGGAAAATGGAGGGGTGGCTTGGGTGACCGGAGTGTATCAGTGATGTTGGGTCAGAAAAGGATAGCCACAATATTGAAATTGAAAGATAAAAAAACCCGAATTGTTCGGGTTTTTTTTATCTAAAACCTCATTCAGCCTGAGTGGGCTTCAGCGTGTGGGCGAGCGGAATGCCCAAAAGCAGCAGTGCGCCCAAAATCACAAAAAGATACTGGTAGGGAACGTGGAATACGACGAGGATGAGCGTGGCGGTGAGCGGTCCGACGATAATTCCGGTAGGGCGGATGGAGCGGAAGATGCTGATCAGGTTGGCATTTGATGCGTCAACATGTTTGTAAAAATACGTTTCCGTCATGACTTCCACGGTTGCTGCGCCGGTTCGCCCAAGCGCAAAAAGTCCCATCCACAGCCAGATGTTTTGCGCTGTGACAAAAGACAGGATTGCCGTTGCGAGTGCCAGGATCCAAAATCCTAAAATCAAAAGCTCGCGTTCGTTGTGTGCGCGGTCGGCCATTCTTCCAAGCGGAAGCTGAACGATCAGGAAGGGCAAGAGAGCCACCGGAAGAATGATGCCGATGATTTGTGAGAGTGAAAATCCAATTTCGGTGTGAAGATAGATCGGAACATAGATCGTAAACCACGAATAGAAAAAACGAAGCAGGAAGCGTGCCAAGACGATGTTGCGGATGTTGGGCTTCCCGCGCAAACTGCGGAAAGCATTAAAAAAAGAAATATCGACGTAGAGCGGGTCGTGAAAAGTACGGAGAGAGAAAAAGACGAAGAAGGTCGCCGGAAGCATGATGACCGCGGCGAGGAGAAAGATCCTCCAGAATTCTCCGTTCGTAAAGACGATCCCGGCGATGAACGGCGCGACAAAAATAGCAAAATTGGTGAGTGCGAGATACGCGCCCCGTATGGTTCCCGTAGAGCTATCTTGCGAAAAACTCTCCAGAAAAAGATCCAGGTTGAAAATGATGACCGGGAGGAGTGCCTGCTGCACGAGGAAGACCGGAAGCACGAGCGTGGGGGACCTGAAAACTACGAGGCCCAAAAGCGAAAGCACTTCGAGTGCCATGAGCACGAGCGCGGTGCGGCGGTTCCCGTAACGGCGCAGGACTGGCGGGATTTTGGACAAGATCAGCAGTCCCAAAGCGGCGCCGAGCGCAAAAACCAGACCGACAATCTGCTTATCTGCGTATTTTTCGACAAAAGAAGACGCCAAATACAGTGGCAGACCGTAGCTCAGAATAAACAAAAAGCTTGCAAAATAAATAGCGTAAAAACCAAAAGCCTCCGGAGCAGCTTCCGGAGCTTTGGGGGCGCGATGAAACACGCGGGAAAAATGACTGAGACGAGAAAGCATTTCCACAGTGTACCCTATTTCAAGGGTTCAGGCATGTGGAAAATTGTACCAAGTTTTCGGTGATTTACACGCTTAAAATAACCGGGATCACCATCGGGTGCTTGTTGGTTTTCTGGAGAAGGTAGCGGGAAACGCTTTCGGTGACGTCGCGCTTCAGGGCGTCGAAATTCACCGTTTTCATGCCGCGCGCGCGGGTTTCCACTGTTTTTCGGGTGATGATGCGCGCTTGTTTCAGAAGTTCCTGTGATTCTTTGAGGTAGACGAATCCGCGGGAGATCACATCCGGCGATTTCTTCACCTGTTTGGTTTTGACATCCAGTGTCACGATCACGATGAACATTCCGTCTTCAGCGAGCATTTGTCGATCGCGAATTACCACTTCCTGCACATCGCCAACAGAAAATCCATCCACAAAAATATCCCATGCCGGAACTTTTTCTTTCTGGATCACAAGCTGTTCGCCTTTTACAATATCGATCACGCTGCCGTTCTCCGCAAGAATAATATTTTTTCTCGGTACTCCGACGCGTTCCGCTACTTCGGCATGGACACGAAGCATGGAATGATAACCGTACCCGGGCATGAAGAATTTTGCCCCAACCATTTTGTTGATCCACGCAAGCTCTTCCTGGTTTCCGTGTCCGGAAGCGTGTACTTCAGACGTGCGGTAGGTGATGAGCTTCACGCCGTTGCGATAGAGTTCGTCCTTCAGCCTTTGAACAGAAAGTTCGTTGCCCGGAATAACGGATGAAGAAAGCAAAATTGTATCGCGTTCGTTCAACGTCACATATTTGTGCTGCTTGGTTGCCATGCGCATGAGTGCAGCGAATTCTTCACCTTGGGCGCCAGTGGCAAGTACCACGATCCGATCTGCCGGGTAGTTGCCGATTTCCTGCACGGGGATGATCGTGTCTTTCTTCGGTGTCAGAAGCCCTGCGCGTTGAGCAATTTCGATGTTGGACTTGATGCTTCGGCCTTCAGTGATGACTTTCTTGCCGTATTTCTCGCACATTTCAATGATTTTGACCATACGTGCGAACTGGGAGGCAAAGGTTCCGATAAAAAGCCGTCCAGGAGTATCCTTGATGACCTTTTCGATATTCTTGAGAATTTCGGATTCTGGAATGGACCAGCCCGGGTTCTCGGCGTTTGTGGAGTCTGCAATGAAAAGCAGGTTATTCTCCTTGCCAATTTTTCCCCAGACTTCCTGCTCCTCTTCCACAGGAACGCCGTCTTTGTGGTTCAATCGCAGGTCTCCCGAAAGAAGAACGTTACCGTATGGGGTCTCGATGGAAATTCCCATGGAATCCGGGATCGAGTGAGTCACGGAAAAAAACTTCACGTGGGTTTTGCCAAGGGTGAGGGACTGATTTGGCTCCACCTCGATGATTTCCGGTTTTGGCACATGCGGAAATTCCTCATGGCGCTTTTTGATCATGATCGCCGTGAGCGGGCGAGTGTAGATTTTTGGATTACCGATCTTTTCCATGATGTAGGGAATCGCGCCGATGTGGTCCAGGTGTCCATGGGTGATGAACATCCCGCGGATCTTGTCTTTATGTTCTTCGAGGTAGGTGGTGTTTGGAATGATGTAGTCGATGCCTGGAGTCTCCACTTCGCTGAACTGAAAGCCGGCGTCAGAAATGAAAATGTCGTCTTTGTTCTCGATAACGACCATGTTTTTACCGACTTCTTCTACGCCACCCAAAGGAATGATCCGAATAGCGTCTTCCGCGACCGGCAAAATGTTGGCTTTAGTACCGCGTGACCGGTGGGAAAGAGGGCTTTTCCGCGGCATATTTCTTCCGTGCCCGTTTCGATCTCGCGAGACCCTGCGCGGAAGTTTGTTTTCCCGGCGTTCCGGCGCGGCAATGGCAGTAGATTTTTCAGATGTTGGTTTCCCAGATCTTCCGTTGTAGTTGCGGTTTCTCGGGTTTTGGTTTTTCTTGTTCGTATTTGAGTAGGAATGTTGCTGTATCATGGAGAGAATTGTTAAGGTTTTTTAATTTTTTTTACTTTTTGTTTCTGTAGTCAATAATTCAAGTGAATAATTTTTACAAAGAAGAACGGTTTCAACTTTGAATATGAAAAATTTTCCGTCATCTGTCATCCGTCATCTGTCATGAGGTAAAAAATTTCCAAACATGCTCTGTGTCTACGTACCATTTGGCAATGTCGGAGAAACGATCGGAAGAAACGGATATTCCGCCCAGTTCCATGCCGCGAAGTTTCTTGGGAACGACATAGAGAAACTCGGGAGCGTAGAGGAAAATCGCCGGGTGGTCTTGCGCAAGAATTTCACTGAACTCCTGATCCTTCTCTGCACGTTCGGAAAGGTTCGAGATCTGCCGCGCGGTTTCAAGGATTTTGTCAGCATCTGCGTTGGTGTACATGGCAACATTGAGCCCCGGATCTAGCCGCTCACTCGAATGCCAAAACGCGTACAAGTCTGGGTTGCGTCCGGTGATCTGTCCAAAAAGCAGTGCGTCGTACTTGCGCGGGCGGATCACGTTTTGGTTGAGGGATTCCACCTCATCAGACTTTATGGTGACATTGGCGCCGATCATTTTCCAATTTTCCTGAAGAATCTGTGCGGTTTTCTTAAGTTCCGGAACGTCCGAAGTTTCAAGCGTAAAAGCGAGCGTCTGTGCATCGCTTCCCTCGCCTTTCTTGTAGACTTTTTCCGTCTCGTCGTATGTCCAGCCGTCTGCTTCAAGCAGGCTCTTGGCTTTGGTAATGGCATCTTCTCGGTTTAGGCTGCTGCTTGCGCTGTCGGACTGAAAGCCAACAGTGCCGGGAGGAATGGGACCGTTAATTGCCGTACCGTAACCCGAGAGTGCCTGTTCAATAATCGCGTTTTTGTCCACGGCAAGTTCCAGTGCTTCCCGCACGCTTTTGTCTGCAAAGATCGGATTCTGGCTCTGGTTGAAGAACACGGCAAAGATTCGGAGCAGCGGGGCGGTTTTTACGGTGAATCCGTCATCGGCAAGGGAAGCGGCTTCTTCGGGGTTAATTTCTGCCGCACTTTCAACACGGCCGTCACGAATCGCCGAGAGTAAATCGTCTTCTGTTTTGAAGAAGGAAATTTTCAGGTTTTGAATGTACGGGTTGCCTCCTGCGTAGCCGGAAAAAGCGGTCAGCTGGTATTCTTTTGGAACGCCGGAATCCTGGTAGAGAATCCCTGCCATTTTGTACGGCCCGGTGCCGACCGGATGAATGTTGTACGTACTGAAGAGGAATTCCTGCGGGGTCTTGTTGTCCCAAAGATGCTTGGGAAGAATTCCGACGGTCAGATTTTCCAAAAACGGTCCGTACGGTTCGCGGAGGTGAAAAACAATGGTTCGATCATCTATTTTTTCGACCGTGACACCCACCCAGTTGGCTTTGTTGGGGCTGTTCAGTTTATCGTCCTGGATCTTCTGGATGGTGAAAAGCACATCATCGGCAGTTACGGGCTCACCATCTTGCCATTTGAGGTTGTCTTTCAGCTTTACGGTGTAGGTCAGTCCGTCGTCAGAAACCTGATAGCTTTCCGCCAAGTCGGGAACGTAGGTTCCGTCCGGTGAAACAGTCAACAGTCCGGAATACACGAGCTTGGTCAAATCGCGGTCTGTCTCCGAAGACGCGAGTACTGGGTTGATGAATCGCGGGATGCCGACCATTCCCTCAGAAAGTGTTCCGCCATGCACCGGAACTTCCATCATCTCAGCAGAATTTACTTTCCAAAGCCCAAAGATGGCAAGACCCGCCAGAATCACGGCGCAAGAATAGAAAGCAATTTTTTTCTTGGGGGAAAGAAATTGTATTTTTTGCTTCAGATTTCTCTCTGTCCGAGAAAGGGAAGCGTGATTTTTTGGAAAGTTCAACTTCATGTCGGAATGGAGGATGCGTGAGGATAATTTGATGAATGATAATTTCTCAGGAAGAGAGGAGTCGAAGAAATACTTTTTTGAGGAACGCAAAAAAAGAAGAGGCAAAAAGTCTCGGATCGGAAATAATAAGGAAGAAGATAGTCGCGTTACACGAAAAGCGAGCTCAGAATCGACAATGCAAAAAGCACCGCGAGCACAATCGTCGCTTGGAAAAGCAATCTTTCCCCTCCGCGTCTGGTATGGCTGCTTTCACCTTCTCCTCCAGAACCGCCGAAAGCGCTTCCGAGTCCGGCTTCATTTTGCTGAAAAAGAATAGCCGCAACCAGGAGAATGGAGAGGACAATTTGAATCCACCAAAGGATAAATGAGAACGTTACCATCACAATGCGAATTCTAGCACGGGCGCAAAAAAACGCAAGATTGGGGAAAATTCAAAGGAAAAGTCTCATTGGGAGGCTTTAAAATTGTTCATTTCTAGAGGAATTTTTGAGTAAAATAAACAGAAGTGGGGAGAAATGGTATTATAAACCCATGAAAATACTGGTGACCGGAGGGACGGGATACATCGGTTCGCACACACTCGTAGAGCTTGTGGCGGCGGGGTACGAGGCGGTGGTGATCGACGATCTCTCAAATTCCCAGCGTGAATCTCTGACGCGGGTGGAAGAAATTACCGGTGCGAAATTTCCTTTCTACGGAGGAGACGTACGCGATAAAGTGCTGCTCGAAAAAATTTTTCGAGAACACGAAATAGATGCGGTCATTCACTTTGCCGGACTGAAAGCCGTGGGAGAGTCCGTGACAAATCCGCTTCGATACTACGACGTGAACGTTGGTTCGTCTGTGGCGCTTTTGGAGTGCATGAAAGATGCCGGGGTGCGGAAAATCGTTTTCAGCTCATCGGCGACCGTGTACGGCGATCCGGAAGAGCTGCCACTTCGTGAGAGGAGTCGCGCAGGAGTCGGGCTTGCGAATCCATACGGCCGGACCAAGTGGATGATCGAAGAGATCCTTTGCGATCTCGCATTTTCGGACAACTCGTGGAAAATCATCGCGCTTCGGTACTTCAACCCTGTAGGTGCACACGAAAGCGGAAAAATCGGCGAAGAGCCAAACGGTATTCCGAATAATCTCTTCCCGTATCTTGTGCGTGTCGCTTCCGGGCGGCTTCCGAAGCTTCGGGTTTTTGGTGGTAACTACGACACGCCGGACGGATCGGGTGTGCGCGATTATTTGCATGTGACTGATCTCGCACGAGGGCATGTCTCTGCGCTTGATCACCTGGAGAAAACCGTGGGAATGGAAATTTTCAACCTCGGAACCGGAAAGGGAACTTCCGTACTTGAGGCAATTCACATTTTTGAAAAAGCAACGGGAAAGAAAGTTCCGTATGAGATTGCACCGCGCCGTCCGGGCGACGTGGCAAGCTGTTATGCGGAGGTGTCTTTGGCAAAAGAAGTACTCGGCTGGCAGGCAACCCACTCACTCGAAGAAGCCTGCCGCGACATGTGGAAGTTTGAATCACGGCTTACGAAAAATGCTGAAAATTGAAAATAACTGAGAAATTAGAAAGCATAACTTGACTTCCGCCCCCCCCCATTTGGTAAGCTCGTTTTTGGGTCAAACGGTGTTGCCCGCAAAAAGAACACCAACAATCTGAAAAGGAGATCCTTATGGGTCGCGTAAAGATGGTTGCACTTTCAGCAGCGCTTATCATGTTCTTTCTCACTCCTGCATTTGCGGGTCAACCTGCGAACGCAGGTGAAACCCTCAGCCAGCAACAAATTCTGGAAAAGGTGAACGCCCTTGGCGCTCCCGACATGCCAAAGGAGTTGGCAGACAACTTGCGGGGTGGAGGATTCATAGATTATGCTCTGATGAGAGCAACCAGGTGGGGTAAATTTGGCGTTCCGGGTCTAGGTATCAGAATCACAGCTAACCAGATAGCGAAGTGGGCTGGGAGTGATATACGTTTTACTTTTGGAGCTCCTCTTACAGCTTATTCTTATTAAGCGCTTGAGGGCATGAATCTGTAACTTGTTAAGGAGATGATTCGGCGGGTCGAGAAATTTCGGCCCGCCTTTTTTATAGTAAAATTTGAATAAAAAATATGAAAATCTTCCAAAAAATGAAGAAAAAAATTAAGCAGTTTGCTCGTCTTATTTTTGAAGCGCTTTGGGGTGATATTCTTATGCTTTGTTGTGCAGTGATTTTCTTTGGATTTTTATTATTTTTTAAATTTCTCCGGAATTATTTTCACCTTTTTCCGCGAGAAGGCACATTCTTTTTTGTTCTGACGGTTATCTTTTCAGCTTTTATGACGGGCGTTTTTGTTTTTTGGTACGTAAAAAAATCCATGGATAGTGAAAAATAGTCTTGATTTTGTAAATTTGGGCGCAAATCACACTTGTTTGACTTTTCCACCTCGGATACTAAAATGAAGAGGCCTCGGCATGTATTTCGAGGTTTTTTATCCTCGTGAACTTACATAAAAACTAAAATATTTTACACTCATGGCAAAAAAAGGAACTTTAGAAAAAGTAAAAATCGTACCGCTTGCCGATCGTGTATTGGTGAAGGCGCTTTCTGCTGAAGAGATGAACGAAAAGTCAGTATCCGGGATTATTCTTCCGGAAACGCTGGACAAGGAGCGGCCGGAACAGGGAAGGGTGATTGAAGTGGGGAAAGGAAAAGTGAACGACCACGGCGAGATCATTCCCATGACCGTGAAGGCTGGCGATCGGGTGCTCTTTGCAAAGTATGGACCGGATGAGATCACGGTTCATGGTGAAAACTATCTCATCATGAACGAATCCAGTATTCTTGCCATTGTGGCAGAGTAAGCAAATCTGAAATTCAAATTTACAAAACTTTACAAAACTTAAAACAATACAAAAAAGATGGCAAAGCAGATTTTTTTTCATGAAGACGCGCGGGATGCGCTCAAACGCGGAGTGGATGCGGTTGCTGATGCCGTAAAAATTACCATTGGTCCGCGCGGACGAAACGTGGTGCTGGACAAAGGCTACGGTGCGCCGACGATTACGAACGACGGAGTTTCGATCGCCAAAGAAATCACGCTGGCGGACAAGGTGGAGAACCTGGGCGCGGAGATTTTGAAGGAAGTGGCATCAAAAACGAATGACGCCGCAGGTGATGGAACTTCCACGGCGGTGGTGCTCGCGCAGGCGATGATCCGCGAAGGCGCTCGCCGGACGACCATGGGCGTGAACGCGATGGGGGTGCGTTTGGGGATTGAAGCCGGTGCGAAAGAAATCGTAGAAGCGCTTCGATCGATTGCTAAGCCGATTCGCGGGAAAGAAGAGATCCGCCAGGTGGCAACGATTTCCGCGGAATCCGAAGAGCTTGGAAAAATTATTGCGGAAACCATCGACAAAGTGGGGAAAGACGGCGTAGTGACGGTGGAAGAATCCCAGTCGTTTGGGATTGAATCTGAAGTGGTGGAAGGAATGCAGTTTGACAAAGGTTATCTATCGCCGTACATGGTGACGAACGGCGAGCGTATGGAAGCGGAGTATGACAATGCCGCCATCTTCATTACCGACAAGAAAATTTCGAGCGTAAAAGAGATCTTGCCGTTTTTGGAAAAGGTGGTGGAAACTGGGAAAAAGGAATTGGTGATCATTGCCGACGACGTGGAAGGCGAAGCGCTCACGACCTTTGTGCTCAACAAACTTCGCGGTGCCTTCAGCGTGCTGGCGGTCAAAGCGCCGGGATATGGGGACCGAAAGAAAGAGTATTTGGAAGACATTGCGGTGATGACAGGTGGAAAAGTGGTGTCCGAAGAAGTGGGAATGAAGCTCGACAGTGTGGAAGTGGATGTGCTTGGTTCCGCACAGAAGGTGATCGCAACAAAAGACCACACAACGATCGTTGGCGGGAAAGGCAAGAAGAATGAAATCCAGAACCGCATTGCACAGATCAGAAAAATCCGTGAACAGTCCGACTCGAAGTTTGACAAAGAAAAGCTGGATGAGCGTCTCGCAAAGCTTGGCGGCGGCGTGGCGGTGATTCGTGTGGGGGCGGCAACGGAAACCGAGATGAAATATTTGAAGCTCAAGGTGGAAGACTCCGTGAATGCAACGAAAGCGGCAATCGAAGAAGGAATTGTTCCCGGCGGCGGCGTGGCGCTGGTAAAAGCAGCGGCGATCGTGGCGGCAAAACAGGTAAAAGCGGCGAGCAGAGGATTTGAAAATGAGTTTCAGGTTGGCTTGGATATTGTCTTGAAAGCGGCGGAAGCTCCACTCAAGCAGATCGTGGAAAATGCCGGAAAGGAAACGGGCGCGGTGATTGCCGACAAGGTGAAAGAATCCAAAACAAGCGCCGGGTACGATGCGGCCAACGACAAATTTGTAGATGACATGCTGAAGTCTGGGATTATCGATCCGGTAAAAGTGACGAGAAGTGGGATCCAGAATGCGGCTTCGGCGGCGGCGATCTTCCTTACCACAGAAGCGGCGGTGGTAGACAAGCCGGAGAAGAAAGACAATTCCGCCGGGGCAGACATGGGGATGGGCGGCGGAATGCCGGGAATGGGATTCTAAAATTCCATTTGGCGACTCTTTCAAAAAAGCTCTCTCTTGGGGGGCTTTTTTGTGTTCCACCATTCCACCAAAGAACTCCTTTTCTCATGAGGTCTGCATATTTTGAAGAACAACATTTCGCTGGTGGAGGAAAAAACTTGATACTTTCCCCGGAATTACGTATTCTATCTGTATGAATATCAAAGAAATCGAGAAGCTGGCAGAGCTTTCAAAAATCGATTTGAGTGAAGAAGAAAAACAATCGCTTTTGAAAGAGATTGATTCCATTCTTTCGTATGTTTCTGACGTACAAAAGGTCGCGGGAGAAAAAACCGTGCCGATTCCCGGGCCACACTTCAACATTCTTCGCGAAGACTCGGATCCGTACCCGCCGGAGATGTTTACCAAAGCAATTTTGGAAAATGCACCACACACAAAAGACGGTTTCGTGAAGGTAAAAAAAATTCTTTAAAACTATGCCGATCGATTTAGAAAAAATGACGATTAAAGACGCGCGGGAAGGGCTTGTAGCGCGGGAATTTTCGGCGACTGAACTTGCTGAAGCGTATCTTGCCGCTGCTTCTGAGAAAGATCCGGAAATTCATGCATACGTGGAGGTTTTTGATGATGTAAAAGCGCAAGCGAAGAAAGCAGATGAACTTATTGCCGAAAAAAAGGATGATGCACCAGCACTTGCTGGAATTCCGATCGCGATGAAAGACAATATTCTTCTCAAGGGGCGGTTGGCATCCGCGGGTTCAAAAATGCTCGAAAATTATCGCGCGCCATATGATTCCGGTGTGACTGTAAAACTGCGAGATGCGGGGGCTGTTTTTCTCGGCCGCACCAACATGGACGAATTTGCGATGGGGAGTTCTACCGAATCTTCCGTGTATGGAGCAACGAAAAACCCTCACGATGTGAAGCGCGTTCCTGGCGGTTCCTCCGGCGGTTCGGCGGCTGCGGTTGCTTCCGGAACAGCTCTTGCGGCACTAGGTTCGGATACCGGCGGTTCCATCCGTCAGCCGGCTTCTTTCTGCGGCGTGGTGGGGCTCAAGCCTTCGTATGGGGCGGTTTCGAGAAGCGGACTCATGGCCATGGCCTCGTCGCTTGACCAGATCGGACCGTTTACAAAAACCGTCGAAGATGCAGAAATTCTCTTCCAAGCTCTCCGCGGGCATGATCCGCTTGACAGCACTTCTTTGCCGGAGACGCGCTTACAGGAGAAAAAAGAAGGCAAAGATCGTTACACTATCGGGGTTCCGGAAAAATTCTTGGAGCAGGGTGTAGAAAATGATGTTTTGGAAAACTTCCGAGAAAATCTCAAAAAACTTGAACAGGCAGGGCATACGGTCCGAGAAGTTTCGCTTCCGCACATCGCCTACGCGCTCTCCACGTACTACATCATTATGCCGGCGGAAGTTTCTTCCAACCTTGCACGCTATGACGGGGTTAAGTTCGGTCTTTCTTTCGATGGTGCGGATCTCTCGGGCATGTACAAAAAGACCCGTGCGGAAGGTTTTGGTCCCGAAGTGCGCCGCCGGATCATGCTTGGAACCTATGTGCTCTCTGCGGGGTATTATGATGCGTTTTACACCAAAGCGCTCATGGTGCGGAAAAAAATCACGGAAGACTTTGAAAACGCTTTCCAGAACGTGGATGTGATCGCTACCCCGACTACTCCATCTCCTGCTTTTTTACTCGGCGAGAAATCGGGTGATCCGCTTGCCATGTATGCACAGGATATTTTCACCGTTCCGGCCAACATCGCCGGTCTCCCCGCGCTTTCTCTGCCGTGTGGGTTTGTGGAACGCGAGGGAAAAAACCTTCCGCTCGGACTGCACCTCACCGCTCCTTTTCTCCGCGAGGATGTGCTTTTTTCGGTTGGAAAGGAATTCTGAAGATTTTGGAAAAATGCTTCTCGTTTTGAGAAGAAATTGAGAGAAAAATATTTCCTGGAAAAAACATGAATCCGGAATACATTCAAACGCAAACTCCCGTGAGTACCGGTTTACCGGGACAGATTGCTCCGCAACCGACAATTGACCCCACTCAAGTATTCTCTCACGCGACGCAGGCGGCAGACCCGAATTTTTTTGCTATTGTTTTGAGTGTCATCCACGGATTTGAAGTTTTTCTTTCTTTTCTCTCCATTTTTTTCATGCTGGTGATCATCTATGTGGTGATCCAGCGGAACCGTTTGTTTATGCGTGAGAATGCACTCCATAAAACGGAATCAGAGGAGCCGAAAAAAGTGGAGGAAGAAAAAAAAGAAGAAGAGGGCGAAGAAAAAGAAGAAAAATCCTCGCACCCGAGGTTTGATCGTGTATTGGAGCACTTGAATGCCGGCAATGAAGCGCAGTGGCGGGTAGCGATTATTGAGGCGGACAATATTCTCTACGAAATTTTGCGCCGTGCGGGTTTCCCGGGGGAGACGCTCGGAGAAATGCTCACCAACGCTAACCCGCAAGCCTTCCGCACCCTTGAAGATGCCTGGGAGGCGCACAAAATCCGCAACATGATCGCGCATCAGGGTTTTGATTTTCGACTCAACAGACACGAAGCGCACCGTGTGATTAATCTGTATAAAAAAGTATTTGAGGAGTTTGACTATCTATAGGGTTGCAAAATGCAAAAAAAATTCCTATAATACAACTTTCCGAATATGATTTTGTGATGAATGCGGAAAAGTAATGCTTTTTAAATTAAATTTTGCGGGGTAGAGGAGTGGTACCTCACGAGGCTCATAACCTCGGGACGTTTGTTCGATTCAAACCCCCGCAACAAGAAAAACCGTCCATTTTGGGCGGTTTATTTTTAGGCACTTTGTTTTTTGTACGATTTCCGAAAAAAAAGCGTCGCTTGGGGGAAAGCGACGCGAAATTGCAACCCAGAAGAGCACCAGCTTTAAGATTAGTCTTTCTCGGTATTTTGTCAAGCGATTCTTGAATGAAAAAAGAAGAATGGCGAATTTAAAAAACAATGGTAATATAGGAGCGATCGAGAAGAAAGTTTCTTTTTTCTTCAAAATCTGGTAAAAAAGAAGAAAGGCCGATGTAGTTCAATGGTTAGAACGAGGGACTCATAAACCCTAGACGGTGGTTCGATTCCACCCTTCGGCACCAATTTGAAGTGCGATGCTTCAAATTGCCGAAGGGTGGAATCGGCACTTATAACATTTTAAATTTATGAAAAATTCCATTCGTCAGATTGCGCTTGTTCTCTTTCTGGTGTGCATGCTTTCGTGCGCTGTGCTTGCTCTCCTTGGAATGTGGGGAGCTTTTGGAAGAGGTATTGATTCTCTTCCGCCGATCATCCCGAGTTTGTTTATCGTGGGATTGGCTTCATTTTTGATTTGGATTGTTGTGGTGATTCATGAAATTCGAGAGAGAATTTTGAAGGGCGGAAAACCAAAAGACGACTAGATAATGATGAAATTCTTGCCTTTTTGCTGAAATTTGCTACATTATTTTCAGTCCTTTTGCAGTCGTAGCTCAACTGGTTAGAGCACCCGCCTGTCACGCGGGAGGTTGCGAGTTCAAGTCTCGTCGACTGCGCAAAATACCAAAACCGAAGCGGTAGCTTCGGTTTTGTTGTATCAGCAGTCGACGAGACTTTAAAGACGGAGGCGGTACACAAGAACCGACTGAAAGGAGGTTGCTTGTCGCCGGGTCGGGGCAGCAGGTACTTATGAGCGAAACGAATTTGTAACCTGCGCCAAGTCTCGATCAACTCTTGTCACAAATATTGAATACCTCCCTGACGAGAATTTTCGTGTACCAAATTTCTCTGATGTTACTCCTCAAAGTAATAAGAAAAATTTAAAATCCAAAGCGGATCACTTCCTTGCCGCTTTTTGATCGAGGCCTTTTGAGAAAAATCCGCCTTCGGAAAGTTTGGTAAGCTTTTTTGATGCCGTCTCTTCTTCGTCGAGTGTTTCTTTGAGCAGCTTGGTCGCCAGTTCATCTTTCAGTTCTTTTGCCCAAGTGAGAAGCGAATGATAGGAAGCAATTTCAATGTGCTCGATTTTTTGTGCGGATGCGATGAGCGCCGCGTCTTTTACAAGCGGATCGAGAATGCCTTTGATCATGGTTTCGGTTTCGGTCACCATCGCCTGCATACTCATGGAAATTATCCCGGGTACTTGCTGATACTGTGTGAAGAGGTTGTCCAGACGCGCTTTTTGGTTTTTAGTTTCGCGGAGATGGTCTTCAAAAATTTTCTTGAGTTCCTGGTCGTACGCTTCTATTGCCATACTCGGGAGCTCGTCAATAAGAATGTTTTCGATGCTGTAACTTTGTTCAAGCGCTATGAGATAGAGGCTGCGAAGATTTTCATTTATCATACGTGTAAATGTACACCCTGAGGAAGGGAGAAAATATGAAGATTTTCGAAATCCGAAATTATTTTCCTTTTGGCGAAAGGTAGAGTCTCAAATACGCGCGAAAAACATCGAAGTTCATGCTCCAGCGCAGTGCTGTGCCTTTCACAAATCCGTACTTTGTTTCTTTCAGTGTTTGAAAATACGGAAACGTGCGGTACCCCAAACCGCGGTGAGAATGCCGAGCGTAATAGTTGAGTCCCGCTTCCACCCGGTAGCGTGTTTTAAAAAATGCTGGCAATTTTTCCCAGAGTTCGCGGCGGAGTGCGCGTTCACCGGAATTGATGGCAAAAAGCGTCACTGCCTGCTGCATTTTGTTTTGGCGCAGTCCAATGTACATATCAAATTTTTCTTCGCGGACCGGAGCGATGATCTCTTCCACGATTTCTGGAGTAAGTCCGGAAAGATCCGCATCACAGAAAAAAATGATCTCACCGCGGCTCTCGCGAACCCCGTGGTCCATGGCCGCTGCCTTGCCTTGGTTCTTTTCATTGCGCAAAACACGCACCTGCGGAAAGCTTCGGGCGACTTCAGCGGTTCGGTCACTCGAACCGTCATCTACCACAATGATTTCATCGAGTGCAGGGGTTTGGGTGAGAACGCTCAAAACCTGCCCGATGCGGTCGGCTTCGTTCATGGCAGGAACAATGGCTGAAGTGAGAATCTTTTCGGATTTCGATATGGAAGCTCCCTCCCTCAGTACGGAATTTTTCACGAACTGCACGATCTGGTTTTTCAGGAGCATCTTGAAATCTGCGGTTGCAGGCCGGTGAAGAGGATTTTTCCCTACGATGACGCGGACAAAAGCGTGACGTGCAAAAAATTTTACACCCCGGAGGGAGCTGATCTTGTCGTATTCAGAGAAAACGGCGAGGGTCGGGACGTTGAGTGAAGAAAGCGGTTTTCTGAGAGATCGCATGGCGGCGTTGCGCACCGTGATCGACAGCACCGGCATATCATCGTAGAAGAAAATTGGCCCGACAAGATCACGTTCTTTTTGAGAAAATTTTTTCTTCCAGAGCGGCTTGATGAAGCGGGTGATCGGCAATCCGGGAATGTTGGCAGGGAAGGTAAGCCGGACGGGCGGACTCATCATGAAAATCCCCGCCACCCCGAGCCGTGCCCCGAGATCAAGAGCCAGAAGCGCCCCCAGACTGAAGCCGCCAACAATCACTTGTGCTCCCGAGCGAAGTTCGCTTTCAATGATTTCTTTTGTTTGACGGAAAAAATCCCGGTAGGAATATCGCAACAAATCCTGCACCGTGGTTCCGTGTCCCACGAGAAGTGGCACATGGACGCGGGCGTGAAACGTCTGATGGAGGAATTGAGGCAAGTCACCAAAATCTTCCGGACTTCCTGTGTATCCGTGCAGAAGAATAAAAGTAATGTTTGATTTTTCGGAGCCGGCAAGAATGACCGGGCTTATTTTTCGAGCAGCCATTGGTTGATGCGTTTCATTCCATAATACAAAAGAAGCGCCAAAGCGACAATCAGCGCGGCAGCGATTTGAATGTTTTGAAATGTTTTGAGTGCCTGCTCAAAGCCGCCTCGAGCGAGGAAGCCAACCAGCATGAGTACGGAAATCCATATAGCGTTGGCCGCCGCGTTGGCTGGTAAAAATCGCCAAAATGTCAGTCGTCGCGTGCCGACAAAAACAAGAATGAGCACTCTTGTGCCGATCAGGATTTTGGAAAGAAGAAGGATCAAAATGTCTCTGTCATGAGCGATGATCCGGAGCTGTTCTTCGATTTTTCGATAGGGTTTGCTGACGTATCGGTGGCCAATGAGGCGCTGGTAGATCTTTGTTTTTGGAAAAAAGAACCAGAGAGAATCCACGGTGGTCATCCCGAGGAAAGACCAGATCGCGACCGTGAGAAGCGAGAACTCTCCGGTGGCGCCAAGAAAAGCAAGAAAAATCACGCCCGGTTCGCCGGTAAAGATCGGAGCAAAAAAAGAAAGCAGAATGGGATGAGACTGTGGAATATTGAGAATATTCGAAAGAAAAAGTGTCATAATTTCAATATAAAAGAGTATGGCACAGCGCACCGCAAAAGCAAGTAAAAAAAAGAAGAGCAGCTCTTGCCACTCCTTCTTTTAAATTTTTCAGTTTATTTCTCTGAAGAGCCGGTCCATTCGTAACCGGGGAAGGAATCGCGCTTGACGTGATCTTCCGGCGCACCCCAGGACACGAGCATATCTTGAAACGCGAGCACCATCGGCTTTGGTCCTGAGACAAGAAAGAGCGGCCCTGTAAGATCGGAAACTTCATTTCGTATGAGGTTTTCGTCAATGCGCTCAGGATCCACGACATAATGAATCGTGAAGTCTGGATGCTTCGCCGCGATTTGATCGAGTTCTTCTTTGAAAACAAAATGTTCGTCGCGGTTGGCGTAGAGGAGTTTGGCCTTGATCGGCGTGCCGGCATGGTCAAGTTCTGCCAGCATGGAGCGGAAGGGGGTGATGCCGATGCCACCGGCGATCATTACCACTTTTTCGCTTGGGTTTCCGATCACAAATTCTCCTTCCGGTCCGTCTGCTTCAATGGTATCGCTGGGATTCATGGCAAAAAGCGCGTTTTTGAAACTGGAACCTTTTTCGGCGTGGCGGGTAGTGATCTGTACATTTTTCTCAAACGGAGCGGAAGAGATCGTGAACCAGCGTTCATTGCCACGGTCGTCCATGTTTTCGTGGGGGAGGGTGTAATGGAGAAACTGCCCCGCTTGCCAGCCGAGCGCTTCCGAAGGTTCAAAAACAAACGTAGTGATGTTTTCTTCTTCCTGTCGTTTTTCAAGTAAAGTCAATTTCATAGTTTTGGATTATTTATTTTTTAACCTCATAAAAAATTCGTGGCGCAGATCCGAATCGCTCTGGAATTTGCCGCGGACCACGTCTACTTTCATTTGCGAATGTGTGTCGCGTGCACCCCGAGCGGCGGCACAGAGATGCTTGCCGTCGATCAGCACGGCAACTCCAAGCGGCTGCACGGCGTCTTCGATAAAGTCCGCGATCAAGTGCGCCGTGCGTTCCTGGTTCTGCAGACGTCTTGCGAAAAAGCCGGCAATCCGTGAAAGTTTGGAGAGGCCGAGAATGTTTTCACCGGGGACGTACGCGATGGTGATGTCCATAACGATTGGCAGGAGGTGGTGTTCACAAAGTCCCACCTCGTGAACTCCTTCCACCACAATGATATCATGACACGAAGTTTTTTCGCATTCCGTTTTGAACTTGGTGAGGAGTTTGTCCGTCTGCATCCGCGACCCTTCAGTCATCTCAACGATCGCTTTCGCCGCACGTTTCGGTGTATCAAGAAGACCCTCAGTGGAGAGATCGACTCCGAGTTCTTCGAGAATTGCCCGGTAATGCTTGGCGATATTTTCGATGTTTGGCTGCATGGGTTTGATGGGGAATTATTGGACGGCTTCGATAATCGTGCGCACGAGGGCGTCTTTGGTGTTGGGGCGGAAATACACGGTTCTTCCTTCGCGTTCACGGACGAGCAGGCCGGTAATTTCCAGGATCTTCAGCTGCTGGGAGGCGAGTGACATGGAAATCCCGAGTGTTCGGGCGATGTCGCTCACGCATAGCCGGTCATGTTTGAGAAAACTCCGGAATACCTTGCAGCGCTTCGGATCACTCAGGGCGTTGAAAATAATCGGCAGACGGTCGTCATCGTGCTTCAAAAGTGAACGGAGTTTTTGTACTTCCTTTGGTTTCAGCATTATTTTAACACTTAAACAACTGTTAAAGTATACGCGAATAAAAACAGGAAATCAACAGCTCAGCTTTTTTCATGGACAAAAAATGCTATATTCTAAAGATGAACTTCAAACTCCAGGCTATCAGGGGGATCAAAAAATGGAGAATCATTCTTATAATTTTGTTGTTGCTGTGCTTCCTGTATTTTGCTTTTACGTACCGCACATGGGAAGCGCGAGTATTCGCAGGGAAGGTGCTCTGGACGGTGAGAAGCGATGAGCTGATGTACCAGGTGCCAACCCAGAAAAGTCTTTCAGAAACCACTTTTCCAAACACGCAAACACTCACCTTCAAGAACATTACTTTTCAGATACCATGGAAAACTTATAAAATCCGCGGAAGCGAAGGGCAAGGATACGTCGCCATCAATTTTCAAAAAGACGATGAATGGAAATCAGGAGATCCGAGTGTGATGGTTTCAACTGAAACACCGTGGTACGACAGTATGAAGTCCCATCCTCAGACGGCCCAAATGTATCAAGAAGCTTTTCCAGGTATCACTCTGAATAATTATGAGTTTTACAAGCAAACACTCTTTGTGACCCCTGGAGACATTCATTTGTTTACCGGCAATCCAAAAGACTACGTGCCGAGGGCAAATATGTTACTTCTCAAAAAATTCTTTGCTCCTGCTTCTCCGCTGTATTTTTATGAAAACCAAAACGGCATTCGCGGCTTTGAATTCACCAGTTCTGGGTACATAGTCAGTGAATTTTTTACTCCGGATGATCAGCCGTATGAAATCATGATCGGGCATGCAACGCCGAAAGAGGCCGACGCTATTCTCGGTTCTCTCTCGGCTCATTAATTGCTTGTTTTTTGTGACGAAAATGGACGTTCTC
>DASSSU010000012.1:0-18232 GCA_035708305.1 Minisyncoccota bacterium | reverse complement strand
TCGAAACCTTGCGCTATGACGATCCGCTTGCTTCTTTCCATCCGGAAAAAGGATATGCCTTTTTGAAGGAAGCGAAGAACGCGATCAAGAGTATCAAAAACGCCGGACTCACGGCGGATGAATTTGAAAAGATTATTGGACACAACGCTTTGGCTTTGAAAAAGCTTGATCCCGAGATTGACCGCGTGTTTGCTTCCAGAATTTCGAAGCACACTGCTACCGAAGCGCGAGCATTGCTCTCTCGTTTTTCTCAAGACAGAGCGCAGGAAGCGCCTGCCCCGGTGCCGTATTTTGGTTTGCTTTCTGATGCCGTTCTTCAGAGCTTGGAACGCGCGGTGGAAGAAGCCGAAGAATCGGGAGAAACGGCGCCCATGACGGCATGGAAAGGGAAGCATGTAAAAAAAAACGCAGAAGGAAAATACGTTCTCAAGGCATCTATCGGGCTTCCCAAAATGCGGAGTCTTGCGTATGTTTACCGAACGTATGGCGAGAAAATGTACGCTCTTGGATACTATGATTTTGAAGACATGCTGCTTGAAGTGATTCAGGCCATGCAGCAGCATCCGGAACTTCAACATGAACTTTGGGAACAGTATCAGTATGTGATGGTGGATGAATTTCAGGATACGAACGATGCACAGATGCGTCTGATTTATCTTCTCACGGAAGCGGAGGTGATGGAAGGACAGCCAAATGTCTGTGCCGTGGGTGATGATGATCAAGCGATTTACAAATTCCAGGGGGCACTGCTTTCGAATATTTTGGATTTTCGAAAGCGCTACCGCCATCCGAAGCTCGTGGTTTTGACGGAGAACTACCGCTCTACGCAGGACATTTTGGATCTCGCACAATTTTTCATCCGCAAAGGAGAAGAGCGCCTGGAAAAGCTCATTCCGGAACTTGAGAAAACACTCGTTGCTTCCAACCGGAATTTGGGAAAGGGCGATATTGTTTCACGCATTTTTCCGACGGATGTGGAGGAGTACTCTTGGGTAGCAAAAGAAATCCGCCGGCTTATCGACGAGGGAGAAGAGCCGAGAAACATTGCGGTGATCACACGCAAACACCAGCAGCTCCAAGAATTTTCCCGGCACTTGAGCGCGCTTTCTATTCCGACGTATTACGAGCGCAACCAAAACGTTTTTGATCAGCCGCATGTCCGACAGCTCGTACAGATGGGGCGTTTTGTTGCTTCACTTATGCGAAAAAACACGGACGAGGCGGATCAGCTGCTTCCCGAAATTCTCTCGTATCCGTTTTGGGATTTGCCACGGCAGACGATGTGGGATATCGCGGTTCGGGCAGAGCGGCAAAAAGCAGAGCGGCAGAAGTGGATGGACATTATGCTCTCACATCCGGAGGAAAAGGTCCGAAATATCGCAGAATTTTTTCTGGAAGCGGCGGCATTTTCCCGTCATCATACGCTTCTTGAGACACTTGATTTTTTGATCGGCGAGCACACGTCTTTTCAGGAAGGTTCGGATGATAAGACTTCGGACGAAGAGCGGAAAAAGAAAAAAAATTCCGGAAAAATCACCAGCCCTTTCAAGCAGTACTATTTCCGGCCGGAGAAATTTGAAGAAAACAAGATGGAGTATCTGACGTTCCTCTCTGCTTTGGAAGTGTTCGTTTCATCCATCCGAGAATATCGGCACGGTGAGCGTCTTTCACTGGATGATTTGGTGAGTTTTGTGGATCGGCATGAGGACTTTAAGATCCGCGTGGTGGACAGTTCCCCGTTTGTTGCGAGTGAAAACGCTGTCACACTCTTGACCGCGCACAAGGCAAAGGGACTGGAGTTTGGAACGGTGTTTATCCTTTCGTGTCAGGAAGATCTCTGGACCGGAAAGGGAGAGGTGAAAAAAATTTCTTTCCCGGAAAACCTCCCGATTGATCCAGCGGGGGAAACGGCGGACGATCATCTGCGGCTTTTCTTTGTGGCAGTGACGCGCGCGAAAGAAAGACTCTACATGACTTCGTACGAAAAGCGGAGCAGCGGCAAGCTCTCCGTGCGGCTGCGCTTTTTCAGCACGGAAGATGAAGAAGCGGCGGATGGTTTGGGCACCATTTCCGCTTCTTTGGAAAAAATCTATGGCTTTCTGGAAGACAAGAACATGAAAGAGACAGAAAACGAATCCTTGGCATCGGCACGGCAAGCGCTTTCGGATTCCTGGAAGGCGTCTCACGCGGGACCGTATGTTCCGGACGAAAAGGCGATGCTCCGAAAGATTTTGGAGAACTATCAGATGAGTCCGACGCACTTGGACAACTTTTTGAGCGTTCCAAATGGCGGTCCGAAATATTTTCTTGAGCAATCGCTCCTCCATTTTCCGCAGGCGAAAAACCCGAACCTTTGCTATGGCACGGCCATGCATGCGGCCATCGAGCGGCTCTACAAATATTTGCGCTTTGAAGGGAAGCTACCGACGGAGAAAATGTTTCTTGAATATTTTGAAAACGAGCTCTTGCAGCAGCGCTTAAACGAAACTGATTTTCAAAAATATCTCACTCGTGGGAAAGAAGCACTCAAAAAATATTTTGAACAAAAGAGCGGTCTTTTTCACCCTGAAGACAAGATCGAAACACCTTTTAAGAATGAAGGGGTGATAGTCGGGACAGCGCATTTAACCGGAAGGATCGACAAAATGACAATGGCAGGTGGAGAAGTGACGGTGGTGGACTACAAAACGGGGAAGGTGGCCAAAAGCTGGAACGGCAAAGGTGAACCAGAACAGCAAAAACTTTTTCGCTACCAAAACCAGCTGCTTTTCTACAAAATTCTCGTGGAGCATTCCCAAACGTACCGCATGTATAAAGTAAAGATAGGTGTGCTGGAATTCCTTGAGCCAAACGAGGACGGGTTTGTCGAACTGTCGCGTGAGCTTTTAGATACCGATGCGGCGGAACTTTCAGAACTCATCAGCATTGTGTACGAAAAAATCATGAATCTCGATTTCCCCGATACCAGCCATTATTCACCCGACATGAAAGGCATTCTCGCTTTCAAAGAAGATTTGCTTTGCGGGAAGGTGTAAAATTTAGGAACTTTCAAACAAAAGTCCTCCAGTTCGGGAGGGCTTTTGTTTTTTTGGGGAGATTGACGTTTTTTAAAAATAATGGTAAGTAGATGAAGTTCAGGTAAGTAGATGAACCTATGCTCCTGCTTAACATTATCGGCACGGCAGTAATAATCATTCTTATTTCTAACACTTTAGCAGTGGCAGTTTTGGCTATTGCCCAAAAAATAAGCGGTAAACATCTTTCTGATGAGTAAATCTATCTTTTACGTGGTCAGTTTTCTTGCGACCGGCATTCTTCTGCTTACCCCCTTTCTCTTGACAGAGAAGCCGATGGTCTCCATGTCACTCCTCCAAGTGACGATCTTTGTTGTGGTGGTAATTTTGCTTACTCGGAACTTTTTCTTTTTGGTTTTGAATCCTTGGTATGATGTTTATACTTATTTTCGAGATCGCAAGTATCGGAGTAGAAAATATCGTCCGCTTGTTTCTGCCATTGTGCCAGCTTGGAACGAGGAAGTTGGCATACAGCTTACACTCGAAAGTATCTGGGCGAGTACTTACAAGGATGTGGAAATTATTGTGGTAGATGACGGATCTACGGATTGTACAGCTTCCATTGTTCGGCGTTTCATTCGAGAAAAGAAGAAAAAAACAAAACATCAAAAAATAAGAAAAACCATTCGGCTGATTCAACAAAGCAATCAAGGAAAAGGTAGCGCGTTAAATCGTGGTATTAAAGATTCTTCGGGTGAGATCATTATAACTTTTGATGCTGATTCTGAGGTAAGTCCAACAGCGATTAGTGCTTTTGTAAAACGTTTCAGAGATCCTCAAATTTCTGCGGCAATGGGTCAGGTGCGAATCGGTAACAGACAGACCTTGGCGGGGTTGGTGCAGAGCTTGGAATACATGTTGACATTTAGTTTCAAGAAAACGTCCTCTCTTTTGAACGTTATGTATGTTGTGGGGGGGGCTGCGGCGGCATATCGTCGAAATATTTTTTCTGATGTTGGGTATTTTGACACCGAAACTATCACTGAAGATATAGATCTTTCTCTTCGTGTTCTTACCCACAGAAAGGTGATTTCTTATGTTGAAAATGCCGTGGTGTATACTGAAGGTGCAAGCTCATTTGTGAGCTTGATCAAACAGCGTTTGCGTTGGCGGCGAGGGCGTCATGATGCATTGCTTCGACACAGAAAGCTTTTGGCCAAAAAGGAAGGTGCTCCACATCTGCTGCTCCGTGTGGTTTTGTCTGCTTCTATTTTTTTGGAAGCACTTCTACTGTTTGAACCGCTCTTTTTTGCTCTTCTAATTTTTTATAGCATTGCTGAACAAAATTTTGATTCTTTTGCGGTTTTGGTGGTGCTTCTTGCGTTTGGGTTTATTATTACGTTGCTGTTCAGCAATTACCGGACCAAATACACATCTTTTATTTTACTTTCTCCAATCGTGTGGGCAGGATTTTATCTTGCTGTACTCGTGGAATACGCGGCACTTGCTTTTTCGCTCTATAGTTTATTTACAGGGAAAAAAGTAAAATGGCAAAAGTGGGACCGTCGGGGAGTACGTGGAGCAAGTTCTCCAATTCTTCAAGCTGGAAAAAAGAAGGCTCTAGTAAGAAAATATGTTTCTATTTGTTTTTTTATTTTTCTTTTACTTTTTGCTGTTGGAATTTTTTATTATAACACCTACACCCATACACTTCTTCTGTCGCCGATTTTATTGGTGCTTCTTTTTGCCGCGAGTACGGACGGAGTCTTTCTTTCGCTGCATCTGACACGGAAGAAGATCAATTATCCTGAACTGAGCTTTGATCCAAAAAATTATCCATCATTATCGCTTGCTACAACGGTGCTAAAATTGTTCCTGAGACCATTGAACAAGCTTTGACCAAAGTACCTCCTGAGCAGATCTTTGTGATCTCGGATCATTCGACAGACGATACCGTGACGGTGGCGAGATCCTATGGCGTACAGGTTTTTGAAAATGAAAAAAATTACAACAAAGGCTTGAGTATTAACCGCTGGGTAGAAAAAATTACCACGGAATATTGTCTTATTCTTGATGACGATACGCACATCAAAGACACACTTATACCAACGAATTTGCTGGATAAAGGATATTCTGCAGTGGCGTTCAATGTCATGCCGGAGAGAACCCCAACGATTATCAATGCTTTGCAGCAGTACGAATACCGGAAAAGCATGTATCTTGGAAAACACTTGCGTTCAAGAGTGGGTGCTATTGGGAATGTGTCCGGAGCAATTGGTTTGTTCCGCACCAAGGATCTTATTCGTCAGGCGCGGAAACATTCTGGACAATTTGGTGGGGAAGATCAACAACGAACGATGCTCGTGCACCTGGAAAGTGAGGGAGAAGGAATTGTCTACGTGGATTCAACGGTTTATACTGAAGCACCGGATACGTGGCATGCACTTTTTCGACAGCGTGCCTTTCGGTGGGGTATGGCCGTTCATGAGACTTTCGTTCTTTGTCTCAGAATTATTTTTTCTCCAAAAACTCATTATTTGCTGAAGGTTGAAAGAACATATTTATTGTTTATTCTTTTTACCGATCCTATCCGTATGGTACTTTTCCCATTGCTTTTCTTTCACCCGATATTTGTTCTTACTCTCTACACCTTATACCTTGTTTTTGAAACAGCAGCATGGGCAAAAACAGGTTTTCAAGATCCCGTCTGGATTATTCTGTTGTCGCCGGTATATAATGTCTACAAAAATTTAGGACGATTCCTTGCTCATTTCTACTGGTTCAAAGTAAAATACCAGTATGTGATCAAAGATCAGTATCACAAACTTATTACCGATCGAAATTTGATTGGAGAATACCTCTTTCTAACAATTATTCTCGTGTTCTTTTGGTTCTTTTCCCTGAATTATTTTCTTGATACGGCTGCACCAAACCTTGAAAAGTTTTCTGGAAGAATAATAGAGACTCCGCTTGCTCGATCAATCCCCACACGGTTTTTACCTCAATAACAGATGCATGAAAAAAAATTATTGGCACTTCTTTCTTTTGCCTAGTTTAGTTCTAATTGTTTGTTTAATTTTTTATGTGTTCATGAGCGGCTCTCTTCCTTACAACAATGCATCCAGTGCAGCATCGTCTTTTCAAACACTCCCACTTGCCACATGGGAGTGGGAAACTGTTTCAAGCATGAACGTAAATGAGAGAGAAGATATGCTGAATGCGGCACAACATTTGCACGTAACGCGACTATTTTTAAACATCGGCGATTATTTGGACGGCAAAGAGGGGGTGAATAATTCTTTCCATGAAAAAGCATACGAAGTATCTCTTTCAGAATTTATTTCTCTTGCCTCTCAAAAGGGAATTGCTGTTGAAGCACTCTCCGGCGGTCCAATGTGGGCGGAATCCAGTCACCGGTACCTGTCCTTCTTGATCATAGATTTTGTTCACCAGTACAACCTTGATTACCCATCTGCAAAATTTTCTGGTATTCAATTTGACATTGAGCCGCATTCTTTGCCAGAATTCAAAAAAGACCCGGAGAGTGTCATGCAACACTATATTCAGTTGATCATTGATCTTACCGATTATTTCAAAAAGAAGAACTATGAACCGATTCCTCTCGGTTTTACTACCCCGAGTTGGTACTATGAGGATGGTGGTAAAGCACCTGAGGTCAAATATGCTGCCTCTTCTTTGCTGCTTGGGAAAGCGATTCTACAGCAGCTCAACAACTATGGAGAAGGATACGTGGTTTTAATGTCCTACCGTAATCACGCGACCGGAACAAACGGATCAGTGGCTATCAGCCAAGATGCTCTTTCGTACGCAGAAAAAAATACTCCTCATGTTCGTGTTTATATCGGGCAAGAAACTACGAATGTCGGAGAAAGCGGTGTCAGTTATTATGGAAAAACATATCAGGATTTTCAAAGGAATCTTGAATTTATTCAGAATGCTTTTGAAAATAAATCCGTTTATTCCGGTATCGCCGTCCACCGCCTCTCCTCTCTGATCTCTCTTTCGAAAAATTAAGTGAGCTTTTTCTAAAGTCTGCTCTCAGCAATTAAATTTCAGAAGTGAGTATGGCAATGTCAGACTCCGTGTGGGGGGGAAATTTGACAAGAGTTTTTCTTTAGTTTATACTACGCTCTACATTTATTTTCCTGGCTACGATTGAGTTTTTGCCGTACGACCCCTCTTTTTATTAGTTTTTTCGAAAAAATTATTCGTTCTTCTGTGTAAAACCGCCGCCGCAAGAAAAGACCTTTTTGTCAAAGGGATTTTTTCGTTTTTGTGGTTTTTGCAGGTGATGGAATTTTTTAATGTTCATTTTAACCGCGCATGCAAAAAAAATATTTTTCAAAGTACAAAAAGCCTTTGATCGAAGTGCCCAACCTGGTGGAGGCACAGCTGGAGTCGTACAAGTGGCTGGTGAAGGACGGTCTGAAAGATCTCTTTGCGGAGTTTTCTCCGATTGAGGATTATTCGGGCAAGAAGTTCAAGCTCACGTTTGAGAGCTTTGAACTGCTTGAACCGAAGTACGATGAGCACTATGCAAAAATGCAGAAGCTTACCTACGAGGCGCCGCTTCGTGTGCGGGTGAAGCTCGTCAACAAAACGCTGAAAGAGGAGCGGGAGCAGGAAATTTTCATGGCGGACTTTCCGATCATGACCGACCACGGAACGTTCATCATCAACGGTGTGGAGCGTGTGATTGTACCGCAGCTTGCGCGATCGTACGGGATCTTCTTTACGGCGCAGATGCTGAAGGGAGGGCAGTATTTTGGTGCGAAGATCATTCCGCAGCGTGGAGCGTGGGTGGAAATCGAAACGGACACAGACGGTGCGATCTTTGTGCGTATTGACCGCAAGCGAAAGTTTCCGCTGACGACGCTTCTTCGCGTGCTCTCCGGCGGACTTTCAGGCGATCAGATTTTGGAACTTTTTTCTGGAAAACCGGAAGCGGTGGAGCATCTTCGCGCCACCTTGGCAAAAGATCCGGTCACCACACTGGAGGAAGCGTATGTGGAAATTTACCGAAAACTTCGCGATGGGGACTTGGCAACGCCCGAAAATGCGCGGGATTTTGTGAACAATCTCTTCGGGGCGCAGACATACGACCTCTCCCATGTCGGGCGTTTCCGTTTCAACGAGCGCTTTGGAAAAGACATGAGTGACAAGGCAATGGAGCAGCGCACGATCTCGATGGAAGATATGGTAGAGATCATCACGCACATCGCGGAGCTCAACAACGACCCGACCGCAACGCCGGACGATATCGACCACCTCGGTTCCCGCCGCGTGCGGTACTTCGGTGAAATGTTCTTGCAGAAACTTCGCGTGGGAATGTCGCAAATCCGCCGAAACATCCAGGATCGCATGTCGACCATCGACGTGAACTCGCTGGTAGCAATCCAGTTCATGAGTCCACGACCGCTTCAGGCGCGACTCAAAGAGTTTTTCACCACGAACCAGCTTTCGCAGTTCATGAACCAGGAAAACACTCTGGCCGAGATCGAGCACTTGCGCACCCTCTCCGCGCTTGGTCCGGGAGGCCTCACTCGCGAACGAGCTGGCGCGGAAGTTCGCGACGTGCACACTTCTCACTATGGCCGTGTTTGCCCGATCCACACACCAGAAGGTCCGAACATTGGTTTGATCCTTCACCTTTCCATGTACGCGCGACTGAACGAGTTCGGAATGATCGAGTCTCCGTACGTGAAAGTAGAAAATGGAAAAATCACGAAAGAAGTGGTGTACCTGAATGCGTTTGAAGAAGAGCAGTACAACATCGCTCACGGCGCGACAAAATATGACGCAGAAGGGAACTTGCCACAGGGAATGATTGAGGTGCGTTCCAAAACCAAGCCGCGTTTGGTGGATCGTGCAGATGTGCACTTTATCGATGTGGCGCCGAACGAAGCCTTTTCCATCGCGACATCGATGATTCCGTTTCTGGAGCACAACGACGCAAACCGTGCACTCATGGGTTCAAACATGCAGAAGCAGGCGACGCCGTGCATCATCGCGGAAGCGCCGCTTGTGGCAACGGGAGTGGAAGAGGTTGTGGCACGTGACACTGGACGAATTATCACCGCGAAGGATCCCGGCACGGTGGAGGCGGTGGACGCCAAGCATATCATTGTCCGAGACGAAAAGGGCAAGCAGATTTTTTATAAACTCGTAAACTTCTCGCGTTCAAACGGCTTTACTGCCTTTCATCAACGTCCGATCGTAAACGTGGGCGACAAAGTGAAGCGCGGACAGGTGCTTGCGGACACGTCTTCAACCGACGGCGGGCAGATGGCGCTTGGACAAAACGCCTTGGTGGCCTTTATGTCCTGGAACGGTGCGAACTACGAAGACGCGATCATTATTTCCGAGCGCGTGGTGAAGGATTCCAAATTCTCCTCCATTCACATTGAGGAATTTACCGTCAACGTGCGCGACACCAAGCTTGGACCGGAGCAGATCACGCCGGACATCCCAAATGTGGGTGAAAACAAGCTCAAAGACCTCGACGAAGACGGCATCGTGCGTATCGGCGCGGAAGTTCGTCCGGGAGATATTTTGGTTGGAAAAATTACGCCAAAAGGAGAAGCACAGCTTACGCCGGAGGAACGCTTGTTGCGCTCGCTCTTTGGTGAAAAAGCGCGTGACGTGAAAGACACCTCACTTCGCGTGGAGCATGGGAAGCGCGGTCGTGTAGTGGGTGTAAAAATTTTCTCACGAGAACGCGGAGATGCACTGGAGTCTGGGATCATCATGAAAATCAACATCGAAGTGGCGCAACTCCGAAGTGTGACCGTCGGCGACAAGCTTGCCGGACGACACGGAAATAAAGGAGTCATTGCACGCATCTTGCCGGAAGAGGACATGCCGTACATGGAAGATGGAACGCCGGTTGATGTGATTTTGACGCCGCTCGGTGTGCCGTCACGTATGAACCTGGGACAGATCTTCGAACTTCACTTGGGCCTTGCCGCTAAGGCGCTTGGCTATCAGGCGATTACTCCTGCTTTCTTGGGGGTAACGGAAGAAGAAATTTCCCGCGAACTTCAGGAAGCCGGTTTTCAGGCAGACGGAAAAATGAAGCTCTACGACGGACGCGACGGAAAGCCGTTTGAGCAGGATATCGCAGTAGGGTACATGTACATTTTGAAACTTCACCACATGGTTGAAGACAAGATCCACATGCGATCCATCGGTCCGTACTCACTCATCACGCAGCAGCCGCTTGGAGGAAAAGCACAGGGTGGCGGTCAGCGATTTGGAGAAATGGAAGTTTGGGCACTCGAAGGATACGGAGCCGCTCACACTTTGCGCGAAGTTTTGACAGTCAAGTCAGACGATATCATGGGTCGATCAGCAGCGTTTGACGCGATTATTCGGGGAGAAAACTTGGGCGAGCCGAACATTCCGGCGACCTTCAACGTGCTTTTGGCAAACCTGCGCGGCTTGGCACTGGACGTTGAGCTGGAGCGAAAGGCAGACAAAGCAAAGGGAGAACTGAAATAAATTTTATTCATTTTTTATTGAAACTATTATGGCAAAAGAACAACTACATGAAACATCAGAGGAAGTTTTGGAACCTGTGATGGAAACAAAAAAAGTCGTCAAAAAACCGCATTCCATGAATGACTTTGACGCGATCTCCCTGCGCCTTGCATCTCCCGAAAAAATTCTCGAATGGTCTCACGGGGAAGTTTTGAAGCCGGAAACCATCAACTACCGCACCCAGCGGAGCGAACGCAACGGGCTTTTCTGTGAGCGTATTTTCGGTCCGGAAAAAGACTACGAGTGTTATTGTGGAAAGTACAAGGGCGTACGATATCGCGGTATCGTGTGTGAAAAATGCGGGGTGGAAATCACGCGCTCGATCGTCCGCCGCGAGCGAATGGGGCACATCGAACTTGCCGCGCCGGTTTCCCACATCTGGTTCCTTCGCGGAATCCCGTCAAAGATCGGGCTGCTTTTGAACGCGCCGGTTTCAGAAATTGAAAAGGTGATTTACTTTGCCGGCTACATTGTGACAAGCGTGAATGAAACAGAGCGCGCGCGTCTTTTGAAAGAGCTGGACACCGAGTATAAAATGAAGCTCAAATCGCTTCAGGATGACAAAGCAAAAGAAAAGCTCAAAGAAACGTTCACCAGTACAAAGCGGGAGCTCACTTCTCTGGTGGAAGGCTTGGTTTTGGATGAAGCGGTGTATCACCGGTACTCTTACCGCTACGCGAGTGTTTTTGAAGCAGGTATCGGTGCGGAAGCAATTTACGAAATTTTCCACAAAACAGATCTGGAAAAACTCAAAAATGAATTGGAGGAGAAACTTTCCAAAGCGGGAGCAACCGAGCGTGTGAAACTGGAAAAGCGCCTTGGTTTGGTAAAGTCCATGATCCAGGCAAATCTCCGCCCGGAGTGGATGTTCCTCAAAAACATCGCCGTTACACCGCCGGCACTTCGCCCGATGGTGGCGCTTGATGGAGGACGGCACGCGACTTCTGACGTGAACGACTTGTACCGCCGCGTGATCAACCGCAACAACCGTTTGAAAAAGCTGAAAGATCTTGCCGCACCGGAAGTGATCTTGCGAAACGAAAAGCGAATTCTTCAGGAGGCCGTGGATGCGCTGTTGGACAATTCCATCCGCAAACAGTCTGCTTCCGCCGCAGTCAGTCAGTCACAGAAGCGCGCCCTCAAATCCATTTCCGATGTGCTCAAGGGAAAGCAGGGACTTTTCCGACAGAACTTGCTCGGAAAACGCGTGGACTACTCCGGCCGATCAGTGATCGTGGTGGGTCCGTCCTTGAAGCTCAACCAGTGCGGACTTCCAAAACGCATGGCACTGGAGCTTTTCCGTCCATTCGTGATCTCAAAGCTTCTCCAGATGGAACTGGCACACAACATCCGTGGTGCTAACCGTCTCGTGGATGAAGAGATCCCAGAAGTGTGGGCGATCCTTGAAGAGGTGATCAAAGACAAGTACGTGCTTTTGAACCGTGCTCCGACTTTGCACCGCTTGGGTATTCAGGCGTTCAATCCGGTTTTGACCGAAGGAAAAGCGATCCAAGTGCACCCGATGGTGTGTTCCGCTTTCAACGCTGACTTTGACGGAGACCAAATGGCCGTGCACGTGCCGCTTTCCGACGAAGCACAGGCAGAAGCGAAGCACCTCATGGCGGCTGACAAAAACATCCTGAAGCCGGCAAACGGTGAGCCGATTGTTTCCGCCAAACTCGACATCGTGCTCGGATGCTACTGGATGACCAAAATCATCGACGGACAAAAAGGCGAAGGAAAATACTTTGCGACACCAAACCACGCTATTACCGCGTACGACTTCGACGAAGTGGATTTCCGCGCCAAGATCAAAGTCCTTGCCACAGATTCTCCTCGTTATGAAAAATTCGGCGGAGAAGTATTCGAAACTTCCGTAGGGCGTCTGCTCTTCAACAGCATTTTGCCGAAGGATTTCCCATACATGAATGAAGAAATCAACAACAAGAGCATGGGGAACCTGATTGATGACATTATTGAAAAATACGGCATCAGCGGTTCGGTAAAAGTGCTCGACAAGATCAAAGATTTTGGCTTTAAGTATGTAACGCGATCGGGAGTTACCTGGGGGCTTGATGAAGTGATGGTTCCGGAAGGGAAAAAAGCAATCATCGCTGCACACCAGGAACGAGCGGAAAAAGTCCTTGAAGAGTTTAACGAGGGCTTGCTCTCCGAAGACGAACGATTCCGAAAGACGATAGAAATTTGGCAGAGCGCCATTTCTGAAATTGAAAAAATCATTCCGTCTACGCTCAAAGAGCATGGACCGGTGTACGACATGTTGAAGTCTGGAGCCCGAGGTTCCATCTCCTCGCTTGTACAGATGGCAGGAATGAAAGGCTTGATCGTGAACCCGCAGGGAAAGATCATTGACTTCCCGGTAGTTCCATCTAACAAGGAAGGACTCTCGCCGATCGAATACTTCATTACGACGCACGGTTCGCGAAAAGGACTTGCTGACACCGCGCTTCAGACGGCGAAGGCAGGGTACTTGACGCGCCGACTCGTGTACGTGGCGGACAACGCGATTATTCGCGAAGATGACTGTGGTGACACGACGGGAATCATGATCCGCAAGCAGTCCAGGGCGGGTATGGAAGTTCCGTTTGTAAAAATGCTCAAGGGCTACACCTTGGCAGCACCAGTGAAGGACGAGAGCGGCAAAAAGATTTTCGACAAGGGAAAAATTTTGTCCAAGTACGATGCGGAGGCGATTGAGGCGGCGGGTGTTGAGGAAGTGAACGTGTATTCGCCGCTCAGCTGTAAGGCACTTCATGGTATTTGCAAGAAGTGTTACGGACTGGACCTTGGGCGCGGAGCACCAGTAAAAGAGGGTGAGACCGTAGGAATCGTTGCTGCTCAGGCGATCGGTGAGCCGGGAACACAGCTGACCATGCGTACGTTCCACTCGGGAGGTATTGCTCAGGTTGGTGGAGACATTACGCAGGGTTTGCCTCGTGTGGAAGAGATTTTTGAAGCACGCGCACCGCGTATGGCTGCTCTGGTAGCGAAAGCCAAAGGGCAAGTGACGGAAGTTACCGCAAACGATCGAGAGAGAATCATCAAGGTGCTTTCCGAAATCGGCGAAAAGCGCGATGCAAAAGGTGCGGCAGAAATCGAATACGTGACGGATGTGAAGCGTGTTTCCCGCGTGAGAGTTGGCGAACAGGTGGAAGCCGGTGATTTGCTGACGGACGGTTCTGCAGATATTGCGGAAGTCTTCAAGTATGGCGGAAAAGCGAAAGCTCAGGAATACATCATTGCAGAAATTAGCAAAGTCTACGAGCTTCAGGGTGCATCTATTTCGCGAAAGCACATTGAAGTGATCGTGCGGCAGATGTTTTCCCGAAGGCGCATTACTGCGGCGGGCGACACAAACTTCACACTCGGAGAAGTGGTGGAGTACTCGGAATTGATGGAAGAAAACAAGCGCGTGAGCGAAGAGGGTGGCGAGCCGGCAAAGGGTGCGACGGTTGTTCTGGGAATCTCAGATGTTTCTTTGACCACCAAGAGCTTCCTTTCGGCTGCTTCCTTCCAGAACACCTCCCGCGTACTCATTGATACAGCGGTTCATGGTGCAGAAGATGATCTGACGGGACTCAAAGAGAATGTGATTATTGGACGCTTGATCCCCGCCGGTACCGGTCTTCGCGGCACCAACTTCGAAGACGAAGTCGGTGAGTAGCGGCTTCCAGATTTGGCGCATTTCGGGCCGTTTCCTGCGAGGCTCGTTCATCGTACGAAGCGGTACGATTCACTTCACTTCTCGGAAACGACTCCGAACTGCACACAAATCTGAAAACCTTGATTGAAGAAATGTTTGTCTCGCACTTCGGACCCTCTCAATGAAAACCTCTGTTGAGTGCAAATCTGAAACCCTCTGGTCGAGACGACCCAAGAAGTCTCTTTGTTGTAGTACAATGACCGTATTAAACGTGCGAAAGCCTCATGTCTCAAGTAGATGAAATCAAAGAACGCCTGAATATCGTTGATGTCGTTTCTTCCTACGTGAAGCTGCAAAAAGCTGGAAGAAACTACAAAGGCCTTTCACCGTTTACGAAAGAAAACACGCCGTCTTTCTTTGTCTCTCCGGACAAGGGAATGTACTACTGCTTTTCCACCAATAAGGGCGGAGACATCTTCACGTTTATCGAAGAAGTGGAACGCGTGGACTTCATGGGCGCGCTCAAGATTCTTGCTGACAAAGCAGGCATGACACTTCAGATGGAGTCGTTCTCACGATCCAAACAAAAACAAGGAGCGAGAGAGCGACTGTACGCGGTTTTGGAAAAAGTCGCGTTCTCGTACCAGAAAAACCTTGCACAAAACAAAGAGGTTTTTCGATACTTGCTGGGACGCGGAGTAAAAACAGAGACACTCAAGACGTTTCGCGTGGGCTTTGCGATTGATGCTTGGGACGACGCACTTCGGAAGCTTCAGAACGCCGGGTTTTCGGAACAGGAAATAGAAGGGGCAGGGCTGATCATTCCGCGCACTTCCGGTTCTCGCGGCTTCTATGATCGCTTTCGAGGAAGAATCATGTTTCCCGTTTGTGATACAGCCGGAAGAGTGGTCGGATTTTCTGGAAGAATTTTTGAAGCAGAAAAGAAAACCGCTTCTCATTCTGAAAACAAATCCGGGCAGCCTGTGGCAAAATACGTCAACACGCCGGAAACGGAGCTGTACCACAAATCTTCAGTCCTCTACGGTTTTGACAAAGCAAAAGAAACCATCCGCACCGAAGACGCCTGCATTTTGGTGGAAGGGCAGATGGACGTGCTTGCTTCCTTTGAGGCGGGAGTGAAAAACGTGGTGGCGGTTTCCGGCACGAGCCTGACAATCGAGCATCTCAAAATCATCGGACGCTTTACGAACAACCTCATCATTGCGCTTGATGCAGATACGGCGGGAGAAAAAGCTTCTGACCGAAGCGCAAAAATGGCGCTTTCGCTGGGGATGAATGTTTCAGCTCTCGCGATCGAAAAGGGAAAAGACGCCTCTGACTTGGTGCAGAGGGATCCGGCACTTTGGAAAACAGCGGTTTCCGGTGCGCGCGAATATCTTGATTTGCGGATTGCGACGCTTGCACAAAAAACCAAGCCCGCGGATCTTCCGGGAAAGATGCAGGAAATCATTTTTCCCCATGTCTTTGCGATCGAGAGCAGTATGAAAAAAGATGAAGCGCTGAAAAAGATTTCCGTCGCGGCAGGTGTTTCGCTTGAGGCGGTCCGCGAGGAATTCAAAGCCTGGGCCAAAACCGCTTCACATGAGAGTTTCGAGGAAGAACATCGTTCCTCGCCTGTGCCTGAAAAAGCGACGGTATTTTCATCCGGAACGAGAAAGGACGGTTTGCGAAAACGGCTTACGGGAATCTTTCTCTGGCAGGAATCAGAAAAAAATCCGCTGCCTCTTTTGGAAACGTTCAAGAAGCAGTATCTTGATCTGGAAGCCGAGCTGGTTTCCGAAGGTGAGAAAAAAGAAGGCACTCCAGATCGCCTTTCCGAAGATGAGCAAAACGCACTTTCTTTTGAGGCGGAAATTTTCTATCATGGAAACGAGCACCTGGAAAAAGAAATCCGGGAACTCCTTCTTTTTTTCGAAATTGAGATTATTAATGAAAAGTTGGCGGAACTTCTCCGGGAACTTCGGAAGCAGGAGACAGCACCGCATGCCGGTGACGGAGCCGAAAAGCTCACGCACACCGAGCGCCTGATGGAAGAGTATCAAACTCTTTCGAAGCGCAAGGAGGCGTTGCAAGAGAGTTTAAAATGAATTAAAATTTCTCCACTTCACAGAAAACCCATACCTTTTTTGTAAAACTATATCTTTTATATATGCCAACCAAACGAACCATCACCAAAAAGAAAAGTTCATCGGAAAAACGCTCCAAAAACGAAGCAGTTTCGAAGAGTGCGTCCAAAAAAGTGAAAGCGACTCCGAAGAAAGCCACTGCAAAAACTGTAGCCAAAAAAGCAGTCAAAGCAAAAAAGAAAACGGAAAAAGTCTCCAAAGCTTCTCAGACAAAAAATCAAAAAGCTCCAGCAAAAGCAAAAACGGCAAAAAACGTTTCAGCCAAAAAAGCACCGGCAAATGATCGCACGGTCTCCGAAAAAAGGCCGAGAAACCGGGCGGAACGGGATGCAAAGGTAGCATCGTTGTTTGCCAAAGGAAAGGAGCGCGGGTTTGTCACGTACGATGAAATCTTGAGTGCGCTTCCGTCTGTGGAAGAAGATGTGTCGTTTCTGGATGAACTGTACGAACGTTTTCATGAAGCAGGCGTGGACGTGCTTGAGTCCGGCGGTTTGCTTGATTTCAACGAAGATGATCTCGTGTACGAGTCTTCCGGGCGCGCCATTCCCTCGGGGTCTTCATATGACTCCATTCAGATGTATCTGAAAGAGATCGGAAAATATCCGCTCTTGAACGCTGCTCAGGAACGTGAACTTGCTCAGCGAATCGAAGCGGGAGATAGAGAAGCAAAAAATCTTCTTGCACGGGCCAACCTGCGCCTGGTGGTTTCGATTGCCAAGAAGTACGTCGGACGAAGTCAGGATTTGACGCTGCTCGACTTGATCCAAGAAGGGAACTTGGGACTTTTCAAGGCGGTTGATAAATTTGAATGGCAGAAAGGATACAAGTTTTCCACGTACGCAACCTGGTGGATCCGTCAGGCGATCACCCGCGCACTCGCCGACCAGTCACGCACGATCCGCATCCCGGTTCATATGGTGGAGACGATCGCGAAATACAAACAGGTGGTGCGAAGGCTCTCGCAGGACCTTGGCCGCGAACCGCTTCCAGAAGAGATTGCGACGGAAATGGGGATTGATGTCGACAAGGTGCACAACATCAGCAACATCAACCAGGATACGGTTTCTCTCGAAAAGCCGATCGGCGGCGATGGCGATGATGACAAGTCCGTACTCGGAGAATTTCTCGCGGACGAAAAGCTTCCCGCCCCAGATCAGAATTCCTCGCAGCGAATTTTGAAGGATCATGTGCAGGAAATTTTGAACGATCTTTCGCCAAAAGAACGAAAGATTCTTGAACTTCGTCACGGTCTGGTAGACGGCATCACGCACACACTCGAAGAAGTGGGATTGGAATTCGGTGTGACGCGCGAACGTATCCGACAGATTGAGGCGAAGGCGCATGAGAAAATTCGCCAGCATTCGTCCGCACAGCAACTCAAAGGCTACTAAAAAACGCTCAGTTTTAGCGCACTCCTTTGTTGGAGACTCTGGTGCTCGTTCGCCGTACGAGACAGTACGGCTTACTTCGCTCCTCGTTTCCGCCTCGGATTGCATCTAAAACTGAGCGTTTTTTCTTTGCAATAAGCTGAACATGCTATTTTGATCCAATTTTAGAAAGTTTCGTTTCGCAAGAGACTGAGATCTTGTATCTTTATTTCCTAATTTCTGCACGATTGACATTCTTGAGGCGGTATAATAACGTAGAAGTGGTGCTCTTTGCGTGCAAGCACGGGAGAAATGGTCATGTTTTACCCATGGCTCAATTTTTGGTTTTGGTCTTCCTGTGCCGGTTTGGCGGTATTCCAAGGGGAGTTGGTGATGGGCATTTCCGTCTGGAAAAGCTTTGATGCCATTGGACTCCAGGTATTTTCGATCCAAAAACCGGAAAAATCGGTTGCGCCGTTT
>DASSSU010000011.1:0-9940 GCA_035708305.1 Minisyncoccota bacterium | reverse complement strand
AAAGGTTTCATTTTTGGATGAAGACCGAGGCGCAAGGGAAAAATTTGAAGAAGACGTACTTATGAGTTACGGCGACTGAAAATTTTTCCCTTGCAACAAAGGTATTCGCCAAAAATGGAAGCTTTTTGGTTACTGGTTGAGGATTTGAATCGCTTTCGAAAGCTGCGGATCCTTCCCGTTCGCAAAGTCTGTCGAGGAAGCGTTCACAACCACGTCCGGCGTCAGACCATTTTTGGAGATAGAAATTCCATTCGGAGTGAGCCATTCCGCCACCGTGATCTTCAGCGAAGTATCCGAGGTGATCGGTACCAGTTCCTGCACGGACCCTTTTCCAAATGTCTGCGATCCCACCAGGGTTGCAACATGGTGCTCTGAGAGTGCACCGGAGAGAATTTCTGCCGCGGAAGCCGTTCCTCCGTCCACGAGTATTACCAGCTTCAGGTTGTTGCCAAAAATGTTGTAGCCCTTACTTCGGTAGACCTTCTGCACTTTCCCGCCGGATTGTTCTTCCACCACCACTTGCCCAGCCGGAAGGAACCAGCTTGCCATGTCCACCGCTGCTTCAAGATATCCGCCGGGGTTGCCGCGAAGATCCAAAATCAGCTTATGATCGCCGGTTTGTTCAAATTTTCTGAGCGCCGTCCGGAAGAGATCGGGAGAATCAGAAGTGAAGCTGTAGAGCGCAATGTCAAAAATCCCGCCCGGAAGCTCTTTGGTGTCGATAGTCGGAATGTTGATTACCGCACGCTTTATGGTGAAGCTGAGTGGATTTTTCTCGCCGTCTCGAACCACCGTCAGCGTCACCGATGTGCCCACTTCTCCGCGGATCTGGTCTACCGCTTCGTCAACGGTCATTTGAGAAGTTGGTTTTCCGTTCACCTCAGTGATCGTGTCGCCGGATTTGATTCCCGCCTGTGCCGCCGGCGTGCCTGCAAGCGGTGCAATCACCACGAGTTTTTGATCTCTTACGCCAATCTCAACTCCCAAGCCGCCAAATTTCCCCTGAACCACACTCTGGAAATTCTTGGACTCCTCTGGCGGGAAAAACGTCGTATATGGATCGCCCAAAGACGCCGTCAATCCTTCGATTGCTCCCCAGACTTTTTGCTGCGGATCGACGTTTTTGTTGTAGATGGATTTCTCATTTATGATGTTCCACACCTTCCAAAACGCCGAGAAGTCCGCATCTGTTCCCGCTGCACCAGACGCGTCCGCCACCTGCATTGCTGAAGAAACGCGCGTCATGCCGAGAAGGTACCCTGAATAAAAAAATCCGCCCACGACCAGAACAGATACAAGAGCTAAACCAAATTTTTTGTATTTCATGTTCGTTTGATTATCGCAAAAAGAATCTTCCAAAGCAAGAAGCTGGCACAAAGCCTTGCGGAAACGGCTTACTGACGTGAGTTATCATCTTGTTGCCCAAAGAACGAAACGCTATAATGGTAAAGATGATAACGCGATACCAACACGAAAACCTTCTGTGGATCGATCTCGAAACGCCAACGCGGGAAGAAATTGACGAAATCACCAGAGAACAGTCTCTTCATCCACTCATCGGCGAATCCATCCTCTCACCCACCCGCTACACCGGCGTTGAACTCTACGAGAATGTGATTTATCTCGTGCTTCACTTTCCGATTTTTTTTGACAACCACGATGACGAAAAACGCGAAGTAGATTTCGTACTGGGAAAAAATTTTCTAATTACCGCCCACTGCGGTGATGTCGAACCGATCCATGATTTTGCAACACTCTTCGAATCCGGCCGGCTCGCCGAGACCGTTCCACTTGATCGGCACGCGGGATATTTCTTTTTCTACCTTATCCGCTCCATCTATCGATCACTCATCCACGAACTCGACGGAATCGAAGACCGATTGGAGGAGGTGGAGAAAAAAGTTTTTCAGGGCGGAGAACAGCGCATGGTGAGCACCCTCTCCGACATCAACCGCGATCTCCTGAATTTCCGCCAGGCAACACGCCCGCATCGCGAAACACTGCTTCTGCTTGAGTCCGCTGGAACCAGTTTTTTTGGATCGGAGTTTTCACACCACCTCCGTACCATTACGGGAGAATTTCACAAAGTTTGGAACACACTCGAAGGACACAAAGAAACACTTCGAGAGCTTCGCGAGACCAACGATTCTCTGCTTTCATCTGCCACTACGAATGTCATGAAAACACTGACCATCCTTACTTTTGCCACTTCTCCGCTTATCATCATCTCCGGAATTTTCGGGATGAACACCCGCCACACGCCGATCCTCGGGAATCTCTTTGACTTCTGGATCATCATTCTTCTGATGCTTTTCTCCATTGTATCTGTTCTCGGCATTCTTATTTATAAACGCTGGTTTTAGCTTTATATTTTTTTATTTTCTTCCTTTTCCTCTCATGCCGCTTCAATTTTACAACACTCTCACGCGCCAAAAAGAAATTTTCAAACCGATGGACGGAAAAACCGCCACGCTCTATCATTGTGGCCCGACAGTCTATCACTACGCCCATATCGGCAACCTCCGCGCGTTTATCTTCGCAGACATTTTGCGCCGCACGATCGAAATGCACGGGTACGACGTGAAGCAGATCATGAACATCACAGATGTTGGACATCTCACCTCGGACACGGATGCTGGAGAAGACAAGCTCGAGAAAGGCGCCCGGCGGGAAGGAAAAACTGCGAAGGAAGTTGCAGATTTTTTCACTGCTGCTTTTTTTGAAGATCTGAAAGCACTTCACATCGAACCTGCTTTTGCTTATCCGCGCGCGACGGAGCACATCCCCGAACAAATACGTTTGATTCAGCTTCTGGAGGAGAAAGGATACACGTATCAGATTTCAGACGGTGTGTATTTTGATACTTCAAAGTTCCCCGACTACGGTGCGCTTGCCCGGCTAAACGTCGCTGGACAGGAAGAAGGCGCACGAGTCGCGGCAAATCCAGAGAAAAAAAATGCAGAAGACTTTGCGCTGTGGAAATTCTCTCCCCGTGACGAAAAACGACAGCAAGAATGGTGGGCGCCCTGGGAATTACCAAATCAAGAAAACAATGAAATGCACCCGGTCGGATCTCCACGAACCCCGCACTCGAGTACAATGCAAGGCGCCGGCGAGGAACGGAAGACGTACGATAAACGAGTACCGGAGCCGGCAACGCTGCAGAGCGCTCGAGTGCGGGGTTCGTGGGGGTTTCCCGGGTGGCACGTGGAGTGCTCCGCCATGGCAATGGAATACTTAGGTGAAACCATCGACATTCACACGGGCGGGATCGATCATATCGCTGTTCACCACACAAACGAACGTGCTCAGTCCGTCTGTGCAACTGGAAAGCCGTTTGCCCGCTTTTGGATGCACGGCGGTTTCGTAAATCTCTCGGATGCAAAAATGTCCAAGTCCGGTGAAAATTTCATCCGCCTGACCACACTTGAAGAGCACGGCATTCCCCCACTTGCGTACCGCTACTGGCTCCTCACGGCGCACTACCGCACGACAATCGAGTTTGACTTTGCCACTGTCCAAGGCGCCGGAAAAGCTCTGGAACGCATTTATTCTTTTCTCTCTTCAGTACGAGACTTGAGCGACGAAGAAAAAGAAAACCTTCCTGACCAAAGCACTATTTCAGACTTCAAAGCAGCACTCGCGGATGATCTCAACACCTCGGAAGGCATCGCCATACTTTGGAATGTTCTCAAAAATCCCAATCTTGAAGACACCACCAAAAAGGCAACCTTGATTTCCTTTGACCGCGTGCTCGGGCTGGATTTTGAAAACGCGAAAAATTACATTCCTGCTACTCTCAACCTTTCCGATTTACCGGAAAATGTTTTGATGCTCGTGCACGCGCGAGAAGAAGCACGAAAAGAAAAAAAATGGAAGGAAGCCGACCGTCTGCGCGAAGAAATTCAGCGGCTCGGTTTTTCCCTCGAAGATACGCCGGAAGGTCCGCGAATTGAAAAAATCTAAAACCATGGGTTCTCCCAAAATTGCTGTTTGGAAAGAAAAAATCCCGCTTGGAACGGGATTTTTTGACTCTTTTAAAAAGAGATTAGGAATTCAGCGCAAACTTTCCGTTGCTCAGCTTGCGGAAGTATCGGCTGTTCTGAAGATTGACCAGCACCGTGTTTTCTTTTACAAACCGTTCTTTCAAAACCTGCTCCACAATGCTTTCTTTGTCGAGCGGGCCGTTCTTGCGAAGGAGATCACGGATCACTTCACGTACCACGCCGTTGGAATATCCCCACTCAGAAAGACCGTAGAGACCGCGGCCAACAAGTACAAAACGCGGGTCTTTGATAAGTTCATTGTGGCAGGTTGCCGTGTGCGCTTTTTTGTTAAATTCATCCGTGATTCTCGCCGCCACTTCCGTGAAGTGCATTGGCTTCTTGTTTTTGCGCAAAACAAGGAAAGCATAGTCGCGAATACCGCGAACGCTGACGTTTGGAGAGAGGCTCAAACCCCAGTCATTCAGCGGATTCCTTCCGATAACTTTGGAGATCACCAGCCATTCCTTCGCAGTATCTGGATTTTTGTATTCTTCCGGTACGCTGTTGATATGATCCAAAAGCATACTGATGATCTCATCCTCGGAAATTAAATGTTCAGGAGTGAGGGTACCGTGAAGCTTCGCCAATGAACGATGCACTTCATCGCTGATTTTTGGATCCATGGTCCATCGGTGACGAAAATAGCGATCTTCTTTCAATTTTTGAAAATCATCTCCAAGAATGAGCAAAAGGCGAATGTGGTTTTTCTGTGCGGCATCTTTGGCAAGAGCGTTCAGGAAGTTCTCCTCTTCTACAACTCCTCCCTGGGCGTACATTGCATCACGAAGTTCAAGAAACGCCGGAGCTTCCTCCTGGAAACGGTCTGATTTTCGAATGGAATTCAACGCAAAGTTTTCGATCTGGCGCACTCGCTCACGGGTAATACCGTGCTTTTTCCCAATCGCCTCAAGTGTCTGACTTCCGGAATCGCCCGTAAGGCCGAGACGATTCACAAGAACTTCCCGGCTTCGATCGGGCAAAACCCCAAGCAGGCGTTTGCTCACATCTGTTGGCTTGTAGCTGAGTTTTGTTGGCATGTAAGTTAGATTTAAAAGAGTCTTTGATAATCTATTTTTAGCATTTTTCACGGATTCAGTCAAGTTTTTTTCCACACACCGAGAAAAACCTCAACCCACTACAATATTGAGGATCTTTCCCGGAACAAAAATGGTCTTTTTCACGGTTTTTCCTTCAAGGTGCCGCTGAATTTCCGGAAGCTGAAGGGCCTGTTCCAGAGCATCTTTTTCTTCCGTGTCTCCGTCTATCTCAATCGTTCCGCGAACCTTCCCGTTCACCTGTACCGCTATTCGCCTCTTTTCTTCCCGCACTTTTGCTTCGTCATATTCCGGCCACGAAGCAACATGAACGGAGTCCATCTCTGGGGTTCCCCGCCAGAGCTCTTCCGAGATAAACGGTGCGAAGGGTGCCAAAAGCCGGAGGAACACCCGCCAATCCTCACTACGAATAGCCTCCATCTGCTCCATGGTGTTGGCACAAATCATCAGCTGACTGATCGCCGTATTGAAGCTAAAATTTTCAATATCCGAAGTCACTTTTTTAATCGTGCGGTGAAGAATCTGCGAAAATTCTTCACCCTCTTCCCCCGTGTCTGTCACCTTTTCCGCCTGCCGCCACACGCGCTCCAAAAAGCGCCGTGCACCAATGATATTCCCGTCGTTCCATGGCTTGGAAACTTCGATCGGTCCCATGAACATTTCATACGTGCGGAGTGTATCAGCACCGTACGTTCCCACCACTTCATCCGGATTCACTACATTCCCAAGCGACTTAGACATTTTTCGTCCGTCATCGGCGAGGATAAGTCCTTGATGGCGAAGTTTCTGAAACGGCTCGTCAAAATCCGTATAGCCATGTTCGTGGAGTACTTTCGTGAAAAAGCGCGCATACAGAAGATGCAAGACTGTGTGTTCTGCGCCGCCCATGTACAGATCCACTGGAAGCCATTTTTTGATTTCCTTTTTTGAAGCAAACTCCTTTTCATTTCGCGGATCAGCAAAACGGTAGTAGTACCAGCTGGAGCAGACAAACGTATCCATGGTATCTGATTCGCGCCGCGCCGCGCCGCCGCACTCGGGGCATATCACATCGTGAAAAGTTTTTGATTTTGCGAGCGGTGACTCCCCCGTCGGCATGAAGTCTACGTCATCTGGAAGCAGCACCGGCAAATCTTTTTCCGGCACCGGAACAGCGCCGCATTTCTCACAGTAGATGATCGGGATCGGCGCACCCCAATACCGCTGACGGGAAACCAGCCAATCGCGAAGTTTGTACGTCGTTTTCATTTTCCCACCGACAAATTCCGCAATTGCCGCTTTCGCTTCTTCGGACTTCATCCCGTCAAACTTGCCGGAGTGTACCAAAACCCCCGGTTCGGAATATACTTCGGAAATTTTCTTCTCGTCCTTTGATGCATTTTCCGTTCTGTCTTCCGGTGCTTCAACAACGGTTTTAACTGAAATATCGTACTTTTGTGCGAATTCAAAATCTCGCTCATCATGCGCCGGCACTGCCATGATGGCACCCGTACCATACTGTGAAAGAACATAATCAGCGACGTAAATTGGAATGTTTTCTCCCGTCGCCGGGTTTTTTGCCTCCACCCCTTCGAGTTTTACACCCGTCTTTTCCTTTCCTTCTTTGGTACGTTCAAGCTCGGTCTTTCCTTTTGCCATCTCGACATACTTTTCAACTTCCTTCCAGTTTTGAACAGTTTCTTTCAGTCCAGCAAGCAGCGGGTGTTCTGGCGCAAGCACCAAGTACGTCGCACCAAAAAGCGTATCCGGCCGAGTGGTAAAAACACGCACACTCTCTATCGCGTATTTCAGCACTTCCGGCTCTTCTTTTGCCACAAAATGAGACTGCTTCGCTTCCACCTGAACCATCTCAGCACCAAGCACTTCAGAAGTCCTTTTTGCCATGTTCTCATCAACAAAAGCATCGTTCTTGTCATAGAGATACAAAATACTTCCAACGTTTTCCTTCACTTTTTCATAGTCACAGGTAAAGGGAGCTGTTTTGACATATTTCTCCACGCGATTCGGATCGGTATCGAGCAGGAATCCGCTGACAAAAATCAGCTTGTGGATTTTTACCCCCGTACTTTCAATCGCTTTTGCAGCTACCGCACTTCCTAGACTATGTGCCAAAACAATAGTGTTTTCATCAAAAGTCACCTTCTTTAGAACATATTCCACCTGCTCGGCAACATCGGGATCTTGTGAGTTTGGAAGCTCAAGGGCCTCCACGGTGTGCCCGCGTGATTCCAGCTCCTTTTTCAGCCAAGGATGGAAGTTCATTTTCGGTGAGCTTTTGTATCCGTGGAGAAGAACATAGTGATACTTTTTATCCACCGGAAAATCGATCTCCGCACCTTCGCTTTTTCCGATCCAGTTGCGCTGATGAGTTTTGGTCGATTCCGGCCAATCAATTTTTTCCAGACCGTTCAAGAGCTGCTCAGCATATTCAGTAATTTTGAAAAACCATTGTTCCAGATCCTTTTGCACCACCTCCGTCTTACAGCGCTCACATAAGCCATTCACCACCTGCTCGTTGGCAAGTACGGTCTGACACGACGGACACCAGTTTACCTTTGCTTTTTTCTTGTATGCCAAGCCGTTTTTATAGAGAAAAAGAAAGAACCACTGTGTCCATTTGAAATACTCCGGGCGATGCGTGCCGATCTCACGGCTCCAGTCATAAGAAAGTCCAAGCGACTTTATCTGTCGGGTAAAATTTTCAATCGCTTTTTCTGTTGTCTCTCGCGGATGAACTTTTGTCTTAATGGCGTAGTTCTCCGCGGGAAGCCCGAATGCGTCCCAGCCGATCGGATGAAGCACATTCTTTCCTTTCATGCGAAGAAATCGCGCATAAATATCAGAGGCGGTATAGCCCTCCACGTGTCCTACATGGAGTCCATCACCTGACGGATACGGAAACATATCGAGCACATAGCTCTTCGGCTTCTTGCTCTTTTCATCCGCCTCATAGAGGCTACTGTCTTCCCATTCTTTCTGCCATTTTTCTTCTATTTTTTTCGGGTTGTATGCTTCCATATGTTTCTTAAAAAATTAACTTCGGGCAATCTGCGCGAGAGACACTAAAAATGTTTCAAGGTCATCCTTGATGGCAACTTTGTTTCTTTTCTCCGCGCCACACTTTTGGCATCGGTGAAGCAGTGAGAATGTTTTGCCGGGAAGCACTTCCACCGGCATCATCATCCCCTGACACCGCGAAAGCCGATCACCCGGGAAAAGATCTACATGTTTTCCCCAAAGACATTTTGGACAATGGTTTGTGTAGCCGTTTCCTTCCACAAAAAAACCACAATATTCACACTCGAAATTTTCAACGGTTCTTTGGAATTTTTTCATGATATTAAAGTATGTGCAAAGTAGAAAATCACGGGAAAACCTATCTCCTTTCCAGACATTGCTCATGATTCGCTAAATCGTGAAAAGATTTTTCTTCTCCTTACAACCTCCAGAAAACAGTCTATGTTCTTTTCTCGTGAAGCCTACAAACTTCGAAAAGAACATGAGACTGTTCTCCTCTGCGCGCAACCACTTCCAGCATCTTGCAAAGAAAAGGTTTCAAAATGAGATGAGATTCGAGGAGAAGTGTGAATTTTATTACGAGTCTGCCTGAGGAAGATGAATGCCAAAATGAAACATTTGCCAAAAAAGAGTGCCAGAAATGGAGCTTTTGTTATATCCCTTCACTTCGGAGAACCTCCACTGCTTCCTTCGCCTTCTTTGAAAGTTTCGTTGGTGTTTTAATATTCAGCTTCACCAGCAAATCCCCCCGACGTCCGTGCTCATATGGTACTCCTTTGCCCCGTACACGGAGGATTTCACCAAAAGAAACTCCGGCCGGGATTTTGATTTTCATTCCGCCGTCCAAGGTCTGAATACTATACTCACTTCCCAGGAGAGCATCAGAGAGCTTGATATCCAAATCCATGAGCAGATTTTCGCCGTCGCGTTTGAAAGTACGGTGCTTCAAAACATGTACCTTGATATACAAATCTCCTGACATTCCCTTTGAAACCGCCTCGCCTTTTCCGGAAAGCCGGATCATTTCTCCGTCTGAAATTCCGGCAGGGATCTTTACTGTAATTTCCTCCTGCCCGCGTAGAACTCCTTCACCTTTGCATTTCACACACACTTCCTCCGGCACCTCGCCAGATCCACCACAGGTCTCGCAGGTGCGGACGGCAGAAATTACCCCAAGCAGGGATTTTTTTGTTTCATGAATTTTTCCCTGTCCGTTGCATTTTTCACAGGTTTTCATTTTTGCACCAGGCTTTGCTCCGCTTCCGTCACAAACTTCGCATGTGCTTGTTTTTGTCAAAAGAATTTTGCGTTCCGTCCCAAAGACCGCTTCTTCAAACGGGATTTCTACGTCAATCGAAATGTCCCGTCCGCGTTTTACACCACGACTTCGCCCACCGAAAATATCACCAAAAATATCACCAAGGTCAAAATCGCCCATGTTGAAGCCGCCAGCGAAGTTAGACGGATCAAAGCCGCCAAAACCGCCCTGGTACGCACCACCCGCACCAGAAAACGTGCTTCCGTATGCATCATATTCCGCACGCTTCTGGTCATCCGAAAGTACGTGGTACGCTTCGCTTGCTTCTTTAAACTTCGCCTCATCCCCGCCGCTCTTGTCCGGATGGTATTTGTGCGCCAGCTTACGGAACGCTTTTTTTATTTCTTCTTTGGAAGCATTTTTGTCGACTCCCAAAATATTGTAATAATCTTTTGACATATCCCCGATATTTTTCTTGTTACTTTAAAAAGATAAAAACATTATGCCAAAAAACTCACTTTATATCAAGCTTCCTTTTTTCTTGAAAAATTCTCTTTTTCAAA
>DASSSU010000010.1:0-26940 GCA_035708305.1 Minisyncoccota bacterium | reverse complement strand
GTATTCTCCCCAAAACGGCTAAGTAACTTTTTCTCACTTTAGATTTAACAACCACTATCATGATCCAGCCTCAAACCATCGTAAAAATCGCGGACAACTCCGGAGGGAAAATCGGAAGAGTTTTCAAAGTTCTCGGCGGAACCCGCAGACGATACGCACAGTTGGGCGACATCGTGATCTTGTCTATTCAAACCGCCGAGCCGCGAAAGCCGGTGAAAAAGAAAGGTGTTCACCAGGCAGTGGTGGTTCGCCAGGCAAAGGCATACCGACGCAAAGACGGATCGTATATTCGTTTTGACGAAAATGCCGTGATTATCTTGGAAAAGGGAAAGAAAGACCCGACCGCAAACCGCGTATTTGGCCCGATTCCGAGAGAGATCGCTGAGAAGGGATTCCAGAAAATTGCCTCCCTCGCTCCGGAGATTGTCTAATCTTTCCTCCCCCTACTAACTACTATCTACTTACTACTTACTATTTCCCCAGGCTTATGTATTTAAAAAAAGGAGACAACATAATCGTGATTGCCGGAAAAGATAAAGGCAAAAAAGGAAAAATCGAAAAAGTCCTTCGGCAAACGGATCAGGTGATTGTGGAGGGAGTGAACATCAAAAAGCGTCACCGAAAAGCAGCACACCGAGGTGAAAACGAAAAAGGACAGGCAATTTCTATTCCTGCTCCGGTACACGTTTCCAATGTCGCTCTATTTGACACTAAAAGCGGAAAAGCAACCCGTGTGGGCATGAAGGTCCGGGAAGATGGTACGAAAGTCCGTATTTCAAAAAAGAGCGGAGAAGAAATTTAAACAATTATTTTGCCGTCGGTCATTTAGTAGGAGTCATTAGCAACAAAGCCATGCAAAGCGTAAAAGAAAAACAGAACAAAACGTATGAGGCCATGAAAGGGGACTTTGAGTACAAAAATCCTTTTCAGTCGCCACGCCTCGTGAAGGTGGTAGTTTCGACCGGTACTGGATCTTCCAAAGACCGCAACAAAAACGATTTTGTCATGGATCGCCTTGCAAAGATCACCGGACAGAAACCGACACTCCGCAGTGCGAAAAAGTCCATCGCGAGTTTCAAACTTCGGGAAGGAGACCCAATCGGTGTGACGGTAACTCTTCGTGGAAATGCCATGATGAAATTTATCGACAAACTTTTGAACGTTGCCTTGCCCCGAACAAAAGACTTCCGCGGGCTTTCAAAAAAATCCATTGACCACATGGGCAACTACACTATGGGCATCCGCGAGCACACGGTGTTTACTGAAACTTCCGATGAAGAGCTGAAGGATGTTTTCGGACTTTCCATCACGTTTGTTACCACCGCAGAAAACTCCAAAGAAGCGGAAGCATTTTTGACACATCTTGGCTTACCGTTTCATGAGGAAGTTATTGCTAAAAAGAAATAAAGACAAAGACTATGGCACAAGAAAGAGACTACCCTTTGGAAAGAGTGAGAAATATCGGAATCATTGCGCACATTGACGCGGGGAAAACGACGACCACCGAGCGTATTTTGTTTTATACAGGGATTTCCCACAAGATCGGCGAGACGCATGAAGGAGAATCTGTTATGGACTGGATGGAACAGGAGCGCGAGCGCGGAATTACCATTACTTCCGCAGCAACAACATGTTTTTGGAATCCGACGTATGCTACCCCAGAACAGCGGGCTGCACACGAGCTTGAAAATCGCATCAACATCATCGACACGCCGGGACACGTGGACTTCACGGTTGAAGTGGAGCGAAGTTTGCGCGTGCTTGACGGAGGAGTAACCGTATTCGATGGGGTGGCGGGGGTGGAGCCGCAGTCCGAGACTGTGTGGCACCAGGCAGACAAATACGATGTGCCGCGTATCTGTTTCATCAACAAAATCGACCGCGCTGGAGCAAGTTATGAGCGTTCTTTTCAGACCATCTTGAATCGTCTTTCTAAAAACGCACTCCGCATGCAGCTGCCGATCGGTGAAGAGGAAAACCACCAGGGCGTGATTGATCTTTTGACGATGAAAGCCTACTATTTTGAAGGTGAGATGGGAAAGGAAGTGCGAGCGGCGGAGATTCCGGAGGAATTGCGCGCCGATGCTGAAAAATTCCGCGGCGAACTCATCGAAAAAATCGTTGAAAACAACGAAGAAATGATGAACCGCTACTTGGATGGCGAAGAGATCGCGCTTCCAGAACTCAAAAAAGAACTGCGTAAACTGGTGATCGCAAACGAAGCTTTCCCGGTATACACTGGTTCTTCCTTGAAGAACAAAGGCGTTCAGCTGGTGCTTGATGCAGTGGTTGATTTTCTCCCGAGTCCGTTGGACGTTCCTCCGGTGACGGGTATAAACCCAAAAACTGAAGAGACAGAAACCCGCAAAACAGACTACAACGAGCCGCTTGCCGCGCTTGCTTTCAAACTTCAGACCGATCCTTTTGTGGGGCAGCTTACGTTCTTCCGCGTGTACTCCGGAACCCTCCAGTCTGGTTCTTACGTGTACAACCCGCGCACAGGCGACAAAGAGCGCGTGGGACGAATTCTCCGTATGCATGCCAACTCTCGCGAAGAGGTGAAGAGCGTGCACGCCGGGGAGATTGCCGCAGCGGTAGGACTCAAAAACACCATTACATCCGACACGCTTTGTGATGAAAAAAACCCGATCATTCTTGAACGTATTGAGTTCCCAACGCCAGTGGTGTCCGTAAAGATCGAGCCAAAAACCAAAGCCGATCAAGAAAAAATGGGTATGGCACTCTCACGTCTCTCGGGTGAAGATCCGACTTTGGTGGTGGAGACGGATTCGGAAACTGGCGAAACGGTTTTGCGCGGAATGGGTGAGCTGCATTTGGATATTATTGTTGACCGCATGAAACGCGAGTTTGGTGTGGAAGCCAACACCGGACGTCCGCAGGTGGCCTACAAAGAAACGATTACCTCCGAAGCGGAAGCGGAAAACAAATACATCAAGCAGTCCGGTGGCCGCGGTCAGTATGGTCACGTGAAAATCCGGATCAAACCGATCCAGCCGATCGATGAGGAAGCAAAATTGCCGAAAAACGTCAAGCGCGAAGCTGGATTCGAATTCATCAACAACATCAAAGGAGGAGTTATCCCACAGGAATACATCCCGGCAGTGGAAAAGGGTGTTCGTGAAGGAATGGAACGTGGAGTGGTGGCGGGCTACCCGCTCACGGATATTTCCTGCGAGCTTTTTGACGGTTCGTATCACGACGTGGACTCTTCGGAAGTTGCGTTCAAGATTGCTGCTTCTCAGGCGCTCCAGGAGGCTGCACGGCGAGCACGACCAGTTCTGCTTGAGCCGGTGATGAAGGTGGAGGTAGTGACGCCGGAAGATTTCATGGGCGACATCAACGGAAATCTCTCTTCCAAGCGCGGACAGGTGGAAGGCATGGAAGATCGCGGCATGATCAAGGCCATCAAAGCCAAAGTGCCGCTCTCCGAAATGTTTGGCTATATCACCGAACTCCGCTCCATGACCGAAGGGCGCGCCAGCTTTACAATGGAATTTTCCCACTACGACACCGTACCGCAAAACGTTGCGGACGCGATCGTAAATGGGAAATAGCTTTTCTTTTTTAAAAATTTTCAAAAACAAAAACCGGACTTGCTCCGGTTTTTGTTTTTGCCACGGCCAAACCACAAAAAAAGAACCCCGCATACTTGCGGGGTAAGAAGGACAATTCAACTTTGTTTTTAAAAATGTGGGGGAGGGAAAAAATACATTAAGAGAAATCCCAATAATATTACCAAAAATGAAAAGCTTAGTACTGGCCACCATGTTGAATTTTCGTCAATTCCCAGGCGTTCCGCTATTTTTTTCCATTTCCTTCTCATTTCTACCTCCAAACGGCTATACCAAAAAGATAAGTCCAAGCTAAAAGTGCAATTACGTAGAGTGTTACGACTCCAAAGGATCGCTGCCAACCTTTATTTGGTGGAGAAACTTTCTCCATAATTCGAAAAGGACCAATGGTATCCCATTTTTCCTCTTCGATTTTTGCCGCACGTGTTGAACATTTGCTATAGATCTTTCGAAGTCTCCTTCCAAGTTCAGCAGATACAATCAATGAAAGTATGCTAAATACAGGAATAGCAATAAGAATTTGGTGATAAAATCCTTGAATAAGAACTTCCTTTTTGTACTGCAGATAATTTTGATGCATGACAAAGTAGGTGCTGAAAAAGAAAGCCTGCGCGGTGGCAGTGAAGCCAACCAGCAGATAGCGGAAATTCTGGAATTTCCACCAAACCGCTTCCGTAGAGGCATAAATGATTTTGTTTAGCTCCTTTCTTTCTTCTTCAGAAATCGTTGGTGGGGGCGGCGGATCGGCCATCTTCTCCTCCTGTGCTTTTTGGTTCTGGTAAAGAGCAACTTTTTACTTTATACCACAGAATTGTAGAAAAATCAAAAATTTTAACTGATGCATATTGAATCAAACCTCTGTGGGTTTGATCGTCCGATCGGTGCCGCAATCGGATGAGTTTCGGAAAAAACACTTGCTTCATGCGCTTTTTGGTATATCATCATCCCCGTATGACACCCGAAGAATATTTGAAGGGAAAAAAGGTGCTCGTCATGGGACTGGGGGTGTACGGCGGCGGTATCGCTTCCGTGAAATGGCTTTTTCAGCACGGCGCGGCCGTAACCGTGACCGATCTCAAGACTGAAGAAGAGCTGAAAGGTTCACTCCAAAAGTTCACCCTAGAAGAGAAAAAACACATCACCTTTGTTTTGGGAAAGCATCGGAAGTCTGATTTCAAGACGTGCGACATGGTGATCGTGAATCCGGCGGTTCCTCGGGAAAGTGAATATCTCAAGATCGCCAAGGAAAACGGTGCCGAGTTTGAAAATGTCGCAAGCCTGTTCTTCCGTTTTTTGGAAAACCCCATCATCGGCATTACCGGGACGCGCGGAAAGTCCACGACCACCAGCTTTATCGCTCAGCTGCTTTCGAAAAAGTACGGAAAAATCCTTCCCGTAGGAAGTGTAGATGTGCCGCTTTTGGAGGAATTTGCGAGGCTGCAAAAAAACCCGAAGGCGCCGACTCCCGTAGAGCTCTCGTCATGGCAGTTGGAGTTGCTTCCGCACTCCGGCCGTGCGCCGCACGTGGCGGTGATCACGAACCTCTATGCAGATCACCTGAACCGTTACCGCGGAATCGAAGACTATGCAAAAGCAAAGGCCAACATTTTTGCCCATCAGACAGAAGAAGATTTTCTGATTTTAAATGCCGACAATGACTGGAAAGGCTTTTTTTTGGAGCAAAAGCCGCGGGGGAAAGTTTTTTTCTTCTCCAAAAAGCCCCTGCTCAAAAAATATGAGGGAGTTTTTCTCTCCAGGGCGGGGAATGTCCGCGTGCGCTTGGACGGAAAAGAACAAAAACTTTTCGCGATTGATGAATTTGAAAGAAAGTTTGGCTCGCACAATGTCGCAAACTTGCTTGCTGCCATGCTTGCCGTGAAGCTTTTTGATCCCACTCTTTCGATTACCAAGAAAGACATCATGGGGCTCAAGCAGGCACCTTTCCGCGAGGAGACGATTTTTGAAACGCGCACGGTGCGGGTGATCAACGACAGCACGGCTACTTCGCCTGACGCAGTGGTTTCGGCTCTGTCGCGCTTCGGGAAAGACGTGAGCAAGAAAAATCCTCTGATCCTCATCACGGGCGGGACGGACAAAAAATTGGATTTTTCCAAACTGGCGCTGAAGATTGAAAAGTGCGTTTCGGCGGAAAACCTGATCCTTTTGGACGGGTCCGCGACGAAAAGACTCGTGGAAGAGCTGGAAAAAAACAACCTTGGCAAAAAGCCGCTTCAAATCTTTGAAACACTTGAGGAGTGCCTCTCAAAAGCGGCGGCGCTGGTGGAGGAATACAAGCACGGGATCGTGATCTTCTCTCCCGGTGCATCGAGCTTTGAGAAATTTCGCAATGAATACGATCGCGGTGAGCAGTTCTCCGCTTTGGTGAAGAAGTATTTTAAAAAATAGTTTCACTCTGCTTTCATTCTTCTTCGGTAGAATAGGTGGTACAATAGGCAGAATTTAGTTTTTTGTTTTTGATATGAGGAAGAAAAAGGTGGTAACGATCGGGAGCGGTACGGGAAGTTTCATGCTGCTCTCTGGGTTGGTCAAATGTCCGGTGGAGATTTCAGCGATTGTTTCGATGGCAGATGATGGCGGGTCGACGGGGATCTTGCGAGATGAACTTGGGGTGCTTCCGCCCGGAGATGTACGGCAGTGCCTGGTTGCACTTTCGCCTGCTGGAAATGAGTTGCGCACCCTCCTGAACTACCGTTTTGAAAACGGCGGCCTGAAAGGGCATGCGTTTGGCAATATTTTTCTCTCAGCACTTCAGAAAACGAGCGGGAGTTTTGTGGAAGGACTTGAGGTGGCTCAGCGGATTTTGAACGTATCAGGGGAAGTTTTGCCGGTTACGGTGGAGGATGCGCGCCTCGTGATGCAGCTGGTGGACAACACGGTTTTGTACGGGGAGGATGCGATCGAGCGCTCGGCTTTTCAGGAAATCGGCACGCAAAAGATGTATTATGACCCGATCGTGTCAGCCAATCCGGAAGCGGTGGAGCGGATTTTGAGTGCTGATGCGGTGGTGATCGGACCAGGGACGTTTTACAGCGGCATTCTCTCAAATCTCGCGATTCCAGAGATTGCGGAAGCGATCGGAAAAACAAAAGCAAAAATTATTTTCCCAGTGAACCTGACCAACAAAAAAGGCCACACCAGCCGCTTTTGCGTGGAGGATTATGTGGAAGAACTCGAAAAGCTCATTGGAGAGGGAAGAACGGATTTTGTACTGGTGAACACAGAAAATCCGCCGGAGGCATTGCTCACCCGCTATCGCGAACAGGAAGGAGAAACCGCGTTGGTGGGCATGCGAGATCCAAATAGCGCCGTTCACTCTGAGAAGTTTGTTTTTGCGGATCTTATGGACGGCTCAGAAGCAAAGAAGGGAAGCGACCACGATGCTCTGGCATCCACCCGCTCATTTATCCGTCATGATTCGGACAAAGTAGCGGCGACAATTTTTAAATTATTGTAAACCTCTTGCAAAAGGCGAGAGAAAGAGGAGAAACCGTTTCATGTTCTTTTTGAAGTTTGTGGGCTTCACGAGAAAAGAACATGAAACGGTTTCTCCGGAGTTTAAAATCTCTTCTTGTCACCAAAAGCTTGACAGAAAATTTGAGAGGACTATACTAGCGGCAGATCCTTTGATCTGCTCTTTTTTTCCCCACATTCTTTTTTATTTTTATTCCCACACCAACACCTTTTTACGGGTGTTTTTCTCATTTTGGTGAGATTCAGTGGGTTTTTCGATTTTGTTATCCCCATCTGTATGCTGTTTTCATTTTTCATCCTCTTGTACAATGAAGGCATTATTATTATCTAATCTGGAACACCATGCAGGTATCTGAAAAAAACAAATCAACGCTCGTGCGTATGGCAGTGGTTTTTCTCGGGGTGGCGACGCTTCTGCTTCTGGTTATGGCAATTTCGGCCATCAAGTCCTACCGATACATCGGGGTCAACACTTCTGAAAGCTCCACGATCACGGTTTCCGGCGACGGAACAGCTTTTGCGGTTCCGGACGTTGCGGAGTTTTCTTTTGCGGTAGTGGAAGAAGCGGATACCGTGCCGAAAGCACAGGCCGCGGCAACAGCAAAAGCCAACAAAGTCATTGCGTATTTGGAAAGTGCTGGTATTGCGGAAAAAGATATTCAGACAACGAGCTATAATATTTCACCGCGCTATGAGTACCATCAGACCGCCGCGCCAAATTCCGGGATTGTGCCCCCGGCGCAAGGTACGCGTGTTCTGGCAGGATACACGGTGACGCATGCTCTGACGGTAAAAGTTCGCCAAACTTCAAAAGCGGGAGGGATTCTTTCTCAGGTAGGAAGCCTTGGAGTTTCGGATGTCTCTGGTCTGCAGTTCACGGTTGACAACAAAGATGCCGTGGCAATGAAAGCGCGGCAAAATGCTATTGCCGATGCAAAAAACAAAGCCAACATTCTTGCGAACGACTTGGGAGTAGAGCTGGTGCAGGTGGAGAACTTCTCTGACTCCGGAAATACGCCGGTTCCGTACGCACAGGGTGTGAAGATGATGGCAAGTGATGCCGCAGAAGCTGCACCTGCTCCGGAGTTGCCGACGGGAGAGAATCAGTTTACTTCGCATGTGACCATTACCTACAAAATCCGATAGGCTTAAAACTTCCAGCTTTGGCGAATTTCTTTGTCAGAACGTAAATTTTCCTGTTCATCTGCCTGAGGCAGACTCACGGCCAAATTCACGTTCTTCCTCGAACTTCATCCAAATCTGGAAGTTTTATTTTTCAAAGCACTAAAGATGATTTCTCATCTTATCCAATTTTGAAAGTTTTGTTTTGCAAAAAGCTGGAAATTATTTTTTCGTACAAAAAAATCGCTCGAGAAAATTTTTCTCGAGCGATAACATTTTGTTTTGTACAAGGGTCACCATCCGGGCGGTGGTGGAAAGTGTGGCATAGATCCCATGGGGACAGCCTTGTTGCAGTCCTTTGACTTTGTTCCGTTGTTGGGGCTTACCTGTGTTCCGTGATACGACCCATTTTCCTGGGTCCTGAGGTGACAATCCGGGTCTGAGATGAGATAGCCGGCAGCCATGCCCGCAACACCTGCTCCAACAGTCTGGAGCGGACTCAGGCCGAGAGCGAGACCAGCACCTGTGCCGATCGCTGCGCCCCAGAATCCACCCTGGTCTTTGTTACTGAAGTTTTGGAGCACCTCCGAGCAGCCACTGATAGAGAATGAAAGAACGAGCATAGCCAAGGTGAGAGCTATTCTCTTCATCAGTATCTCCTTCCGTAGATGAATCTCTGAATGATCGCGTTTACTCCTTGCTGCATGGCATTTTCCTTTGCGCGGTCAATGTTCTGTTGTTCGTTCTGTTGAATCCGATCCATGTCACTTGCCGAATTTTGCTGTACTCGTTTGTAGATGGGGAGGTTGAGATTGCTACATTGTTGAGCAATCCTTGCCTGTTCTTCTTGGGGAATCGGCGTGTATTCGTAGCTATTATAACTTCCACCATATGGATTAAAAGAATTTCCATGTCGCAATGATTGTAAATATTCATTGGTGAAGTGGTTTACGCATTGTTGGTGTGCTCGCTGCATATTTGACTGATAACGGTTGGCAGCCTCTTTTTCCTGTCGAGGAGTTTCGAATACTTTTGTGCGAAGTACGGTACTGCCGAAGTTCCCGGCCACATTCTTCAAGTAAGGGTTCCCACATCCGGTCAAAGCAAGAATAAGCGGCAACAGACCTGCGAATATGATTTTTCGCATTTCACCCTCCGGGGTTCTGTCCTTGTCTGTAGGTTGTAAAATAACAAAATCTGCTTTAAATCATTACATATTTTTGTAATTTTGTCAATACACCCGGGGTAGATCCCGTAAAAAGGGGAAATCCTCATAAATTCTTCGGAGTTTTTGTGTTATAACTTTTCTGGGACGGACTTTCTTTTCCTTTTTTCGAGATTTCATTCCCCATGGGAATTGCCATGACAGGAGCGCAAGATTTTATGAGAACGGATCAAAAAACAGCAACTCGCAGAGCAAAACTTGCGTGTCGAAAAACAGCTGAAGGGCATTTAGAGCGTATTTTTGATTTTGTGCAAATGATAAAAAAGCGCGAAACGATAAATTTGGAGACAGTCTTGATCGCAAACCCAAACGATCGGTACGGCGGACCGCTCGCTGAACACCTTGTACCGGGTTTTCGTTGGCAAAATGTGTGTGGCCAAAGCGCGAAACCTTTTGCGCGTGGGATTGTGAAGCGTGAGGGCATGCAGAAGATTTTCGATCGTTTCGACTGGGAGGCGGCTGATAAGCTGCAAACCATCTTAGATGACGTGCCGATCATTGTTGCCGACCATGGAGTGATGGAGGTGTTTCTTTTGAAAAGTCTGTAAGTTACGTTCTTTTGTACACAATAACTTTAATTATTGGGGGCGCGCAGGTTTTGCGCGCCTTTTAAAGCTTGCTTCTATTTTCACCACGAAATCCACTTTCCACATTGTTTTCCGAAGTTTGTGGTCTTCAGGAGAAAAGTGATGTGGAAAGCGGAGGATTTCCTTCTGAAAAGAAAGAGAAAACTGGCCAAGGCTAAAATTGACATTTTTTTCAAAAAAGAGTATTCTAGGGAAAAGCGCGGCGATCTCGCCGTTTTTTAATAGACGAAATATGGATAAACTTATCAACTACCTCAAGGATTCCAGAGCTGAGCTAACGCACGTAAGCTGGCCAACTCGCCGACAGACCATCGCCCACACTGCCATTGTGGTTGCCGCCACTCTTTTTGTTGCCGGTTTTATCGCGATTTTTGACTACGGCTTTGCGGAAGCGATTCGTAATTTTCTTTTGCATTAAAAACGAGAGAGTGATGAACGAGAGCCGTGGAATGCTTCGTTTTCCTCCGGTTCTCGGATTAAAATAAAAAAATATGTCAAAGCAATTTCAACAGGAAGAACGGCACTGGTACGCGATCCACACCTACGCCGGATACGAAAACGCTGTCGTGAGAAACCTCAAGCAGCGCATTGAGTCTTTGGGAATGGAAGACAAAATTTTTAACGTGATCGTTCCCACGGAGAAAAAAGTCCAAGTGAAGGGTGGCAAGCGCGTGGACGTGGAAGAGCGAATCTATCCAGGATACGTACTGGTGGAAATGATCGTGACGGACGATTCCTGGTACGTGGTGCGCAACACGCCGCGGGTGACTGGGTTCGTCGGTGCGGGAGTCACGCCGGTTCCGCTCAAGCAGGAAGAAGTGGACGAACTTTTTGCACGTATGAAGGAAGACAAGGGCAAGCACTCGATTGATCTGGAAATCGGCGAAGTGGTGAAAGTGAGCGACGGACCGTTCAAAGATTTCGAAGGGCGTGTTTCCGAGCTGGACGAAGACCGCGGAAAGGTGAAAGTGCTGGTGTCGATGTTTGGGAGGGAGACGCCGGTTGAGTTGGACTTTCTCCAGGTCAAAAGAATCTGAAATCTAGCGGCTTCCAGTTTTGGCGAATTTCTTTGTCAGAACGTAAATTTTCCTGTTCATCTGCCTGAGGCAGACTCACGGCCAAATTCACGTTCTTCCTCGAACTTCATCCAAATCTGAAAGCCTTGTTCGCGGTAATTTTGAATGAGTAAAGTTTTGAAATACTGCTTTACATTCAGCATTTTTCTGGTAGATTAAAGGACACGTGAGACAATATTTTAATTAAAAACTATGCCAAAAGTAACGAAAAAACTCAAACTCCAAATCCCGGCAGGAAAAGCAACTCCGACGGGGAAAGTTGGCCCAGCACTTGGACAGGCAGGGGTCAGTATTGGCGATTTCGTCAATAAATTTAACGAAGCTACCCGGGAAATGGGAAGTGATACCATTCCAGTGGTGGTCACTGTGTACGAAGACCGGTCGTTCAAGTTCACGCTCAAAACTCCTCCGGCAACTGATCTCATTAAAAAAGCGGCAGGAATCGAGAAGGGTTCTGGGAAAAACCGTACCAAGCGCGCCGGATCGATCACGAAAGCCCAAGTTCGAGAGATTGCAGAAAGAAAATTGCCAGACCTCTCGGCAAACGATGTAGATGCTGCAATGAAGATTATTGAGGGGAGTGCGCGCTCTATGGGCGTCGAAGTAAAATAGTCAAAACTTTCAAAATTGGCGATCTGCTGTGTCAAAAGCCGATTTTTATTGTTCATCGTACGTCAAAGTACGGCTCACAATAAAAATCGGCTTTTTCCTTGCATCTCATCCAATTTTGGAAGTTTTGTTTTGCAATACACTGAAACGGTTATTCCTCGAACTTCACCCAAATCTGGAAGTTTTATTTTTCAAAAAACTGGAGAAGTGGTTTTTTGAATTGTTCCGCCTGCAACGCCTGAGCGGATCGCAATGGCGGGCAGGCATTCAGAAATGGGTGTTTTTTCTTGGTGTGGAAAAACCCCTTATTTCCCAAAGCAAAATCAATCAAAAAAGTTATCCACAGTTTTTCTTGGCGAAAAGTTTGACAAGAAAAATGGAAAGTGTATACTGCAGGTAGTTCCATTCACTTGGATCACCCGTTCTTTCCTCCCAACCCGCCCACCACTCTAGCCCCCCATTTCTTTTTTTCCCCCTTTATTCCCACATCATTTTTATGATGTTTTTTTATGCTCAATTTATTTTTCAATGGATTGAAAACTTGCTTTTTGAATAAATTCTCATAAACTCCAAAAGGGATTGGTAAACGTTCATTGATAGAAATGGAGGGATTATGGAAAGCGCACAGCCGAGCGTGAACAAAAAAGCTTGGACGGAGATCTTGAATCGAGCAAAAAATGCGGCAAGAGCATCTCCTTGCAAACACAGCAAGCGAGGTGCAGTTATTTTTCATTCTACCACTGGAGAGGTTTTTTCTGTCGGAAACAACCATCCGCCGGGAACAAATTTGTGTGAACAATATTGTCCGCTTCCGATCGATCCAGGGAAAAAGAACATTATTCAAACGGCTTCACCGAAGCTGCAGTCGTGCAACAAACTGGTCATTCACGCGGAGATGGACGCTCTTTTGTTCTTAAGAAACCAGGGAAGAATTTTGGTCTTTTCAGAATACGATCTGCTGCACCTAAAAGTAGCAGGACATAAGAACAAAGAAATACCTATTCCGTCTGGGCCGCCCTCGTGTGTAAGTTGTTCAAGACATATTTTGGATAAAGGCTTTCGCGGAGTTTGGCTCTTGGAAACGGATGAGGGGAAAAAGCCGATCTGGAATTATTATGCGACGGCAGTATTCCACCAGCTTTCGTTAGAAAATGATCTTTCTCTCAAATGATGAGAAGAAAATAACTTCACAGCCGCTCTTTCAGAGCGGCTTTTTCGTGGTTTTGGATTGCGCTTTTCGTCGGGTATAATGAGAGAAATGGTTCAGAAACTTTCCAAAATTGGTGCGCTCCCGTCTCAGCTTATCCGCGAAATGACCGAAGCAGGCTTCATTACCGGAGCGGAGCAGAAAAATATCCGCCCTTCCTCACTGGACTTGTCGATTTCTGATGAAGTATACGAGGTGGAGGGAATTTTTCAGCCGCGGCCGGGGGAGAGTATCCGCGATCTTCTGAAGCTCATCCAAAAGAAAAAACATTCTCTGGAAAGCCCGCTTCTCAAAGGCAAAATGTACCTTGCCCGCCTGAGTGAATCGCTCAAACTTCCGAAACATGTCTACGGCTACTGCAACCCAAAGTCCACTTCCGGACGGCTCGATACACACGTGCGTGTTCTGGCGGACGGGGTGCCTCGCTATGATGCGGTGACACCCGAGGGCTTTTCGGGAGAGCTGTGGATTGTTATTCTTCCAAATTCTTTTTCGGTGAAGATGCTTCCTGGGCAGACGCTCTCACAGGTGCGGTTTTTTACCGGCGATACACGTTTTGACGAACTTCGTTTTGAAATTGCGATGGAGCGATACCGGCTGCTGTGGAGAAAAAAACGCGAAATTCCTCTCGCATACGACGAACTCAAAATCCGGGACAATGACGGATCGGCGATTTTGACGCTCGGGCTCACGGATGAGGTTTTGGGGTATCGCTGCCGGGTGAAGGATCCAGACATGGTGCTGGATCTTTCCAAAATCGGATACTACCGTCCCGAAGATTTCTTTGAACCGTTTCAGTGCGAAGACGGTTACCTTTCTTTGAAACGTGGAGAGTTTTACATTCTCTCCACCAACGAGGCGGTGCGCGTGCCGCCGGAGCTTGCGTGTGAAATGGTGCCGATGGATGAACGAAGTGGAGATTTTCGGAGTCACTATGCCGGGTTTATCGATCCGGGTTGGGGCTTTGGGAAAGAGGGTGAAGGGAAAGGCAAGCCGCTAACGCTTGAGGTGCGGCCGTTTGAAGATCTAATCGTGCGCCATCAGCAGCCAATCGCAAAAATCCGCTTTGAACATATGATTGAGATACCGGACATGAGCTACGACGCGCTGGATTCGAATTATCTGAAGCAAGACGGTCCGAAACTTGCGAAGCAGTTTTTGTCGCCGGAAAACTAATTCAAGATTTTTTTAATGGAAGAATTCATCGTAAAAATCAAACGCCTGGAATTGGATGCAAAAATCCCAAACTACGCGTATGAGGGTGACGCAGGCTTTGATCTTTTTGCGATGGAGCCCGTGGTCCTTTCGCCAGGCGAGCGCAAGATGATCCGAACGGGGATTGCAATGGAGATTCCGCACGGCTTTGTCGGGCTGATCTGGGACAAGGGAAGCGTTTCGATGAAGTATGGCTTGAAGACGCTCGGCGGTGTGGTGGACTCGGGCTTTCGCGGGGAAATAAAAGTGGGGCTGGTCAACCTCTCGGGAGAGGACTACAAAATCGAAAAGCACGACAAAGTGGCGCAGATGATTGTGCAGGAGTTTGAGCACGCGCAGATTGAAGAAGCAGAGGATTTGGGCAAATCAGAGCGCGGAGAAAAAGGTTTTGGAAGTTCAGGAAAGAATTTCGCGGAAGAAAATAAAAATATTGAAGCATGACAAAAAAAGGAAAACTCATCGTACTTGAAGGCGGCGACGGATCGGGAAAGGGGACACAGCTGAAACTTCTTCAGAAATATTTTCAAGGAAAAGATGTGAGCTTTTTTGATTTTCCGCAATACGAAAAGTCTTTTTTCGGAAAACTCATAGGGAGATGTCTCACGGGAGAGATGGGAGATTTTGTGGGTCTTTCGCCGTATCTGGCATGTCTGCCATTTCTTCTAGACCAGGCAAGCGCAAAAGAGGAAATCAAAGCGGCGCTCGAAGTGGGCGACGTGATTTGTGACCGATATACCACGAGCAGTGTCGCATTTCAGAGTGCAAAATCTCCAAAAGAAAAGCAGCAAGAAGTTCAGCGATTCATTGAGCAGGCCGCCTACGAAGAAATGGAAATTCCCGCGCCGGACTTGGTGATTTATCTGGATGTTCCGGTGGAGATTGCGGGGGAATTGGTGATGAAAAAAGAGCGTCGGGCGTATCTGAACGGAACGGCGGGAAAAGATTTGCACGAGAAAGACACGTCTTTTTTGGAGAAGGTGGCTCTGGTATATCGTGATCTTGCGGAAGAAAGAGAGAATTGGAAAACGCTCATTTGTCTTGACGAAAATGGCGAGCTGAAAAAACCGGAAACCATTCATCAGGAAATTCTTGATATTCTCGAGGTGCTGAAAAGCCCGCACGATTTGGCGGAGAGAACAGAAAAGCAGTCGGACTTGAGTTATTGAAGAAAATTTAATTTTATATATACGAGCCAAAAAGCTCTTACAAAACACTATGAGGCAATATCTCGACCATCTCCAACTTATTCTCGACAAGGGAACGAAAAAAAGCGATCGCACTGGAACGGGAACGATCAGTTACTTTGGCTACCAAAACCGCTACGACCTCTCGGAAGGTTTTCCGCTTTTGACCACCAAGAAAATGGCGACTCGGGCGATCATCCACGAACTGCTTTGGTTTTTGAAGGGGGATACAAACATCAAATATCTGAAGGACAACAACGTCCATATCTGGGACGAGTGGGCGGATGAAAACGGCGATCTCGGTCCTGTTTATGGCGAACAGTGGCGGCGTTTTCCGAAAGCGGATGGTGGTTCAGTAGACCAGATCACCGAGCTGGTGGAAGGTTTGAAAAAAAATCCTGATTCACGGCGGCATATTGTTTCTGCTTGGAATCCGGGTGTGGTGGACCAAATGGCGCTTCCGCCGTGTCACTGTCTCTTCCAGTTTTATGTCGCAAACGGAAGGCTCTCGTGCCAGCTGTACCAGCGAAGTGCGGATATGTTTTTGGGCGTGCCGTTCAACATCGCTTCATACGCATTGCTCACGATGATGCTTGCGCAGGTGTGTGGGTATGAGCCGGGGGAGTTCATCCACACGTTTGGCGACTCACACATTTATCTGAACCACCTCGACCAGGTAAAAGAGCAGCTCACGAGAACGCCACGGAAACTGCCGACGATGAAGGTCAACCCAAACGTGAAGTCCATCTTTGATTTCACGATTGACGATTTTGAACTTGTCGGGTATGATCCCTACCCGGCGATAAAAGGAGAAGTATCCGTATGATTTCAAACACCTCTTCAGATTCTGTGGTAGCCATCATTGCCGCCTACGCGAAAGTAGGTAGAGCGATCGGCTTAGGTGGGCAAATCCCCTGGCATCTTCGCGATGATTTGCAGCGGTTTAAAAAGCTCACGCAGGGGCATCCGATCATCATGGGGCGGAAGACACATGAATCGATCGGAAAAGTGCTTCCTGACCGGACGAATATTGTGGTTTCACGAAGACCAGAATTCCATCCAGCTTCACCCGCGGTTTTGGCGGAAAACATAAACGCGGCGATCGCACTCGCGCGAACGTCTGAAGGCGCTGACTTGGTTTTTGTGATCGGTGGCGGAGAAATATACCGTGAAGCGCTTCCGCTTGTCGATCGTTTGTATCTGACCGAAGTGGATGGTGATTTTCCTGGTGATGCTTTTTTCCCACTCCTCGATGAAACTTGGGAGGAAGTGTTCCGAGAAGAGCACGTGCCGGACGAAAACAACCCGCATCCTTTCCGATACTTTGAGTACGAGCGTCGCAAAGCGGCATAAAATCCCCAGAATTTTACGAAGTTTTCTTGTTGTCTTTTCAGATTTTGCTCGAACTTTTGGTTCGGGCATTTTTTTATTTTTCTGCTAAAATAGCAATATGATAAAAGATTTCCTGAAAGAAGAGATTGTGCTTGCTGTGCAGGAGGCGTATCCGGACACTGTTTTGCCACATTTTGAGGTGGAACCGTCTGATCACGCCGACTTTGCTTCCAACATTGCTTTGGTACTTTCTAAATTTGCAGGAGCAAATCCGCGCGAGGTGGCGGAAAAAATCCAAAACGTGCTTCTTTCTCGGGAAACATTCACGGAGGCGGTGGAATCGGTAGAGATTGCCGGTCCGGGGTTTCTTAACTTTACGGTTGGTTTGCCGCTGCTTCTTGAGGGGGTGCGCGAAGTACAAAGCGGCCTTCACGGTGGTTTTCCATTTCTTTCTGGAGAAAAGATCAATTTGGAGTTCATTTCCGTCAATCCGACGGGCAAACTTCACATCGGGCATGGACGCGGAGGGTTTTATGGCGACGCTCTCGGAAAAATTTTTTCCTGTGCGGGGGCGTTTTTAACGCGGGAATTTTACATCAACAACTCTCGTGAAAGTAAGCAGATCAAAGAGCTGGGAAAAACCGCACTGGGACGGGGCGAGCAGTACAAAACTCCTGCTCTGGAGGAAAAAATCTCTCAGATAGACTTTTCGGGGATGAGTGAAGAGGAAGCAGGATTTGCTCTTTCGGAAAAAATCCAGGAAGACAATCAAAACTTTATCGAGAAAACGCTTGGGATTCCGTTTGATCTTTACTACAGCGAAGACGAGGAACTTCGTGCAAAGGAGAAAACTTCTGCGATGCGGCAGCGGCTTGAGTCTTTGGGGCTGACGTACGAAAAAGAAAATGCAGTGTGGCTCAAGACGAGCGAGTACGGCGACGATGAAGACCGCGTTTTGGTGCGAAGCGACGGGAGTGCGAGTTATTTTTTGGGTGATATTGCGTATCATGACGACAAATTTTCCCGCGGATTTGATGCTGTTTTCAATATCTGGGGCGCCGATCACGCTGGACATGTGAAACGCATGGAGGCGGTGAAGAAAATGCTTCAGTGGCAGGGAGAGTTTCGTGTGTTTATTGTGCAAATGATTTTGCTCAAGGGGAACGACGGTGCGCGGGCAAAAATGTCCAAGCGGGCAGGGACGGTGGTGCTCTTGGAAGATTTGGTGGAGGAGGTTGGGATTGATGTGGCGCGATGGTTTTTCCTCGAAAAAGCGCTTTCCACACAAATGGATTTCAATCTTGATCTGGCGCGCGATGCTTCAGAAAAAAACCCGGTGCGATACGTGCAGTACGCCCATGCGCGGATGTGCTCGATTCTTGAGAAAGCGGGAGGAGAGATGCAAACTCCAAGCGAGAAGAACGAAAAAAGCGAAATTTCGCTTTCCCAAGTTTTGGAAAATCCGTCAGCACGAGCATTGGCGCTCAAGGTTTTGCAGTTCCCGGCAGTGATTGAAGAGATCACCCGGAACTGTCTGGTGAACCAGCTTACTACCTACGTTTACGAGCTTGCGGGGGTCTTCAGCGGATTTTATCGCGATGTGCGGGTGATCGGCGAAGGTGGCGAAGTGAATCGAGAAGCCCTGGAAATGGTAAAAATCACGAGAGAGACTCTCGGAGGGGCACTTGAACTCCTCGGCATCTCCGCCCCCGAGAAGATGTAAAAAATCGAAGTGATTGACAAAGGACAGCCTATATTATAGGGTGTTTTTTGGATGTACATCGATTCAGAAACCGAAGGAGAATTTTATGCCTGTGGAATATCGGATATATCGTGTAGAGGCCGGTAAAGAAATATTTTATGAAATGAAAAGCCATGGCGGAACAGTGTGGTCAGGGAACGGCAGTTTGGAGATGTGCGCGAAAGTATTACAAGTCAGAATCAAACGCAAGGAAGCAACTTTAGAATCAAACTTAGCATGTGGAGAGTTTCTTCAGGAGCATTTCTTTTTCAGTGTGGATTTTCATCCTTATCATATTATAGAATATTACTTTTGGCGTGCACCTCGCCGTTGTTTTCCCCTCACCGAAGAAGAAATTTCTCAATTTTGGAAAGCTTTTCAAGATGGTGTCTAGATCCACCCCCCCAGAGTCGCGCTTCTGGGGGATTTTTTTAATTTATATCTTCAGTTCGGTTTTTGAAGAGATCTAAAATTAAAGATAAAATTCTTGACCCTACTGATGTGATGGGGTACATTGTGGGTGGCTCGATTGTTCATTGGAGGTTTCGTGATGGAAGAGTATAGTCTCTATTGGCTTGAGGGCGCTGGTGATTTTATTCTGAAAAACAGAAATGGAAGAAAAGTTATCACGAAAGAAATCAAGGATTGTGTCCGTTACCTTTTTGAAATGCATCAATCCCATTCTGATTTTGAACTTATTTTTCCTCCTACGCGTGTCGTGCAGAGGCGTGGAGTTGCCTGCTGCTACCGAGCTTTAACCGATAGACAGCAAGCATTGTTCTGGCGTATGTGGCATGTAGTCACTCGAAAAAAATAGCAGCTCTCGCTCTCATCCCGTGGAAACTCTCCACGGGATCTTTATTTCCGAATGCGGCATTTGGAGGAATTTGAAAGTAGACTTGCTTTTTTGAGAATTTTCATTAAATTGAAGGGCGGATCATCCACGACAACAACGAGGAAATGCAATGAAAGCAAAAATCCTTTTCTTAGCTCTTTTCTTTCTTACCGCTCTTACCGCATCAGCCCAGGAACCGCAAGACCAAATTCCATATCAGTGGACCACCGAGAATAGCACGCGCTGTGTGCTCTTTTCTCGAAAAGCCCCACATGCCACCCTCGTGGCAGAGAAGAACGGATTTGCTTCCCTTGTGGTTTTCAGACCTGAAAGCAAAGAACTGATTTATGTTCAAACTAGAAGGAAAGATGACGATCAGCTCGTTCCGCCGCGCACGGAAGATGCAAGAGATTGCATTGAATCTGTGGAAAGCCACAATCTGAGATAGGGGGTTTAAAGCAAGGCACCGGAAAACCCCGGTGCCTTTATTTTATTCTTTATTCAAAAAAAGAACCAGCCAATTTACGGCTGGTGAAGTGTCTTAAAGGTTTAAAGATGGCGAGTAATCTGCTGAGAGATAACCCAAGTTTCTTCTTGTTCGCATCCGTGGCGTCTGTAACGATCTTGGATGGCTTGTTGGAGTCCGTTAAGTACTCGTCTCAAAAGGGAATCAGTGATAGTATCGTAGTCGATGGTGAAATAAATAACTGGATCTTCAATCCACGATTTCTGCTCCTTTGACCACCAGCAACCACTCCAAGAGACTGCAATGTGTATGTGTAAAGCCAGTTATCGGCAAGGTGCTCTTTCGTTTTGTTTTTAGATATTCAATGACATCTAAAACGGCCTCGAATTCCTCAGTGTTTCCGGCAGGAAGGAAGAAAGTGACTCTGGTGCGGGGCTCTCTTTTTGGTCGACCAGGCATTAAAAACTCCTTTCTCTTTTTTGTTCGGGGGAAAGCGAACGGCCACTAATGTATGGCTGAAGAGAAAACCAGAGCCCACGAGCATCCATTTTTCTTCGAATTTTCGCAACAAAATCCTCAGGAGCGGCAAAACCTCTGACTTCAGGTGAAAAGGGTATATTCTCCAGTTCAGGGTCAGTAACCAGAATATGTCGTGCCATTCGGCCTTGTTCCAAATTCTTGAAGCGAAAAATGCGAATTTCTTCGTCCTGATAGTCCCAAAGCTGTGCTTTAGAGAACATAACAACCTCAACTATTTGCGTCTGTGTACAAATCCCTAAATACCTTACCTATTGTTTATCAGGAAGTCAAACAAAGTTTTACTCTTCTGTCTCTGAAAGCTTTTTGCGGATGGCTTTGAGGATCTCGTTTGCGACTTTTTTGTTTTCTTTGTCGCCCAAGAAAAGACGTGCAGCATCGTATCCGCGGCCGAGTTTTACGGCTTCTTTTTCTCCTTCCTGCTGGTAGGAGTAGCTTGAGCCGGATTTTTCTACGACGCCGAATTTTTCACCCAGGATCAGCATTTCACCAGTTTTAGAAATTCCTTCGTTATACATGAGGTCAAATTCTGCGGTTTTAAACGGTGCAGCCACTTTGTTTTTCACCACCTTCACGCGCGTGCGGCTGCCGATCACTTGGTCACCTTTTTTGATCTGTGCGATACGGCGGACATCGAGACGTACCGAGGAGTAGAATTTCAGTGCTTTTCCGCCCGGGGTGGTTTCTGGATTGCCAAACATCACGCCAATTTGCATGCGAATCTGGTTGATGAAGATCACCGTGGTTTTGCTGCGTGCGACGATCGCCGTGAGCTTGCGAAGTGCCTGGGACATGAGTCGTGCCTGTTTGCCGACGTGTGTGGCGCCCATATCTCCTTCAATTTCGTCTTTTGGGGTGAGTGCCGCGACCGAGTCAATGACGATGATGTCCACATTTCCGGAGCGAACCAGGGATTCGGTAATTTCGAGCGCCTGTTCTCCGGTGTCCGGCTGAGAAACGAGCAGTTCGTCTGTTTTGACTCCAAGTCTTTTTGCATATTCCGGATCAAGTGCGTGTTCAGCGTCAATGAAAGCCGCAATCCCACCTGTTTTCTGCGCTTCGGCAATCGCATGAAGGGAGAGGGTGGTTTTTCCGGAAGATTCCGGACCAAAAATTTCGATGATTCTTCCACGCGGCAAACCGCCGATCCCAAGCGCGTAGTCGAGGCTGATGGACCCGGTGGAAATAGCATCAATGTCCACGTGCGGCTTTTCGCCGAGTTTCATGATCGCATCCTCGCCGAACTTGGTTTGGATTGCCTTGATGGCTTCGTCGATGCTGCGCGGGTGCTCTTTAGGAGCTTTGGTTTTTTTTACAGACATATGTTTTGAGTGATTTACAATATTCAAAATATACCATTTTTCTATCTCAGTCGCTATGATTTCAAAGTTTGGGTTTTTATGATCTGTTCAAAAATAAAAAACTTCCGGTTTTTGGAAGTTTATGTGGCGGAAGTGTGAAAAATGGGGGAAATTAGGAGTTATGTAGGGTTGGTGCTTGTGGACTCTCTCTTTAAAGCCACGCCGTTTTTGACGTGATCGGGCTCTTGGTAGACGAGCTTGATGGTTTTGGTGTTGATTCTGCCGAAGCGGTCTTTCACTTGGACTTCAAGGGCATTGTATCCATCATGAAGTGCGAGTTCTTGGTTGAAGTTGCCGGCATTGTCGGTGTAAATCTGCTTGCCGTTTAGGGTGATATAGGAGATCCGGTCTGCGGAGCCAACGACATTGACGAAACCACTGCGAACCGTACTGCCGTCCAGCGGGGAAGTGATGGCAATGGTCGGACCTTTGGTGTAGTCAAAGAAGCGAAAAACGCTGTAGGTGACGACTACTCCGGCAACAAGAAGAAAGAGAAAAGCTTTTCCGATCGTCCGCGCTTCAAGAGAATGCATAATAGAGTAAAAATTAATGCTATTTATATACGAAATAATATAAAGGATCACTCGTCCCTGCCGTAGCCTTCGTCCGCACCTTCAAGAACTTGTCGTGGTTTGGAGCCGTCTGCCGGTCCGATCACACCGCGTTCTTCCAGAATGTCCATGAGCCGCGCTGCGCGAGAATAGCCGATTTTCAGTTTTCGCTGGAGGTAGGAAGTAGAGGCTTTTTTTGCACTGACCACGATTTCCCGCGCTTCTTCGTAGAGTTCATCGTCCTCGTCGTTGTCTATAGAAGAAGAAAAGATCGGATCTCCCGCATCACCATGTACTTCCGTAAACATAATTTCATCCGGAACACCGCTTGCCTGGTTACGTAAATATTTTACCACACTTTTTACTTCTTTTTCAGAAACAAATGCACTTTGTAGGCGTGTTGGTTTACTCATTTCGCCCGACATATAGAGCATATCGCCCTGGCCGAGGAGTTTTTCTGCTCCCGCCATGTCAATAATAGTACGAGAATCAATCTGAGAAGCCACCTGAAGGGCAATTCGTGCCGGTACATTGGCTTTGATGAGGCCAGTAATGACGTTTACAGAAGGGCGTTGGGTAGAAAGAACCACGTGAATCCCAACCGCGCGGCTCATTTGGGCAAGTCGCACAATCCCGGCCTCTAGTTCGCGTGGGTATGCCTGCATAATGTCCGCAAGTTCGTCGATAATCACGACAATGTATGGCATGCGCTCGATTTCATCTATTTTTCCGCCAGAAGTCTCCCCGTTTTCATCATCAGCATCTTCTTCCGGGGCGATTTCTTCTTGTTTTCCATTTCCACGCTTCTTGAGTTCCTTGGCAAGCACGTTTTCGTGATACGATTGGATGTCTCGCACGGAATGCTCCTCAAGAATGTCGTACCGTCGGTTCATTTCTTTGGCCAGCCACTTGAGAGCAAGCACGGCTTTTTTGGGATCGGTAATCACTGGAGAAAGCAGGTGAGGGATGCCGTTATAGAGGGTGAGTTCGACGCGCTTCGGGTCGACCATGATGAAGCGGAGGGTGGAAGGTGAGTTGCGGTAGAGCAGGGAGGTGATGAGTGCGTGCACGGTGACAGACTTTCCGGAGCCCGTGGTCCCGGCGATCAAGAGGTGTGGCATTTTTGCAATGTTCGCAAACATCGGATTTCCAGAGATGCCTTTTCCAAGTCCCACCATGAGTGGCTTCGAAGATTCCTGGAATTCTTTCGTGCCAAGAAGTGAGGCGAGACCGATCGTGCTTTTGGTGGTGTTTGGAACTTCGATACCGACGAGAGAAGTTTTTGGAATTGGCGCCTCAATGCGCACTGGGTGAGTCGCGAGGGCGAGGGCGAGTTCGTTTTGCAGGTTCATGATGCGCGAGAGCTTCACGCCTTCCGCAGGTTTCAAAGCGTAGCGCGTGACGGACGGGCCGATCGAAACTTCATCCATCTCTACGACGATACCGAAGTTTCGGAGCGTGCGCTTGATTGCGTTCGTGTTCGCTTTCAGATCTCCCACACCTGGCTTGCCGCGATCTTTCAGGAGAAGCGAAAGCGGAGGGAAACTATACTCTTCCTCCGGGTCCGCAGAAGAAAATTTGTGAAGCTCGCTGTCGTAGGCATCTTCCACTTCTTCTTTTTTCTTCGTGATCGCTCTTTTTGTTTTTTCAAGAAAACTTTCTTTCTCCTCGTCCTCCTCTTTTTCTTCCGGTTTCGCGGTTACTGCTTCTTCTTTTTTTGCGACGATCGGAGCTGTTTCCAAGTCTTCATCTTCGACTTCCTCCTCTTTTTCTTTCTGTCCACGTCTCCAGAAGAGCAGATGAGCGAATGTCGGGCGTGTGTCAAAAATCGCCAGAAGCGAAATCAGAAGCAGAGCGGCGAGCAGTACATCTGTCAGTACGATATCGAAAAGTGAGATGAGCGGCTTGGCGATGAAGCTCCCAAGATAGCCGCCGGTTTCCGGATCAAAAACCGCACTGATGAGTCCGAGGCCTGAGAGCAAAAAGAGCACCGACCCGATCGCCCCCGGAAGCGCAAAATTCGGACGCATGGAACGCAGAAGCGCGATACCGAGAAGAAAGCAGATGACCGGAAGAAGGAAAAAACCGACTCCGAGAAATGTTTTCAAATTTGCGTATAGGAAGTTTCCCACCTCTCCCGCTTGACCGTACGGTGCGAGCAGAAAGAGTACTCCCAAGACAAAAAACACGATCGCATAGATAGTGTGTTTGGTCTCTTCCGCCAGCCCCAGAGAAATCCCCGAGAAGGAAGGAATAGTATTTTTCTTTTTCTTTTTTGACATGGCAGTTTTGCAATATTTTCAGAGTATTTTCGTTTCCCATCATAGCACGAAAAAACTTCTTCATCGAAGAGAAAAAGAAAATACGAACACAAAGAGCTGATTTTCTTTTCGGTTATCCACACCCCTAAATTTTGGCCTTGATCCGCTTTCGTGACCTTGAAAGATGCTGTTTCCGGATATATAATGGACATGTTTGAAAGCGCACCGTCTCTTTTTTAAAAGACATAAAAGCGCTACCTCCACTTCAACTAACTTATGAATAACAAAAAAGACATATCGGACAAAAACGAAAAAAATAATACGGATATGTCCTTTAAAAATCCTTATAAAAACAATATTTTTGATGAAAGTATTTTAGAACTCAAGGACAAAGAAATGATCCGATTTCTTCAGAAAAAGAGTGAGCGTCTGGCGGCTGCCATCTACGTCATTACGGATCTCTTTCCTTCCCACGAGCCATTGCGCTGGGAACTTCGCCGATCAGTTATCGAGTTGGTTTTCTCGTCCGATCGTTTCAAGGACACGATATCGTCTGGAATTCATGCGGAATCCAAAAAGAAAGAGCAGCACCTTTTTGAGCTGGTTTCTTTTTGGAATCTTTCGTACTACGCTGGCTATCTTTCGGAAGGAAATTTTTCACTGCTGAAACAAGAACTTTTCTATCTGCTTTGGATTCTTGCCAGCAGAAAAAGTTCATCGAATCGGACTTCAATTTTCCCACGAGATTTTTTCTCTGTGGAAAAGAACATGATGGAAAATTCGAAAAGTGGAGATGTACATCTCGAGGAATCTTTTTCCGGACATTTTGATAAAGGACATTTCTGGGACACGGACGAAGCATTCTTCAGAGAGCTTCGTCGTCTGCAGAACACTCAAGGACAAAGATCTGAAAACATGTTTGGACGCGCGGAAGGTGTGGGTAGCTCTTTCGGTCTCAAGGACACGGGAAGCACTGAAGCAAGCAGAGGGAGTGCGGAGAAGAAGGCCGACGCCAAGCCTGAAGCATTTCAAAATGCTTCTCGTAAAATAAAACCCATTTCTCATATTCAAGTGCCTTCAGGGACATCTTCTGTTAGGGGGAAAGTTTTATCAAAAGAAATTTCTCCACGACGGGAAGCAATCGTCAATTTCATCAAAAAGGAAGGAGATGTGAGTGTAAAGGACGTTTCGAAAGTCATCCGTGGACTTTCAGAAAAAACTCTTCAGCGTGAACTCACTGCACTTGTCAGCGATGGTGTCCTTAAGAAAGAAGGAGAGCGTCGGTGGAGTCGGTATTCTCTTCGTTCGTGAGGTCTTTTATTTCCATATGTTCTCATTGACCCTCTTTCTTTTTCCGTGTAATATTCTCTTACGTGGATACGGGGTGGAGAGGCGATTTTCTCTGTCTAGTTATCCACAATATTTCTGTTGCGCTGTAAAGTGCTCCAGATATAATTGACAGAGAGCTTGTGTAAGTTTCATTGTGGCGTCTCGTCGTAACTAATGCCGGGACATGGAGGAAAGATGAAACGAAAGCTCGGAAAATTTCGGAAGGCACTTTGAAAACTGAATAGACACGGTTGAACGGCAAAAAGAAAAGGAGGCACGACTTCAGCAATGCTGAAGCCCCGCGAGGGGTACCTATTCTTATCGTGTGCTCTTCCAGAATTTACCCATGCTTCGTTTACTCTTTCTTTTCCTGCGATCCTCGCGATGAATATCGCGAGACATTTTGATTTCACTTTAAGGAGCTCGCAATGCGAAATCCGAATGGTCATGATTCCATGATTCACGACAAACAAGTCGATTTCAAAATGAAACATGTATTAATAGTAGGAAAAAGATAAACGGGCACAATTATTCGATAGAGCGAATGGAAGAAAAATTTCTTCTCTCGCGCACAGGTGTGCTTCGGCCCGTACATTATTATTTTTTTAATCTCGGGGCACATTTGTTAAATTAAAAGAAATGAAAAAGTTTATGAAAATCGACACCATTGAGAAAACATTTTCAAAGACGCTGTTCGGAGTAACCGGACTTGCTGTTGCTTTGATGATGGCTTTCGGAGGCGCAGTTGCTGCAAACGCAGATGACTCCACCACCACGGCTGATCTTCAGGCACAGATCGCAAGCCTCTTGCAAACGATTCAGAGTCTTCAGTCACAGCTTGCCGCTCTTCAGGGAGGCAAGACAACCGGAAGCGTTTCCGGATCAGTAAATTACACGTTCACCACGGATCTCCACACGGGTTCCACGGGCATCGGAGTTTTGAAGCTTCAGCAGGCGCTGAACGCAGATCCTGACACCCGCGTAGCAGCAACCGGAGCAGGATCCCCGGGAATGGAAAGCCAGTACTATGGATCACTTACTGCAAACGCCGTAAGTCGATTCCAGGAAAAGTACGCTTCTGAAATCCTCTTCCCGCTTGGTTTGACCAAGGGAACCGGATACTTCGGAGCATCCACCCGCGCTAAAATGAACGCTCTGCTTGCAGCAGGTGCAACAGGCACCAGCACAGGAACGAGCACAGGGAACGGAACGGGAAC
>DASSSU010000009.1:0-35617 GCA_035708305.1 Minisyncoccota bacterium | reverse complement strand
TCCTTGCGAAAATCTCTGAGAATTTTTTTCAAATCTTCCGGCTTTCCGATTTCCCCATCCTTCAGCATACCCTCAGGAATTTGTTTCGCACCAAAACCAGCAAGAATTGGCTTGCCCGATCGATCGCCAAACTCCACGAACCGCACAGCATCTTCCGAAAGAGAAAGTCCCGCCGCGCGTGTCATGAGAAATTTTGGAGGCGGAAAAAAAGTAAAAAGTGTTTTTTGAAATTCCATAAAGTTTTCCCCGGACGCTTTCTTGAAATTATACACCAGAATGAAAAATCACGAACGAAAGATGTGGAAATATGAAAGGAAAAATCAATAAAAGAACTGACTCTCAAAAAAATTAATGAAGCCCGCATCCTTGCGGACTTCATACGAACAAACCTTAATTGACCGGTTTTATTTCTTTGTAAGCACGAAGACAGTCAGGAAGGTAGTCAACTGTTTTATATGTATTGATACTTAAAGGATTAATCCACGTGTAAGCATCATGTTCTTCTGGGTTAACAACCACATTGATTTCAGAAGAATCCGCACAAAATACAAGAGTTACAAATTGCTTGTTCTTCGACGTATCCACATTAGATTTTTGAAAAAACAATTTGACATCAAAAATATCGAGACCGGTCTCTTCTTTCGTTTCTCGAATGGCGCCTTGTGATGGATCTTCACCATCCTCCAAAGTCCCTCCAGGAATATCCCAATATTCTGGTAGAACGTCATTTTCTTTTGATCTTCGAATGATAAGCACTTCTCCCCGATCATTTGATATAACAGTGTGTACAATGAGTCCTTTTTGCATAACTTTATAAAACCTATCAAATCAGACGCTCTTTCTTGTATCTATCGTGCACTCACGCCGGCGGGGATTTTTTCCGAAACGCGGAAGAGTGAGAAGTCTCCTGCTTCGGTGTGGACCGCCAAGATCATTCCCTGACTCGTGATGCCTTTGATCAGGCGCGGCTCAAGGTTTGCCAAGAACGCGCACTTCACGCCGACAAGTTCCTGCGGATCTGGGAAGTATTCGTAAATGCCCGAGACGATTGTGCGCGGTGCTTCCTCCCCCATGGCAACAGAGAGCTTCAAAAGCCGGTCCGTTTCCGGTACACGCTCGGCGTTCAAGATCTCCCCTACACGGATGTCGAGCTTCGCAAAATCTTCAATGGAAATAATTTCTTTGTCGTTCATATTTTTGTTCATTAGCTTTTTTTCTTTCCGTCTTTTTTGCTTTCTTTGCTCTTTCTGTTGTTCAGCCGATCCAAGAAACTCTGGAGGATCAGCGCAGCGGCGGAAGCGTCCGTCATTTTGTTTCTTCCCTGGATCATCATCGCCTGGCGGGTGGTCAAATACTCCGGCTCTAGGTTTGCAAACAGTCCGGTGATCTTTTCCAGACGATGGGTGAAGCTCAGGATCTCGTGCTGAAGCGGATTGGGTTCGCCGGAGAGATTTTTTGATTCGCCGATGACAATCTCCGCAATGTTTTCGCGCTGGCAGAGTTCGTCCAAATACGGAAAAAGAAGGTGGTCGTTTGGCACCACTTCCCGCGGAAACGCAACCTTTCCCTGATCATCGGAAAGCGCGATCCCAAGTTTTTTCGTCCCATAATCAATCCCTAAATATCGCTTGTTTTTCGTCATTTCTTTTATTTATTTCTTTGGTTTTGTTCTTGGATTTCTTCTTTGGTGCTTGCTATTGTACCCGAAATTTCATTTTGCGCGAATCTCTTGAAAACCTACCTCAAAAAGTACTTTCTCCAGACGAAAAACGCAATGAGAAAGACCAAAAGCAGCACCACGCCAAAAATGACCGCGATCGTCCAATTTTTGGAAAAAATCGCTCCGCCAGTGGCAACGATCAAATATGCCATGGGAAACATGCCGAAAACACTGGCGGAAGCGTACGTCCGAAACGGGAGCTTCTTCACGAAACCGAAAACAATACTCGGAATTTCCGTCGGAAGCACCATATGCGCAAGAACGATTCCCAAAAAGGTTACCCGATCGGGAATTTTTTGTTCCCATTTGTCTATGTTTTGAAATGAAAAAAATCTCGACAAAAATGGCCGCCCAGCGTGCCGCGAGATGAGAAAAAGCAAGATACTGCCGAACCACCAGCCGAACCCAGAGAGAAAACCTCCCCAGAAAAGTCCCCAGATCGGCACCACAAAAATCGTGATCGGAATAGAAGAAAGCGGAACGATCACGATGGAGAGTGCGAGAAACGCCACGTACAAAAAACCGCCCAAGAGCGCGTGATGCTGTGCAAACATGATCACCGCCTGCGCCTGTTTCTGAAAAAGAAAACTTCCTGCAAGAAGAACGATAAAAAATGCTGCAAGCAAAAGTGTATCCCAGTGCAACAACCTTTGTTTACTTTCTCGAAGTATTTTTTCAAATTCTTTCATCTTGCTCCTCAATGCCTAAGATTCTTGGCTGATGTTCACCATCCAGTCGATGCCGTATCGGTCCCAAAGCCGGCCAAACGTGTCGCCCCAGAATTGCTTCTCAAGCGGCTGTTTCACCTTTCCGCCTTCGGAGAGCTTTTCAAAAATTTCCCGCAAACGCGCCTCATTGCTACCGGAAAGCGAGAGTTCGATCTTTCTTGCTTCTTCGTTCGCCTGCTTAGAATCACACGCCATCAGCCGCGCGTCGCCACCCGAAAGAAATGCGTGCATGATTTTTTCTCTCCAATCTTCCGGCGCACCTTCCCCCAGCGCTTCGCCGTGCGTTTGCAGTACAAGCTCGCCGCCAAAAACGCTCTGATAAAACTCCATCGCCTCACGACAGTTCCCGGTGAAAAAAATGTACGGATCGAGTTGAATATTATTATTCATATTTTTTGAGATTTCCACTTATTACGTTTATAAAAGTGTTTCTATTATAGCAGATCCTATTTTGAGGGCTTTTCCGCTTCTGCGCTTGTTCTCAGCCAGAGAATTGGCTACAATCAAGCCATATTTACTTTGAATTTCACAACACCATGAAAAGAACTATGATTGCAAACTTAGGCGAACACGTCGGCACAGAAGCATCCATTTCCGGATGGATCAGCGTGCGGCGTGATCAGGGAAAGCTTGTCTTTTTTGATATTCGCGACGCAAGTGGTTCCGTGCAGGGTGTGGTACTTCCGGGAAGTGAGGCCATGGAAACGGCAAAAGAGCTTCGGCCGGAATTTGTGGTGACCATGACCGGAGTGGTCAACAAACGCCCGGAAAAGAACGTCCAGTCGGACAAGCAAAATGGTGATATCGAACTGGAAATCAAAACCATCGAAATTTTAAACACGGCGGACACCCCTCCCTTTGAAATCACCGCCGACACCTCAGACGTGGATGAAGCCGTGCGTTTGAAATACCGCTACTTGGATCTTCGTACACCACGGCTCCAGCAAAACATCCGTATGCGCGACAAGATCATCACTTTTTTCCGTAACTCCATGCATGATGCGGGTTTCGTGGAAATCGAAACGCCGATCCTCATGAAAGGCACGCCCGAAGGTTCGCGGGAATATGCCGTTCCGTCGCGTTTGGAACAAGGGAAATTCTACGTCCTCCCCCAGTCTCCACAGCAGTTCAAACAGCTCTCTATGGTGGCCGGGTTTGAAAAATATTTCCAAGTGGCGCGATGCTTCCGCGACGAAGACACACGCGGCGATCGTCAGCCGGAGTTTACTCAGCTCGACTTTGAAATGTCTTTCGTGACCCAGGAAGATATTCTCCAGTTTACGGAAGCAATGTTCATCAAGCTCGTGAAAGATCTCTACCCGGAAAAGAAAATTTCCGCCGTTCCGTTTCCACGCCTCACCTACCAAGAATCCATGGAGAAATACGGCAGCGACAAGCCGGACTTACGCAAGGATAAGAACGATCCCAACGAGCTCGCCTTTGCCTGGATCGTTGACTTCCCAATGTTTGAAGAAGACAAAGATGGCAAAATCGCCGCCGCGCACCACCCGTTTTGCTCGGTGAAAGAAGAAGACGTGGAGAAATTCATGAAAGGCGAAGATTTGCTTTCCATCCGCGCCAACTCCTACGACCTTGTTTTGAACGGCTACGAACTCAGCTCCGGAAGCATCCGTATTCACAAAGCCGACATGCAGGAACGAGTCTTTGAACTCCTCGGCATCAGCAAGGAAGAACAGCAGAAAAAGTTCGGCCACATGCTTGAAGCGTTCCGGTACGGCACTCCTCCCCACGGCGGCTTTGCTCCGGGGATTGATCGTCTTGTGATGATTCTTCAGAATGAACCAAACATCCGCGAAGTGATCGCTTTCCCGAAAACCGGTGAAGGTCGCGATCTCCTGATGGGCGCGCCGTCGGAGATGGAGGAAGAGAGGCTGAAGGAGTTGGGGATTAGGGTGGGGAAATGAGATAAGACGGGAAAACCTCGCGGTGTGAGACAAAAGCTCAAGCATTCAATTCTTGCTAAGTAGTTGTGGAGTGTTTGAAATCTTCTAAGAATTCACAAACTTTATCCCAAGCCTCTTGAGGGATTTTAGAGAAACTCAAATGCCCGATAGATTCAGTTACTATAGTTTGGATATTATTTTTTCGGCTGTATTCCTCAATTTTTACAGAGTCAACCTCATGATCAGAAATGTCATACACTATAAGCGTATTTTTAGGCTGGGTTGATTTTTGTTTTGGGTTGAATAATTCTCCTTTTACCATCTTGTCCCAGTTTTCATCTGAAAAACGATAAGCCATGTGAAATGCTCTTCGTATGAAAGTTTTCAGCCATAAGAGGTCCTGTTCTGTATGGTTGAAATTATGTAATGGAAAATCAACAATAGGGGAGAATGCCACCACTTTTGCAATTCCTGAACGGCCGACCAGCGAGAGTGCCACTGATCCTCCAAAACTACTGCCAACAATATATATTGGTCCATTCACGGAAAAATTTTTCTCAGCATACAAATCTTGCACAGAGCCGGTTTTCAGTAGTTCAATGAGGAGTCCAATGTCTTCAGCTGGTGATTTTGTGAGAAACTCACCGCCACTTTCCCATGTACCACGGTAACGTGGATAGAATACAGAATATCCTCTCTTGTTTAAATTGGAAATGATTTCCTTTTGTTTGGGTACGCCCGGGAGTCCTTCACAGAGAACGATGTTTCCCTTTGGGGTACTTGGTAGGCTGAATTCAAAAATTATTTCATTACAACGACCTCGGTAAATCATATGCTGAGAAGTATAAAAAAAAAGACTCGCAGTTGCAAACTGCGAGTCAAAGTACTACGAAATAAGATGAACTACTTCCTTATGGATTTTGTTTACTATTGAGCAACGTATCAGAAAGTAATTTTCACTCAGATTTGATGTGTTAGCACTAATGTTTGGTGCGTAAATCAGATCTGCAAGTGCGTGTTTTTCCTCGTTTGTGAGTAGGTGGGAATACTCTGTAATGAACATTGAGACAACAATTTCAGTGGGATCATTCAAGTCTTTTTCATGCCTAAGATAAAGGAGGTCGCGAATGAGTTTTATGATTCTACTGTTAAGCTTGTAATTTAATTCTAGTGAGCGATCTCGGTTTGATTCGATAAATAACCTCCTTGTCCACCATGTATATTCGATTACTTTCTCTGCTACGCTTCTGCGCAATGCCTCTCTCCCGGATGTTGGAAATTGCAGAAGGATATTGGTTCCCCATACACATTTTGCATGTTTGAGAACAAGTTCAAGCTGATAACACCCGTGAGTTCCTATGCGAAATTTTTCAGGATCAGTAGGAATCTCATCTTGACAAATAATTGAACAGTCGATAAGTATCTCAAGTGATCGAACAACTGAACGCAATTGAGAAACTTGAACAAGATTCATTGTTCCTATAACAATAACTAAATCTGTATCTGAGAAAGGGGTTGTGTCTCCTCTCTGTACTGAGCCCAAAAGAAGTATGGACTTGAGATTCTGACTAAATACCTTTTGGCATTGTTCAATGAACCAATCAAGTATGCTCATATTTTCTCCTTGCGAATTAAATTGACTAACAAGTCATCAAATTTACCTTTAGAACGCGCCATAGAGAGCAGTTGCCTCACTTTTGATCCTTCACAAGTGTTCAGTACCTCCTGTAATTCTTGGTAGAGTACCGGAATTTCGTGTTCATGGAGATTGTTCACCACAGCTTTTATGAGACCAATAAGTGAAGAATCCCAATACGTTTCCTTCCTGCGAAATGTTATATGACTTGCTAAAAACAATCTGGTTATATTTTTATCCCAATTCTTAAATGAATTCAGGACAGCGTTGTCCGTTTGCTTTTCCCGGCAATATGCCGGAACCACGAGAGCCGTTGTTCTTGTATCCACAAGGTGCAACAGAAGGAGGGCCAAATAACAGCCAAATAAATTTTCCTGACTCCCAATGAGAACTACTGGATCGTAGCCATACCTGCGTAACATTGGCAAATATAATTGCCACCCAAAATCAACATCAAGAAAGATGTGTTCCTTGCCTGTCCAAAGTGAAATGGCCGACGGTCTTGACCGAGAAATGAGTAATTCAACACCGGCGAACTTCTTAGCCGTATTTGATATTTCCTTTTGCAAAAAATTTGGAAATATCAAATTTGAACTTAGCTGAAAGCGAGGAATTTTAAATAGATACACTGCCTTAAGCTCTTGAGTAACAATTCCTCTGCACACCTTGCAACGCATATAAGTTACCTTATCATCATACAACCGCTTCTTCGGGGAAGCATTTCCTGCAGACGAAAGAGTTTCCACAGCCTTGCATGGACAACACATAATCAAGCGATTGTCTTTGATAATGTATCCGTTCGCTACCAACTTTCTGAAAAATTTGTTAATCCAGTAAACATTTTCGTTCTGGTCATCTCTCCAAATGAAATCAGGAGTGATTCCTAAATTCACTATTTCTTTTATATATCCAAGAACTTGTTCTTCAGCATTTTTGTCAATGAGCTTTAATCCATGTACGTTGAGCCCTAATACTTGTTCTATACCAATTCGTTTACTCAGAACATCCATTATGAATGGAATGAACATAAGCCCAAGTTTCGGATTTTCACGAGGAGTGATAGGAAGCGTTACAATAGCTTTTTGTTTCATGCCCTTCTCCACAGAACTAATTTCCGATCAGAAAGTTATCATTAAATAAGAAAGTGTCAAGCGTTCGAAGAAAGATTTTCATGATCACCACGTGATCCATAAATATTCTACCTTTGCGGGCTTATTCAAAATTTATTCCGGCATAAACACCACCATGCACACCAAAAACAAAGCGGCAAGGATCATCAGATAAAATTACCGGCGCAGTTCGTTTGCTGCTTTTTTGACGTCATTTAATCCCGGTTGTTTTTGCGCGGCTTTCTTCAAAAGAAGAAAGAAGGTGGTGTTTGAAAAAAGAACAAGTATCATAAATGCAAAGAATTCAAGCACAAACAAAAACCCAAGCAAGAAGTCCGCGGAATGATCGGTCCTCGTGAGATAGAAAGTGCCGTTTGCAACATGACTATGCTCATGCAAATAAACGGCAAATACCAAAGATGGGACGAAAAAGTCGTCTGGAGAAAATCACACTCGATATCGAAGAAAAAGCATGGAGGCAAAGAGTAGCAACGAAATGAGATAACTCAGCAAGATCGCTTTAATTCCAAAAAAAACCTACTCCGAAATAAATGGCTGTCAAAACAAAAATGCCGGATGAATGAACGCAAATAGAAGAATTTCCACCCACTCTGTCCAACTTCTTTTATTTTTGAGAGATTCATGGAAACAGCAAAATAATCCCACTTTTATTTTTTATAAGATATCATCTTCCTTCCTTTCAGTCTAGAAAATGGATATTCACTTTTTAATTTATTAAAAAATCAAAACCCGTGCTAAAATTTCTTCATGAACACACGTATCAAAATCGTCGCAAATACCCTGCGCTTTTTGCTCGGATGGTTTATGTTTTTTGACGGTTTGAAGTTGGTGATGACCCCGCACTGGTCGGCAAGCAGTTTTCTTCTCCACGCGAAAACATTCCCCGAGTTTTACGCCTGGTTTGCACTCCCGACAAACGCGTGGTGGGTAAACCCACTCAACTCCTGGGGAATCACTTTGATCGGTATCGCACTCATCTTGGGAATCGGAAACCGCATTGCCGCCTGGGCTGGCGCGGCACTCATGATCCTCTACTACTTCCCTCACTATGCTCTGCCGATTGTACCGAACGGGTACATCGTGGAGGACCACCTTATTTACACAGCCACATTTATCCTGATCGCCGTCTTCCCCGCCGCACGAACTTTCGGACTTTCGCACTTCCTTCCAAATAGAAGATTTTGGAGAGTGTTGAAGTAAGTAAGTTCAATGCAAAAACCATTCGCCAACGCAAAAGATTTTCTTGGAAAAACGGTCGGAGTAAAAATTGATCGGCCACTCGGCTCGAGGTATCCAAAAACGGATGGTCGTATCCGATCAATTACGGTTTTGTTCCCGGAACGCTTTCTCCGGATGGTGAGGAACTGGATGCCTATGTCCTCGAAGTAGATAAGCCAGTTCACACATTTTCTGGTATTTGCATTGCCATCATTCATCGCGCCAGTGACGATGACGATAAGCTTGCGTTGTTCCCACAAAAAACGAAAACTAAGCGATGGGGAAATTCGATCCGCCACCGACTTTCAAGAACAGTTTTTTGAATCAGAAGTTTTGCGAAGATGATTTCTTCTTCCACCTTTTCAAGGAAGCAAGAGCCTCTTTCTTTATTTTCTTTACTTCTAAAAAGTCGGGGTCGGGTATTTGTTTTGTATTTTGTTCTTCATGTTCTTGATCATCTCCATGAAACGGTTTTTTCAACCTTTTTTCAAATTTCACCAAGAGAAATGAAAGGAAAATCGCGAGAGCTGCAACCGGAATCGCCGCCAAATAATCCACCACATAATGCTGTGCCAAATAAATCCCTCCGGTAAGAACTACGATCGCCCAAGGAATCGTAATGATGAGTGTCCACGGAGAGACAAGGAAGGCGAAAAATAAAATCACATACGTCCACGAGGCGTGCATACTCGGAAAGCAGCTTACGGGTACGGCATTGTGGTTTACATGGTCTTGCTCATCGTGCGAAATGAGCCCAGCTTCCGCCTTTGCTTTGGGTGACATGGTTGACACGGCAGCTGATACGGATGGAGGAATGGGGGTGTTCCGCAGATTGACAATGAAAGCATTGTTCGGATCCTGACACGGAATCACAGCCCAGAACGGCAAGGCAATCATCACCACAAGCACGGAGGAGAGAAGCAATTTTTTGTAAATATCACGACGTGAAAAGATAAAGCTCATACAAAGTGCAAGTGGGAGTATGAGAGAAAGACTGTAATACCCATACCACACCAATGTTGCCCAAAAACCACGTAAACTGTTCGCCACAGTCACAAACGTGATCCCGTGAAAAAGATATTCATCCCACGAAAGCAGAAGAAGGTCCCGTCCGCTGAAACGAAGTTCCAAAGAAAGATTATCAACGTTCGTGTAAACCGCAAGCATAAAAAGAAGGATCGGCAAGATGAAACGAATAGGCATCAGAAGTTTTTTGAAAATCTCCCAGAAGTCACTCCGAACCGGCTTCTCTTTGTGCATCAAATATGCGGTTACCATTCGTGCCAAAATCACATAGGCATCAAAAATAAACAGGACGTAAAGAAGCGCAAAAAAAAAAGAAGGAAAATTGAGTTCCCGCCAAAAAAGTAATGGAAGAGGAGCGCACTCACGTGATACGGAGAGGAGAAATGTCGAAAAGCAAAAAAATTGACAAGAAAAAGAACGGCGCTCAAACCGTACAGCACTACCTCATCCACACGAAGGACACTCAAAAATCGCTTTATATGCATGAGGTAATTTTAACAGGAAAATCCGAAAAGACGAACTGCGGGGTGTGTGGGATTCGGGCGTCAGCTCACATTAATATTTTTGCTGGCACGTGACGTCAAGTGCTTTTTATAAACGCACGACCAGAACCAGACTTAAGATATTTTTCAAATTCAAATGCTGTATACTTGTCACCTAGAGCAACATAAAATTCTAACCTGATTGGCAATCTGTTTGCAGTTGCGGGCACTTGCTTTTTCATGTGGCGCTCAACTCTATTTTTGAGATTATCAGTACAACCAGCATAAAAGCCATTTTTACATTGTAAAGAATATACGTAGTACATAAAAATCCCGCTTCCGCTTGATTGCTTCTTGCTCCAAGCAAACAAATTCCTTTAAGTTTATTTACTTACGGACTGTGTCACGCCGGAGCCGAGCTTCAGCGAGGCAAAGGCGGAGAGTGTGGGATTCGAACCCACGGTCCCGGTTAAAGGACACCTCGTTAGCAGTGAGGCGCTTTCGACCACTCAGCCAACTCTCCATTACCGCTTATCTTAACCAAAAAAAGCACCGTATGCAATCAACCCGCGAAAAAGCAATAAAAACACTTTGTGATATAATATAACGGACTCTAAGCTTCCAGACCATGTCAAGAATACAAATGATTGTTATTTCTGTTATCATCCTCGCGGCACTCGGGGTGATCGCGTTTGTTTCATACGAAAGCTATCAGTCGCGCAGTATCCAAACCGCGCCGGTCGCAGATGCGAATGCCAATGAAGCAAGTACGACCTCCATAGAGCTCATTACCGCTAAGCACCAGTACAATGCCGACATGGGCACACACACGGTTGCCGGGACATTGGAAACTCCTACGATTTGTGACATTTTGAGCACTTCGGTCAAGACGGAAAAGAGTGTCAAAACAGCAACAGCGACCATTGCTTTCAAGCTCACCAACACTTCTGAAACCTGCGCCCAGGCCGTCGGCGAGCAGCGCTTTAAAGTGTCTTTTGATGCACCAGAAAACGCAGTTATTCAGGCTACACTGAACGGCCGCCCGATCCAGCTCAATCTGGTTCCTGTTCCAAAGGGCGAGAATCTCGATGATTTTCAAATTTACGTAAAAGGATAGAAAAACGCCGCTTCCGATCTGGAAAACGGCGTTCGGTTTTTTACTATTTATTTTTAACTTTTTTACTTTTCTTATCGAACTGTTTCGTGATAAAAATGATCGCCTTTTGGTAGCAATAGGCAACCAAAACCACAAAAACAAGGATTGAGAACGTCCCGATCCAGTAATGCGCCTGGACAAAAGGCCTCGCCACTTCCCCGTATCGATACCCGAGAAAAACAAAGAACAAGTTACAGAACACACTCACCGAAAAGCACACCCCAACAAAGAGCCGCCAGCTGACATCCATTACCCCGAGAGCGATGAATGCCGGAGCGGCCACATACGGCGTCAGTTTGATCATCACGATCGTCAATTTCTTGTGCGACTGGAGTGCGTCATTCCAATGGCAAATCTTCTCTTTGGTGAGACCGATTTTTCTCCCATATTTTTTCAGGAAAAGAGGATTCTTTTTTCCTATCCCAAAATAAAAAATATCAGGAGCAATATCACCGAGAAGAGCCACAAAGAACGTCGGCGGAAGAGCAAGATACCCAGCATGAGCAAAATACCCGGAAGTCATCATGGCTATATCGCCTTGCATGGCAACGCCAAAAAACAAAAAAACATAGCGGATCGCAGGCGGGACCCCGAAAAAAAGCGAGATCATATACCCTCCGTGGATTTTGAGGACTTTTGTTATCTAAGCATTTCGCCCGGGAAAAAGCAAACAAAAAAACTCTTGATGTAACTTGATTTCTTCGTGAAGGCTACGAACTTTGGAAAGCAAGTTTGTATCAAGAGAAATGAAATTACTGATACATCAAACTGTACACCAGCCCAGCTTTATCATCGGAAATATAGATCACGCCCGGCTCCATCAAAATATCCGCGGGACGTCCAAGCGAAATATTGTTTCTGATCCACCCAGTGAGAAAGTCATTTTGAGACGTTACTTTTCCATCCTTATCAAAAAAATACTGGACTACTTTGTACCCCACCGGAATTCCGTCGTTCCAGGACCCATGGAGCGCCACCAGAAGACTTCCTTGGTCCGCCCTCGGAAACCCCTGAACCAACGCGGGAACCGAGGAGCTTGCAGAATCTTGAGTGGTTGTCGCTTCCCCGTTCGTTTCTGGAAAAAAGTCAAAGCCAAGAGGATCGGAATGGGCGGGAAAATTCACTGACGAAGGGAACGTGTTTCGGCAAAAAGTTTTGACATAGACTACCTGGTCAGCATCTGAACTTGAAGCGCTGTTTTTGTCGCAAAGACTGAGTCCCGTTCCGCCTGAAAGATCGAAGAGTTTCCGAGGGTTGATCGCTTCATTGGTCTCCTGGTTGAAATCATAAGACGAAACTTCTCCCGCTTCCGCGATCGTAAGTTTGCAGGAGCTTCCGTTTGCCCCGCAATGAAACTCCAACCCCTCTGGCTGATCCAGATGTTCCGCCACAAGCTGTTCTTCGTCAGAAACCCCATCTCCGTCGCGGTCCGACAAAAGTACCACCTGACCGGAACTTGGAGAGCTTACCAAGACCTCTCCTTGATGAGGACCCGGAACCAGATCATACGCACCGGGAACTTCGGCAAAAACCTTCAAAGTGAATCCTGGCAAAAGCGTGAAGGGACTCTCTCCTTTTTGAATGAGATTTTCAATATTTTGATCTGAAGAAGGAGTGGCAATCGCCGTCTGAACAGGTGAATGAAAATGCTGTGCCAAAACATATGCCGAGAGTCCAAGGAGAGCGAGCAAAATGAGGATCAAAAGAATCAGACGGAAGAGCGGAGAGCGTCGGCGCCTGCGTTTCGGGCGGGCGTTCGCTTGATCGGCAATATGAGAAGTCTTCGGCAAGGAATCCTTTCGAACCATTCGGATTGTCTGCGTGGTTCTTGGTGTTTTCAGCGCCTCTTTTTTTTCTCTCAGAGAATCCATGGAGAAATTATACCACGCAAGCGCTTTCAAATACGAAAAAATGGGTGATTAAGTATGCGATGGAATCGAAGTGGAAATTTTTTGAGAGGTTTTAGATTTTTTTGAATGGAAAGAAATTTTCTCCGTTTCTCTTTCCGCCGCTCTGCGATATCCGCAATAATCACACTCAGGCGACGCTTCTGGAACAGCACTCTCTTCAAGTGTCTCTTTGATTTTCAAAAGCGCTTCCGGCACCCACGCCGTGTCGCCCGTGTACGGAATAATCTTCATGTCAAACCAAAGCTTCCCACCGAAGAGTTCACGCGAAAGCAAACCATTGCAATAAACAAAATATCCGGTATCGGAAACTGAAAGGCCGTTTTTGCGGAGCAGCCATTGATACACTTCCATCTGCCGTTTATAGCCATCCTGCCATGGTGCATCGAGACTCACTTCCCCATCCTTGCTGGTGGATTTGTAGTCCACCACATGAATTTCTCCATTTGAGTTTTGCCAGAGGTCGTCCACTGCTCCACAAACCGTGAAGCCGGTTTCCGGATCAAGAAATTCCACTCCTTTGAAGTTTTCGCGCCAGTCGTCAAGCTTGTCATGCAAAAACGGAATCGCGTCGATCTTAAATTCTTCCATGAGCGGATGCGACAATTTCTCCGCGCGGTACAGGTCAAATTCTTTTTTCAACAGCGCATCCACTGCAGAGTTTAGGTTGAACGGAAATCCTTTCGGCCGCGGCACCCCAAGCTTATTGTCGAGATAGAAGCACTGTGGACACGTGAAAAATAGATCAATTTTTGATCGCGAGAGCTTCCATTTTTTCCCGCCGTAATTCCAGTCCGCACTTCGGGTTCTATATTCCATGACGACATTTTAGCACAGAAAAAGAAATCTCCCGCGAAAATTTGACAAAACAAAGTTTTTGAGATAAATAAAAGCTGAACCCGTTCCTTTTGTCGGAGGCAAAGCCATGCACACCATAACTTTTTGGGGAATTACAATCCTTGCTCTCATCGGAAGTGCGCTGCTTCTCCTGAGTTATGATTCTTTTGAGGAGGCAAAGCGTCTGAAATACAAAAACAGAGAAGCGGCGGTGAACTATTGGGTTCACGCCATACATCTGCGGCGGCTGTCCGTGGTTACTTTTTGTGGCGGAGCCGCAGTGTACTTTCTTCTTTAAACAGGCTGAAGAAATTCAGCCCAACCAAGAGGGCAACTCAGGAAGAGTTGCCTTTATTATTTGTCTCACTCCATCAAAAACGTGCTTCCTTGATTTTTTGACACAAAAGGAATATCATTGCGATTGAAGCAGTCCTTTCCACATTTCAGAAGACGAGATAAGGAGAAACCATAACCATGCATACTGGCAATCAGGATTTCCTTCTGGCCAAGCTCTTCCTCCTGGTTCTTTCAGGAGCACTCTTCTATCTATACTACAGTTACGCCCCAAGGCTCATCATTTTCTTTCAAGAAAGAAAACAGACAATCCCCACAGAGGTTGACTTTCTGCACTCTCGCAGCATACTCATTCTTGCTGCCATTCCACTTTTGGTGGTGATTCTTCTCATTCTCTTCTTTTAAAAACAAATAACAGCTCTTTCCAGCCGCCCTGCACATGCAAGGCGGTTTTTGTTTTCCGAAAAACTCACTCTTTGTGCTGCGCCCAAAAAATACATCTAAACCCAATGCTTCCGAAAAAACCATCCGAGGATCGCCGCGGAAATTGCGATAGAAATCACAATGATAAAAATAAATCCATATGGGTTTTCCGAAAAAGGAACCGGCACATTCATCCCGAAAAGACTCGCCACCAAAGTCGGGATAGTCAAAACAACGGTTACCACCGTCAGGGTGCGGATAGTATCGTTCAAGGAATTTGTCAAAATCGTGGAGTACGCCTCGCGGATGTTGACGATTGCCTTCAGGTTCGCACGACAGGCATCAATCAGCTGCTCAGCGGAAAGTGAAAGATCTTCCATCAAATCGCGATCCTGCTCATAAAAGCTGATTTTCTTTCCCACCAAAAGTGTTTCCAAAACAGCATTCATCGGGAAAAGTGCACTCAAAAAATCATTGAGGGTGATTTCATAGCGGACAAATTGCGTGATGTCTTTGTTGCTGATCTTCTCCAGGCTGATACTTTTGCCGCGAACGTTGCGGTTGATCTTGAAGATCAGATCCGAATACCCCCGGTTGATTTCTGAAAAAACCTGCAAAAAGAAACGTGTCTTCTGCGTGGTGTTAAAATCTGTGCTGCCGTTCAAGAATTTTTTCAGAAACGGAATTTTTTCAGAACAGAGGGTAAGAAAAAAATTCCCGCCGATCACGATCAAAACAGTGCTCGTCGTTACCTCCTCTCCTTTTTGGAGTGGCACGCGTGCATAGATGCAAACATTTCCATCCTCCTCTTCCAGACGTGGGACCTCGTTTGGGTCAAGCGCGTCTTCGATAATGTTTTCTTTGATACCAAAATTTTCCGCAAGAATTTTTTTCTCCGCTTCGTTCGGGTTTTCCACGTAGATCCAAGAGCCAACCTTGAAAGCCTCCAGCTCTTTCGGGTGGCGCTTCGTCACTGTTTTTTGAAAATACTTGATCATAGCTGTCGCTCAAATATTTTATATTTTTACACTTTTTCGCGGCTTTGCCAATGAACAAACGCAAAAATCCTCGATAGCACGAGGATGAAACGGGTATTGGGGAAGAAATTTTTTCGAAATTAATCAAAACTTTTGATTTTTTCCAGATGCTGCTTGGAGATGTTTCTTTGCTTGTCGAAATACAGTGAAGCCTTGAAGTTGTTGCCGGAGAGCAGGAAAGGCAGCCAGTATTCGTCGTCCGGAAGCATGGAGTCGTAGGGAATTTTGTCCACCGGAAACCATTTCGTCACCATTTCATCCGTTTCGCGCGGTTTCCCTTCCGCAGTTCCAGAATACACATGCACTTCTTTTGTGTCTCGGTCGGGATAAAAAAACTTGATTTCTCCGCGTTTTTCCGGCGCCTCAAGGGTAAAGCCAGTGTTTTTCGAGAGTTGATGAATTTCTTCGGGGGGAATTTCAGAATTTTCCGAAAGGTCAGCACCTGAAGCATCCAGATCCGACACGCTCGGGATTTTTCCGCGAAAGCCTTTCCAGACCCCCGCCCCGGTTCCGTGCTTTTTCATACTCAAAAGCACGCGCCCGTCATTTTCAATAATGTAGAGAGTAATAATTTGCTTCATAAAAACTGCACAAGTTTGATTCGTTTATTTTGACGTGTTACCATGCAATTACTTTCAAAAACGGAAAATTCTCCGGAAATCGCTCGAAATATGCGAAAAATCGTCCTCGACATCGAAACCAAAAACACCTTCCAGGACATCGGCAGAAACGATCCATCACTGCTTGACATTTCTCTTTTGGTGATTCATGATTCGGTTACCGACACCTACACCAGCTATCTGGAAGAAGATCTGCCGAAACTCTGGCCGATCCTTGAGTCCGCTGATATGCTGATCGGCTACAACTCGGACCATTTTGACATCCCGCTTCTAAACCGCTACTACGCCGGCGACCTCACGCAGATCAAAAGCCTGGATTTGCTCGTAGAAATACGAAACGTGCTCGGAAAACGCGTCAAACTCGACCAGGTTGCAGAAGGAACTTTGGGAAAAAAGAAAAGTGGACATGGTCTTGAAGCCATCGAATGGTGGAAAGCGAGAGAAATCGAAAAAATCCGCAAATACTGCGAAGATGACGTGCGTATCACCAAAGAAATTTACGATTACGCACTCAAAAACAAAAAAATCCTCTACAAAGATTTGGGCGGCGTCCAGCCGGTCAAGCTCGATACCAGCAAATGGGAAGCGACAGAAACTGCTTTCTCTCTCAACCACACCCTGCCATTTTGATTTTCACGGCTGAAGATTTTTCAAAAACTCCTCTACCGGGCTTTTTGGATGCACAAAAAATGAGTGGCTTCCAGAAAGAATCTGCGCGTTCACAAAAACGAACGGCTTTTTTTGAATCAACTTTTTGGCGTGCGGCGGACGGACAGAAATGTTTAGCCCGTACGTTTGCAGAAAATGCGCTTTGATCTTTTCGCGCGAAGATATTCCAGGAGAAAGAATGAACGGAACGAAGGTTTTTTTCTTATCAGAAAAATATTTCCGATGGTTTTCGTGGAGAAAGACCATGGCAGATGTTTCTGCGGAAGAAAATTTTTCCACCTCCTTTTTTCCTCTGGAAGCTGGGACTTTTTCCAAAATCCCTTCAAAACAAAAGCACTTTTCCTCAAACGGACACTCATGAAGCTTGCGGTTCGGGCGGGATACACAGACCAAACTTCCAAAATCCATCAGCGCACTGTTCACCGCTTTTCCGGAAAGGCTGCTTTGATGCAAAAAACTTTCCAAGTGCTGTCGATCTTTTTTTGAGAGTTCGGATTTTTTCAAAGCTCTTTGAAAAATCCGCACTACATTCGTATCCCATGCAAAAACTTTTTCGTCTCGAGCAAACGCAAGGATCGCACTCGCTGTATACTCTCCCACGCCGGGAAGCTTGAGCAGTTCACTTTTTTTTGTGGGAAACTTCCCGCCGTACTCTTCGCAAATCGTCTTCGCGGTTTTGAGCATGTTTCTCCCCCGAGCATAATAGCCGAGTCCGTCGTAGTACGGAAGAAACTCTTCCCAGGAGCAGGCCGAAAGCGCACGGATGCTTGGAAATTTTTTCAAAAAATTTTTATAATACTTTTCCCCGCGGGACACCTGCGTTTGTTGGAGCATGATTTCTGAAACCCAAACTTCGTACGCGCTGATCTGATTTTTCCTCCAAGGAAATTTGCGTTTATTTTTCTCATACCATGGCAAAAGAATGCCGAAAAAATCCTGAAACTCTTGAAAATTCATCATGTGCTTTGTTCAAATTCCGCAAGCGGACAGCCCGCATGGTCGCGTTTTCGTGCCGGACAATACTTTCGCCCGTACTCGATCGTCAAATACGTAAATTCAAACCAATCCTTTTTTGGCAAGATCTCCATCAAATTCCGCTCGATCTTCACTGGATCGTTTTCCGAAGTGAGTCTCCACAGCCGTGAAAGCCGCCGTACGTGCGTGTCCACCGCGATTCCTTCGACAATACCAAAAGCATTTCCCAAAACCACGTTTGCTGTTTTTCTCGCCACGCCGGGAATCAAGAGCATTTCTTCCATTGTTTTTGGCAATTCGCCGCCGTACTTTTCTTTGACCATCCTTGCCGCCGCCAAAATATTTCGCGTTTTGTTTTTGTAAAAGCCGGTCGTGTAAATATCCTTCTCAAATTCTCGCGGATCCGCCGCGATATAGTCATCCAATGTGCGGTATTTTTGAAAAAGTTTTTTGGTAACGATGTTGACCCGCACGTCCGTGCACTGGGCCGAGAGCTCTACCGCCACCAAGAGTTCAAAGTGGTTTGAATACCGAAGCACCATTCCGGCATGAGGGAAAATTTTTTTCAAGCGTCGTACGATCACTCCGGCACGCTTGCGTTTTTCCTGAAGCCGTTTCAATTTTTCTTCTTTCGCTTCTCCTCGTCCTTTTTTTTGCTTTTTTTGTTCACGCAGCATGATTCTCTTTTTGTCTTCCATGATACAATATTTCCATATGTCTTCCCATCGAGCCCAAAATGACGGTCGCCCGGGCTACCCCAAAAAACACGGGGATAAAAATCAAATTCCATCCGCCTTCCAGAAACCGGATGAGGAATTAGAAGTCCCCGAAAAAGGCGTTTCTTGGAGAGCGCCGGAATACATTTACCGCGAAAAAAGCACGGACTGGTACTGGATACTTGGGATTATCACCATTGCTTTCGCCATTCTTGCGATCGTTCTCAATAACCTCCTCTTTGGAATTTTTATTTTAATCGCTGGATTTACTGCTGCGATGTACGGCTCGCGCAAACCCGACATCTTGCATTTTCACGCAGATGAACGAGGAATCCAAATGGAAAGCAAACTGTACCCCTATCAAACGCTTGATTTTTTCTGGATCGACGAAACTGGCGAAGAAGTCATTCTCATCATTGAATCAAAAAAGCGCACTTCGCCCTACATTATTTTCCCGGTGGCGGGAATTGATCCGGACAAACTTCGCAATTATTTAAATCAATTCATCCCGGAAGAGTACATTGAACGCCCATGGACAGAGCAGATCTTGGACCGGATCGGGTTTTAAAAACTCTTAGAAAATCTCACTCACTTTTTTTGTCCCCTCGGCAGGAATCGAACCTACATTACAAGCACCGCAAGCCTGCGTCCTATCCATTGAACGACGAGGGGATTTGAGCCAAGATTAACACAAAAGAAAGCGTCTTTCAATCTTCGACAGCAAAAAACCGTCAGATGACGGTTTTTGTTATTTCTCGATCTTTCCGATGGCTTGAGCCAGACGGGATTTCTTTCGGGAAGCCGTGTTCGGCTTGATGATTCCGCGCTTTGCGGCTTTGTCAATCGCCTGGTAGGCTTCGGAGAGTTTCGCCTCCGCACCCGCTTTGTCCTTCCCAACAATGAGCTTTCGGAGATCTTTCACAGAATCCTTCATATTTCGCTTCCGCTTGGCGTTAAAAACACGCTTTCGTAGAGAAACGCGATGAGCTTTCTTGGCTGACTTGGTAATTGGCATAGTAACGAAAAGTATAGTGATTTTTGCTATAATTGCAAGCGGGAGGGTAGATGGCGCTTTCCGGTGGGCATTTTCTCCTGTATCATAACAGCATGATCGCATCCATCAAAGGAAATATTCTCTCGAAAAATGACTCTTACGCGGTCGTGGAAATCGCCGGGATCGGATACAAAGTTTATCTCCCGAAAGGAACACTCGAGCATCTCTCTCCGGAAAGCAGTGCGATTTTTTTTACGCACTTAGTGGTCAAGGAAGACGCGCTCGATCTGTACGGCTTTGAGACTGAGCCGGAACGAGATTTTTTTCAGCTGCTCATCGGCATTTCCGGCATCGGACCCAAAGGAGCCCTCGGAATTTTAAACATCGCCTCGCTCGAAACCATTGAACACGCGATTCTCTCGGGAGACAGCGGCTATCTCACCAAAGTATCCGGAATCGGAAAAAAAACCGCTGAAAAGATTGTTCTCGAACTCAAAGACAAACTCAAGGCTCATTCTTTTACGAACGGCAACTTCTCGCCTTCCCCGGCCATGCGCGGAGAAACCGAAGCTATAGATGCTCTTCAGAGTCTCGGATATTCGGAACGGGAAATCCGCAATGTACTTTCTGAAATTCCAAAAGATTTGGAGAAGACCGATGAAAAAATTCTTGCAGCTTTGAAAATTTTAGGAAAAAAATAGCGTCTTGTCGGCATCTTTTGCATACTTTATACATTTCAGCTGATCTCAAAATTATGGAAACTCTTTTTCGTACGATCAAAAAACTGCTCCCAAAAAAATTTTTCCGCACCATCCAACCCGCCTACCATTTTCTTTACGCCTTCGCAGGGGCCATGCGTTACCGCTTCCCTTCGCGGGAGATCTACGTGCTCGGGATCACCGGGACAAAAGGAAAATCCAGCGTTTCGGAAATTACCAATGCGATCTGCGAAGAGGCCGGCCTGAAAACCGCGATGGTCAACGGCATCCGCTTCAAAGTCGGAGATCGGGAAACTCGGAACCGGCTCAAAATGACCATGCCCGGACGGACGCTTATTCAAGACTATCTGCGTCGCGCCGTCGAAGAAAAATGTGATATTTTTATTTTGGAAATGACTTCGGAAGGGGTGAAGCAGTTCCGACACAAGTTTATTGAGCTTGATGCGCTCATTTTTACCAACCTTTCGCCGGAACATATCGAATCCCACGGTTCGTACGAAAATTACCGGGCCGCAAAGCTCAAAATCGCCGAAGCGCTCGCGCAATCACGAAAGCAAAATCGCGCCATCATCGTAAACGGCGACGACAAGGAATCGTGGAGATTTTTAGAGGCGGCGGGTGATATCCCGAACAAAATTATTTTTTCCTTGGAAGACGCAAAGCCGCACCGCGTCCTAGAAGACGGTTTGGAACTGACATTTCAGGGTGAAAAAATCCGCACCCCCCTGCGCGGAACGATGAATATTTACAACATCCTTGCCGCGGCGTCCTTCGCAAACTTCCGCGGCGTCAGCACCGAAACCATCAAAAAAGCACTTCTGAAAATCAAAATCCCGGGACGTCTTGAAGGTGTTTCGGCCGGACAGAATTTTGATATCATCGTGGATTACGCACACACGGCGGATTCTCTTCGGCAAGTGTACGAGATCTTTGAAAAGCAGAAAAAAATCGCCGTCCTCGGATCCACCGGCGGCGGGCGGGACAAAGCCAAGAGAAAAGAAATGGGTGCTCTTGCAGATCAGTTTTGTGATCAGATCATTCTCACCAACGAAGATCCCTATGACGAAGATCCGCAAAAAATCATCGAAGATGTAGCACAAGGAGTGACCAACCACCAGCCGATGGTCATTATGGACCGCCGGGAAGCTATTGCCCGTGCGCTTTCCCTTGCTGCTTCGGGAAACGCGGTTATCATCACCGGCAAAGGAACCGATCCGTACATCATGGAAGCAAACGGAAAGAAAACACCGTGGAGTGATGCACAGATAGCGAAAGAGGAGATGGAGAAAATTCTTGAACGGAAGCGAACACCCTCGTCTGCAAAATTATCAGGGAAAATATAGAAAAAGTTTGGTGAACATGTCATACTAATACCATGAGCCAATCAGCACCTCCTCCACCAAATCTCCCGGGAGCACCCGAGGAACCCGAAGACCGCCGGGAAGACTACGGGAGTTACGAGCATGAAAACATACGGGAATATGGCTATCAAAACGGCCCCTATCCTGAACAAGAGTACAAGCACCTACACGAACACGAAGAAAAAAACCACCAAGAAGAGCTCTACTCATTTGAAAGAGAACAGACCCCTCCCAAATATACGCCAGTTTCCGAGGATACACCACGTGAGAAAAACCCTCCAGAACAAAAGGAAATAAAACCGGAACCGCCGAAAGACAGAACGGTAGAAAATGGATCACGTGATCTGAAAATTCTCATTGGTATTTTTGTTTTCGTTATTTTTCTCTATCTCATTTCTCTCCTCTTTGGTGGCGGAGGAAACAGCAATGAAAATTCTTCCCAAACAGCGACAAATGCGAAGATTGCTGCGACCACAACGGCAGTGATTCCGGGGGTTGCTGGAACTTCTACCCCACTCGCTTCACACACAGCACTACCACCCCAATCTTCCTCACAAGGTTTTTTTTCTTTCCTCGGGCTTGGCAATCAAAACCAAATTCCGCTGAGCACACAAACCACCTCCTTTTATCACGGATGGGTTTCCATCACCGCAGATACCGCAACGGACATTTATCCTGGACGTGAGTATATCACTCTCAAAATCACAAAAGACAATTTAAGCTACCTGGACATGACCAACTGGTCCGTAGAGAACAGTGCAGGTCAGCGATTTTCCTTGGGTAAGGCTTCGTATCTTCCTCTTGAGGGAAAAACCAACACCCCCCAAGCACTTGTGGTAAACGCCGGCGATACCATCATTGTGTCTTCAGGACAATCTCCTCTCGGTGTTTCTTTCCGACAAAACGCCTGTTCAGGATATCTCGAACAATACCGTGATTTCTTTCCGGAAATACCGCAACAATGCCCTGCACCACCGAGAAATTCACTTTTGGACAATGCCTGCCAAAACTACATCAACCAGATACCAAGATGCCAGCAGGCTACCGCTCCCATGCCAAATGACATTTCTCCAAGCTGTCAAAACTTCATTAGTACGGAGATTAATTACAATGCTTGCGTAGCGAACTCTCAGGATGATCCGCGATTTTATTCCTCAATCTGGAGAGTATACCTCAACCAAAACACAGAAATCTGGAAAGAACCGCATGATTCCATCACCCTGCTCGACAATGACGGAAAAATTGTGGCGATCACTTCGTATTGAAAACATCCAAACTATGCAGGTCTCAGCATCTCGTAAAGTACCACCCCTGCCGAGACGGCAACGTTGAGCGATTCTTTTTTTCCCAGCATAGGAATTTCTGCAATCATATCACAAACAGAGATTACTTCTTCGGGAACGCCCAGAACTTCATTTCCAAGAACCAGCGCCAGGGGAATTCCGCGCGGAATTTTCCAGAACGAAACCGACCGATCATGCTGTTCAAGAGCAACACAAGTAATTCTCTGCTCTTTCAGTTTCTGCAAAAGTTCTTGCACGTTCGCCGCCCGTTCCCAGGAAACAAACCCTTCCGCACCAAGAGCAGCTTTGGAGAGTTTGGAATTTTTTCTTCCGAAACGGTCGAGAGGCGCGGGAGTGTAGCCGGTGAGAAAAATCTTTGCAACTCCAGCAGCGTCGGCCGTGCGGAATATCGATCCGACATTTTCCATGCTGCGGATATCGTGAAGAATAAGAAAAATTTCTTGCGGTGCCATATTTTTGAAAAGCCTTCCATTCAGCCATTTTTCAACTTCTGTGGACTCTCCGGATGCTGAAGCCGGAAATTTATCGTATGATAGTCATATAATACAATAAATCCATGCTAAATCCTTTTCCGGCGCTTCTCGCCTACCAGTTTGTCATCATCACGTTTCTTCGTATCGTTCTCGCCTTTCTGTTCCTAAAACTGGCATATGAAAACCTTTTCCAGAACCATCCGCGAGCCGTTGAGTTTTACCGCTTGGCCAAGTTCCCCTACCCTTCATATTTTGCTTCGGCACTCGGGATTATCGAACTGGTCGGAGGCTTGCTGCTTTTAGTTGGTGCTTTTGTGCAGTACACTTCTATCGTATTTTCCATTATCACCTTCGGACTGCTGATTCTCAAAGACCGCGAGCATCCGTACTTAAAAAATGATTTCACTTTTTACATTCTCTTCTTTGCACTCACTTTTGCGATGATCTTCTTCGGCGCCGGTGCATTTGCGTTTGACATTCCGCTCTAAAAGCTTAAAGAACAGATTCAGACAAGAAAAACAAAAGGCGAGCATACAAGGGCTCGCCTTTAAGATATCTTTGTTTGTGTTTGCTTATTCACCAAAATCAATAAAACCTCTTCCGGTTGTGGTATCAAAAAGTCCTTCGAACCACCGTTCGGTTTTGGGATGTACTTGCTCCTGCACCTGTCCAACAGGAAAAGGTCCGGCCGTTCCCGCTACTTCCCACAAATCTTTAGAATCATCCTTTGTGCGGCACTCGGTGATCGTGACAAAATACACATCACCCAGGCTTGAAATCAATCTAACCGGAGAACACATCTTCTTCTGAGAAAGAAGCTTCTTTATTTTGATCAACTCATCTCTGGTCGGACACTCCACGATATTAATTTCAGTACCCATAACTTCTCCTTCTGAGGTTCATTGAAACAAAAGCAAAGAGCACTTCCTTAAGGAAGAATACCATTCAAAGAAATGGAAGGTGTGAAGTTGCTCGTTTTCACAAGAAAGACTCTCCGAAGAGAGCCTTTAAGAAAATCAAGTGAGTGACTATTCAGACCAAATAGTTGAGAGAATGATTAATCCGCCAATCAAAATTATGCCCGAAAAAGCGATATCCGACAACATGGCGGCCATTCCAAAATAACCATTGGCGCAAGGAAGAAATATTCCTATAACCACCAAGACACAAAACACAAGAAACAGATCCATCCATTTCTCCTTTTTTCTTTGTTCTTTGCGTTTCCGTGCTTCCTTTTTTCCTATTTTAAGACAATTGTTGCAGATACCTTCTTCGAGCGCTGTTTTTGCCACAACAGAACACCATATACAACGGTAAGCGAGAGGGAAGGGATTTTCCCAAACCATGCTGAATATGATTGCTACCACGAAGGCAGCCCCGCCAACCCAAAACGGAAATTTTTCTGCTAAAACCAGCAATGCGACCATGCTAATGAGTACAATCAAAGATCCAGTCATACGCATGACTTTTCCTCTTTCAGCAAAAAAAAATTGGGGTCTGGGAGTAAAGAATAGAAACAGCTTTTTCCCAAGCTACAATATTATAATTATAGTGTTTGTGTCAAGTTCTCTCAGTATGACCCGGTAACAAATAATTCCTCGCCAGTCGCGGGGAATTTTCGCGACCCCGGCTCGCGGTTCCGGCTGCTGCCGGAACATCGCTCCGCCTTTCAAGTCCTAACGGAAGCCAAGCAGTTGGCTTCCTCTGGGCGGACTTCTCCGCTTCGCTACAAAGTCCGCCCAGTAGGACTTGAACCTACGACCGTTCGCTTAAAAGGCGACTGCTCTACCAGCTGAGCTATGGGCGGAGAAAATTCCGAAGAATTCTACGCGATATTAACACAAAAAGAAAAAAATGAATACCCCCAGACTTATTCACTCCCCTTTCACCGAAAGAGTGCTATACTTACCGGCAGATTGGCACCTTACCGAAACGGAGGATGTTCTTTTTTCTTTCTTTGATCTTTTCGAAAAGACACTTACTATTACATTTACAGGCTCGAAGCCAAATCGGAATTCAAAAATACAATTACATTATATTTCAGTACTGTTAACACTCAAATATAGGCAAAGCACCACTGACCGTGGTGTTTTGCTTTTTGAGAGAAGAAAATTTGACAAAAATTTTGAAAAATGATTGATTAACGGGAGAGGCACACGAGGATCGTCCTATGGAAGAAACACTCCCGTACAAGCTCCTTGCACTCAGTTCAAGGCATTGCACCCTTGAGTATGAAGGACACCGGTTTCATTTTCTTGTCTCAAGAAAAGGAAGAATTATTTTTGAGTCATTTATTGCAGCAGGAGAAAAGAAAGCAAAGCTTCAGCCTATCCCTACTCCAAACGAAATTTCCCGGAGAATCTGGAACGCAGCACAAAAAGAGGTGGACCATCTTCGTGATCTTCTGAATGCTCCTGCAGAAAAATAGTCACACGCCCGCTCTCTTAAGAGCGGGCTGTTTTTTTATAAAAAAGCACCGGTGAAGTTCACACGGTGCTTGAGCAATGATAGACGGAAATAAAGCGCTTTCCTTCGCACCTCCTCTTCCAGGCCATTTGCTTTCGCAAACCCTTTCCAAGTGAGTCATAGGCATATCTCTTCCAGGCCATTTGCTTTCGCAAACCCTTTCCAAGAATATACTTGAAGGAAATTACTTTTTTCCCAATCTCCTCAGGCCATGCCTAAGAGAGTGCTGTTATTGTTACTAATTCCTTTTTTTTCTTCATTCTTTGGGGCGTAGCCTGGAATGAGGCGCGCTGCCAGCTCATTTTTCCGTCTCAAATTAGATTCGAGATTCCGGATTTTGTAAAAAACGCCGGCAACATAAGTCTGATCGTTGCCATCCTTGTCTTTTCCGCAATTTGGAAGCCAGATTCCTCCTTCCGCTTCTTTGGTATTGAGATCTTTCGGTAGTTTATACCACCGCGCCGTGTGATTCACGGCTGCTTCCAATTTTTGTACATCTTGGACGTGATCGACTTCTTCCTGAACCTCCTGGATTTGCTGCTCCAGGCGCTCTTTTTTCATCTGGTTCATGTCGTCTAGGACCCGATGAACCTTTCTCATTGCTCCAACCAACATACTCAGGAGAATCATCTGGATGATCCTCAAGACGACAAGCAGGATAAAGAATCCAGCAATCAGCTTTTCATAGTTCGTCTTGAGAAAATTCCCAAACGCTCCTACGAAAGATGCTTCTACAGAACGTGCCGCCTTTGGCACTTCTTTTTCAAGATTTTGCTCCTGGGTTTCTTGATGAGTCGGATGACTCGGAGTCGCTTGCTCGGTTTTTGGAGCTGGTGACGGATTTTGCTGGTGGTTGGGTTGCGATTGATTTTGATTCGGTTGAGTCCTCGGCTCTGGTTGCGGTTTCGGTTCAGAACGAATCGCGGGAACAGAAATTTCCGCATTCGGATTCTCTACCGTTATCATGGGGGCCATTTTGAGGACCCCCCACTTGTCGCTTGTCATGCTAACCTTTGCCGTAATTTTATCTCCGGGTTTAAGGTTGCAATTTCCCACCGGTGCCCAGTATTTACCGGCTTGTCCGGTCGGGACCTTCCAAGGCTTATCATATCTCAGTTCCCGAAAGCTTCCTGGTAGGATTTGCTGCCACTGACTTTTGAAGCCTCCATACCCTCCCTTGAAATTTCTTCGCTGGGCGGGTGTGAGAACGCCATACCACGTTTCTGAGACCGTGTCCCCGGCATACGCTCTCACAGGATGAATGGGAATCGCTCGGCAAGAGGATTCCGAAGCAGTGGTCTGAGACGCTTCCGACTGAAACGGCAACGCCACAGCGAAGGTTGCGAAAACCATCGCGAGGATCTTTTTCATAACCCCTCCTTTGGGTGCTTTTTTGCCAATAAGATGAAGAAAAAATGAAATTCAAAACGATTTCACAGCTTTGTCAATGTTCGAGACTAGAATAAAATTTACACTAAATCCGCACACTCGTCAAATAAAAAGCCCGCTTCCCTGGGTGAGGAAACGGGCAGAAATTCTCTTGTCTTTTTTGTTTGTCGTTTACAGCTGCAAAGTGCGTTTCGCCACGGCAAAAAAGCAGGGCTCTTTTTGGGTTCTATGCGACCGAGGAATCATCCGCGGAATGGTCTTTGATGGGTCAATGATATTCCCGCAATAAAGCGACTGTACTGGCAGACCATCGTCCACGAGAATTTTCTCTCCGGGATAGCATCCGCGGGTCCAGACACCCTGATGATCTCCTCTTTTCGTGTATGTTTCAGTCTGGAATTTTCGTCCATGCATCACCTGTTCACAGGAGACGACTTCAGCTTGTTTTGTGAGAAGCCGATTGCGAAAATATACCTCTGCTTCCTTCAATGATCGGAAAGGGACCTGATATCGCCGATTGTACGCGGCGAGCACCTGGTTTACTTTTCCTTCTTTGCGGATTTCAGTAAACACCTGCGAAAGCTTGGTGCGGTTTGCATACTGAACAAGCGGATATGCGTGCTTTCCCGGAATCATCTCAGGGTCACGAGATGCGCCAAAAGCAAGAGACGCATGCCCCAAAAAGCAGGCATAGACAATCAAATAGAGAAGCAGAAAAAACCTGAGTACGGGCATCTTTTTCTCCTCTTTTTTGAGTTTTCAAAAAAAGACCACAGCAAAATCAATACCAAAAAAACTCTATCATGCATCCCTGGAAAGTCAATGAAGAACTTTGAAACCTTTCAATACAAAGCTCTTCATTTTGTAATTTTCGCGCTCACAAATCCAAAATCATCCGTTCCAAAGTATTTTCCAAATCCCCCTTCCCTTGATGCGCGTCATGGTAGAGAGAAACCAGTTTAGAAGAAATTTCCCGCAGTTCTTCCGGAGAATAGTGCTTCAAGAAGCCTTTCGCTTTCTGGTATGGATACGGGTTCAAACCAGCCTCGCCGGCGGATTTTGTTCCCTCTGCGAGAAGAAGTGTTTTCACCTGCCAAAAAAGCATGCCGTGCATCTCTTCCGACGACACTTCTGCACGAACCGCCTGGCGATACAGTACCCAAAGCTTTTTCTTGTCTTTGTTTCCCAACGCATCAGCGAGCGCAAAGCCATTCCAGGCGCTTTGATTTTTTGTTTGAAGCACAGCATCTCCCGTATGAAAAATGCGTTCAGCATGTTTCTCTATTTTTTGAAGCATTGGCTTGAGAACACTTGATTCTTCCAGAAGAAAAACGTTGGGGGACTCGGCGATGGCCCCAAGCTTTTCCTGAAAAATTTTTTTTGTTTCCTCTGTACTGAAAAAACCTTTTCCGATCACAATGCATTTTCGTTCAAAAAGCCCCTGGCTCCACAGCAATTCATCCAGATCTTTTTCTTCAAATCCCTCCGGCTCTCTCTCAAAAACCTCGGCATCAGGCCGCTTGTTTTGAAGGGCATGGAGAAGCGCCAGCCGCCGCGCTTTTCTTTTCGCAATGTCGCTCCCGTAGAGAAAATAAAGCATGTTTGAGAAATTTCAAGATTACACTTTTGTTGAAATAGTTTTCGTTTGCGGCAATTGATACGGCACGAGACTTCCCCAGCGTGCACCCGCTTTCACACCCACCAAGAGCGGCACTGAAAGATCTCCCACACTCTCCATCGCCTTTTGGATTTCTGCCACCGCTTCCGGCAACACCCGTTCATCAATTTCAAAAAGAAGTTCGTCATGGATCTGCAAAAGTAAGAAAACCTGATCGGTCATTTTTTTCTTTTCCAATCTCTTTTCTGCTTCGAGAATCGCCATTTTTACCAAATCCCCCGTTGCTGTGCCTTGGATCGGCGCGTTGATCGCCATGCGCTCTGCGGCACTTCGGATGTAGGGAATGCGTGAAGAAATTTCAGGAAAATACCGTCTTCTTCCGAAGAGTGTCTCGGTATAGCCTTTTTCCCGAGCGCTTTTCTTCACGCTCTCCAGGTAGTTCGCAATGCTTGGGAATTCACGAAAGTATGCATCATAAAAATCCTGTGCCTCCGCCATGGTTCCTCCCAAATTTTGACGGAGAGCACGCACACCCATGCCGTAGACAATTCCGAAGTTGATCACCTTCGCCTTGCGCCGCATGTCTTTCGTCACTTCATTCTCCGGAACTCCGAACACACGAGACGCCACAGAAGCATGCACATCTTTTCCTTTTCGAAACGTATCAAGCAGCATTTCATCCCCGGACATTTCCGCCAAGATGCGCATTTCGATCTGTGAGTAATCAAACGACACCAGACTAAACTTCGGCGGTGCCATAAAAGCATCCCGAACGGATTCACCCAAACCTTCGCGAACAGGAATGTTTTGCAGGTTTGGACTCGTGGAAGACATTCGCCCCGTGGTGGTTCCCGTCTGGTTCAAAGTTGTGTGCAGGCGATTTTTGTCATCGAGCATGGGCGAAATGTTGTCAATGTACGTCGAAAGCAGCTTCTGGAGTTCGCGGTATTTCAAAATATCCTCGATGATCTCATGTTCGGAACGAAGTTTCTGGAGTTCGGATTCCCGCGTGGAGATCGCCCCGCCCGCCGTTTTTTTGATCCCCTTCAGCGAAAGATTCAATTTCTCAAAAAGAACTTCCCCAAGCTGTTTCGGAGAGTTGATGTTAAATTCCGTTCCCGCCATCTTCCAGATCTTCTTTTCGCATTTTGTCAGTGCTTTGTGGAACTCTTTCGAGAGTTTCACCAAATACCCCTTGTCCACCAAAACTCCGCGGTCTTCTGCTTTTTCAATGATCGGCATGATCGCCACTTCCAGATCGTAAATCTCCTGAAGCCCTTCTTCTTTAATTTCCTCAAGAAGCTTTTTCTCCGCCGCCCGAAATGTTTTCTCCCTCGTGCGCTCCAAAATGTCCTCCAGCGTTCCTGAAGTAATCTCCGAGTTTAAAAGCCACAGCGCGATTTTAGCTTTTTTGAGATCACTCGGAGGAATATTTTCTTCAGTCTCCGCCGGTGTCTCTTCTTCAACTACTTCTCCGCCGTTTTCCGCGAAGAGCGCAAGAAAGCGCGCCTTGAGCGTTCGAAATTCCAGTTCGTCACAGAGTTCCTCCACTTTCTCTCTCTGAATCGTCTCCCAAAAATTTTTCTTCGGAATATGAAAATCGATCGGCGCATCCCGTCGGATTGTTCCCAGGATTTTCGAAAACAGTGCTTCTTCTTCGTTTCCTTTGAGAAGACCAAGCACGCGTGGTTTTACCCCGGCTTGTGTAAACGCGGTTTCGTCTTTCTCCATCTGGCGGTAGATATTTTCAACCGTGCCGAAATTTTGAATCAAAAGCGTTGCACTCTTCTCGCCGATCCCTTGAACTCCCGGAATATTGTCAGACTTGTCGCCCGAGAGTCCTTTGAAATCGGGCAGAAATTTTGCCTCAAATCCAAACCGCTCCTCCACCGCTTTTTCATCGTAAATCACGGTGTCCTGAATCCCCTTTCGAAGAGTGTACACAGACACTCTTTTCCCATCCACCAGCTGAAGCGTATCCATATCACCGGAAGCGACCACCACGGAGAGATCTTTTCGCACCTTGCATTTCTCGGCAATCGTTCCGATCATGTCGTCCGCTTCAAACCCGGCAAGTTCGTACATGGGGATCCCAAACGCCTCAAAAACATCTCGGGAACGCTTGATCTGCGCGATCAGCGCATCGTCAATTTTCTTTCGTGTTGATTTGTATCCATCAAATTCTTTGTGGCGAAACGTCGGTTCCGGCAGATCGTAACAGGCAACCAAAAAGTCGGGGCTGAGTTCGCGGATCACTTTAAGCAGGAGTGCCACCAAGCCGTAGAGTGCACCGGTTGGTTCACCCTTAGTGGAAACAAAATCCGGCAAGGCATGGTACCCTCGGTGCAAGATCGCGTGCGAGTCCAGAAGAATGAGTTTTTGCTTTTTCTCCTCTGCCATGCCATCATCATACCATTTCCGCCGAGGAATGACAGATATTTTTTTCGGTTATTTTCCCGGTTTTTTCTCGCATTCATCAAAGGAAACTGTGCGCGTATGGTCATCCACAAATTCAAAGAAAAGCTCGTGATCCGCCTCAAGATCTTTGATATTTTCCGGCCACTCAATGCAGAGCAAGTTTTGCGGATCCGCGAGTGTTTCTTCGAGCAAGAGCGTGTCTTCGTCATGTGCGCCGTCCAAACGATACGCATCAATATGAATAAGTTTTCGAAATATTTCGTTTGGTTTCGAAACGGCATAGCGCTTTTCGATCACAAATGTCGGACTGGTAACACGCGAGGAAATTCCGAAATGATGCGCCAGAGAACGCACGAACGTAGTCTTGCCGCTTCCAAGATCGCCAAAAAGTGCGAGCACGGTTGCATGAGTTCGCTTTTCCGCCGAATGCAAATACGTAGCTTTAAAATTTTCAGAAAAACGATCCATGGCTTCCAAACTTGGAATGCGTTCTTTTTTCATGGGAATAGTGTAGCATTTTTAAAATTTTTTTTCGCTGGTGAGAGAAAAAGAAAAAACCGCACGAGCGCACGGTTTTTTCTTAAATTTTTGCTCCACTCGTTTCCCCAAAGACTTAAAAGAGAAACTCGTGTGACGCTATACTACCATCAATTCAAACTTTGTCAAGAACTTATCGCGGAAGGTTGCTTCCCTGAAAACCAGGATAACTGTTTCCACGATTTTCCTGATTCCCTTCCCGGTTTTGACCGGAAGAGTTGGAAGAGTTTGCAGGATAGCGGCTGGACTTTTCTTCGTGCTGCGAAGAAGCTTCCTGTGGGTATCCAGACTCTAAGTAAGGAACGTGATTTTCTTGCTGAGCTTGTCCCTGCTGTCCGTACGGCATTCCGTATCCATTTCCGTACTGTTGTGGCATCGGTTGCATCGGCATAGTTGGCTGTCCGTACGGCATCTGCGGCATTCCGTATCCATACGGATACATTGGCTGCTGCTGTCCGTATGGCATTCCATATCCATTCTGCGGATAAGGCTGGAAAGGATACTGCTGTCCTCCCATCCCCTGCCAGTTCTTCTGCTGTGCAGACAGTCCGCTGTTTTGGCTGTTCACGTAAGGATTTCCGTTCGGTGTAATGGCTGGCATGTTGCTGGCATGATTCCCATTTCCCTGGCTGCCGCCATTCATCCCCGGTGCCTGCGGTCGACTCGGAGCCTGGTTCTGGTAATCCCGTCCCCATTCGTGACCAGCTCCCTGATAATCATGGCGTGCGGTGTGACCGTTGCCCTGGGCGTCAAAGCGTCCTGCTCCGCTCATATTTCGCGACGGCTGCGGCTGATGAGCTGATGCTGGTGCCGGACCATACACTGGCTGGCCGTTTGGTCCATAGCCGCTTTTCCCGTAATAGCTCGCCCCCGGATTCATAGGGTTATTCGTTGAAGGATTCATATTCGGCTGTCCGTATATGTTCGGATAGTACGTCCGCTGTTGGCCTTGCTGCATCATCTGTCCGTAAGGCTGTCCATACATGGAATTCATGCCGTTCATGCGCTGCCGCATTTGCTGCATCTGGTTTTCCGCTTCAGCCCGTGCAACTCTCTGGCGCTTTTTTTCATCAAAAATAGCATAGATCTGACGAATGATAAGTACAAGAATCACGAGAACCAGGAATAGAATGAGCCACTCTACAAGCGTGTTCGGAAAGAAAGGCGTTGCCGCTGCCGCTCCAAGAAAACCGGAAAAACCGCTTGCCGTCTCACTGGTCCCTTGAACCGTGGTCGCCACCGATGCCGTGTCATTCTCGTGTGCGTTTGTTTTTGGATTGGTGTAATCGATGATCATAGTAGTAATAAGTTCTTGGTTATTTTTAATAGTATCTCCAACTTTTGCTTGGAATGTTGCGGTTTTCTCTTCCCCCGCTTTCAGAACACCGCTTTTGTAAACAAGGATTCCTCCTTCTTCTGTAAAGGGAGTGCTGTTTCCTCCCGCGAAAGTCATCCCCTCCGGCAAAATCACACGGAAGGAGACATCCGAAATATCCGTCTCCGACTGGTTTTTATAATCAATGGTGTAGGAAATCACTCCTCCCGGGATTACGGTCTTCGCACCTGGGTTAATGGAACCTCCAATCGGTGCCGCTGCACTCGTAATGTGAAGCGTCGTGTTGTTTGAGATTCCGCTCGTTTGTACGGAAGTAAAGGAGGCGTTTCCTGTAGCCGTCACATCTGTGCTTGATTTTTCCGCTGTAGCCACCACCTGCACTTGCTTGCTCTCTCCGGGGCCAAGGCTTCCGATGCTCCAGGTTACTTTTCTCGATTCTTTATCATACTGTCCGCCGTCTGAAGCGTTCGTGAAAACCATAAAAGGAGAAATTTCGTCCGCAATCTGCCCTCCGGTGATCGTTCTGTTTCCTTTGTTCGTTACCGTAATGGTAAATTGTACCAAATTTCCTCCCAGAATCGTGGCATCCGTCATGTTCAAACTGCAGGATGTGGCGCACAGGCTCGTAATTTTCTTGTCTACCTCTGCCTGATACACTGCCTTCGAGGAAACAGAAGTGTTCTTTGGAGTGTTGGACACCTGAGACGATACGGGATCCGGCGCCGTTCGGAAAGAAAGAATGGTTCCTCGGTCCAGACCGTTCTTGTTTTCTACGACAGATCGAAAGTAGTAAATCGTGTTCGGAGCAAGTCCATCCAACGAGGCATCGTATGACTGAAAGCCGCCCGAAAGATCCTGCTTCTCTGTCGTTCCACGGAATTCCAGATCACGCCCCCACTCAAACCATCCTTTCGTATCAACATCTCCTCCTGGGACAGAGAGCCCAATGATGTTGGCACTCGTAGTGGTGATGTTGCTTGCATTTTGCGTCACCGCTACCGGCTTCACCCCTCCGTTATCCGTGTCTGCGGAACCGGAACCATCCTCAGTTGTAAACTCGCGAACAGCTCCGTGAACCGTTCCTCCATCATTTTGAGCAACAATACGGAAATAGTATGTCGTGTCAGGATCCAAATCTTGGAGAGAGGTGGAAACGTTTTTTTCCGAATCAATCTTTTGTTTTTCCGTCGAATATTTCAAATCATTGGAAGCTGTTCCCCATTCAAACCAAAACACCGTTCCGTCGGTTTTGTTCGGGTCCACATATCCCTGAAGCTTCGCACTTTGATCGTCCACCTTTTGCACCCACTGCGTCATAGCGCTTGGAGATTCCGTACTGGAGGCGTCCACGGCTGTTGAAACGGCCAAAAAGGAAACGATGGAAAAAATAGAAAGAAAAGCAAAAAAAGCGATGATTATCTTTCTTTTCATTATATTTCCTCGATACATTATTTTGTTCATAAATCCATGCATTATTCTCGGCAACTGATAAAAGCTCCAACCTTTTGTTTTTACGTTTCTAGTATACCACAATTATTATTTTTTGTCAATATCCCAGAGAGGTTTTCTTGACTTACAGATATTTTATTGTGTTTTATGAACAATGAATTTTTATACCATAAATAGTATTTTGTCAATACTCCCGCTCACTTCAAAGTCACTTCTATTTTTTCTCTTTTTCACGATCTTTTCGAAAATTTTTTCTCTTTCTCTCTTTTTAAAAACTTTTTTGAAAAGAACGAAAAACTTTTTACAAAAAAACAAAATCACGTTATCATTGTAAGAAGAAAAAAACTCCATGATCACCTTCAACGAAGAAAAACAGAACGAAAAAATTTCCACCCTTCATAAAAAAGAAGAAGAGGAACTCGCGAAGATTCTTTCCGTGAAATACGGCATCGCATACGTAGACCTTTCAAGCGTCTCGATCAACCCTGATGTGCTTCAAGTCATTTCCGAAGAGACGGCTCGCCGGGCAATGATCGCGCCATTCAAACGAAAGGGCGAAACCTTACATGTCGCGGTGCATTCTCCGCACAAAGATGAAACGCGTGATGCCATCGCCGAACTCGAAAGAAAAGAATTCATCGTAGTGCTCTACATGGCCTCCACGGATTCCCTCGAGCGAGCCTGGAAACTCTATAAAAACAAAAACTTCGTGGCAGAAAAATCCGGCGTGATCGAAGTTTCTGATGAGGAAATTAAAAAAATCAAGGAGGAAATCACAAACGTCGCCGAGCTGAAGAAGCAAATTGAAGAAATTGTGGAACAGGGCGGACGCAAAACCACCTCGCGCATTCTTGAAGTGGCTTTCGGCGGCGCGCTGGCAACCAATGCATCTGACATTCACATTGAGCCGGAAGAAGGCTCCGTGCGCATGCGCTTGCGTCTCGACGGTATTTTGCAAGATCTTTATTTTTTTGAACCCGAAACGTATTATCTGCTTCTTTCTCGTATCAAGCTTGTTTCCGGCCTAAAGTTGAATGTTAAAAACCAAGCCCAGGACGGCCGCTTTAGCTTCGCT
>DASSSU010000008.1:0-31824 GCA_035708305.1 Minisyncoccota bacterium | reverse complement strand
ATTCACAAAACTACATTCAGAATCTTTGCAAAAACAAAACCTTCATTTTCGAGTGCGATTCGAGGAAGAAACGAGGAGTGAAATGAGCCGTACTCTCTGGTACGGTGAATGAGCACCGGAGTTTCTGACAAAGAAGGGTGCTGAAAATGGAAGTTTTAAGGTTATCGGTTCATTGGCATGACTAAGTAGATAAAGGAATTATCCCCCAACCCTTTCATCACCAGCGCTTTTCCTTCGCCGCTAAATTCCATCGAAACACTATCTTCCTTGAGAACCTGGAGAGTATCCAAAATATATCGGTAATTAAAACCGATATCCAACCCTTCTCCTGAGATTTTTGCCTCCACACGCGTGGTATTTTCCCCAATATCCGCATTTCTTGCCTCCACTTCAAAACGCTTTTCTTTCGTATTCACTTTGAAAAGCACCTTAGAAAACTTATCCGCAAAAATATTCGTGATCTTCACCGCACCGATAATATCTGCCTTCAAAACCACCACTTCTGTCACAAACTCTTTTGGGATAATCTGACGATAGTCTGGGAAAATTCCGTCAATCAGCCGTGATGTAAGGTACAGACCATCCATTTCAAAGGAGATTTGATTCTTGCTCGCATTCACTGACACCTCTCCGCTATGATTTTCAAAAATCCGCATAATTTCCACAATATTTCGATACGGAATCATGGCAGAGGTGAAATTCACGGATGATTTCATAGGAACCCGCTTCTCTGCCAACCGAAAGGAGTCAGTCGCTACAAAAATCAGATCGCTCTCTTCCTTGTACACGTACACACTCGACAATTCTGGCTTCACAGGCGACGTAGAGGCGCTGTACCAAACACTTCCGATTCCATCCCTTAAAATCGCTGAAGAGACGCTAAAAACCTCGTTTCCGCTCACTTTAGGGATCGTCGGAAAATCCTCAGTGTGGTGACTTTTGATGAGAGAAGTGTTCTTTGAAGAAGAAACCGTGAGATTCTCTCGGCTGGTTTCCAAAATAATCTTCTTTTCATTCCCCATGCCAGACAAAAGGCTTCGGAGAACCGCTCCCGGTACTGCAACGCTTCCTTCAGCAAAAACTTTGGCGGAAATCTTGATCTCTATCCCCAAGTCTAGGTTTGTGGCGCGAATAAGAATTTCATTTTCTCTCGTTTCCAAATAGAGGCACTCGAGAACAGGAAGAGACTCATTCTTTCCGGTGAAACGAGAAGCCTGCGCGACTGCCTCCTCAAACTTTTCTTTTATACACTCTACCTTCATAAATATTTTATTTTTTATTATCTTTATTATACGGTGGAAACCGTGGAAAAGAACTAGTTCTCTTTGATTTTCTTGGTTATTTTGGGGTTTTTGACATTGGATAATCTGTGGAAAAAATTTGGTATTATGTGGGTAATTTTGTAAATCTTCTTTTTTGATGGATTTTCTTCATAATTTCTCCACAATCCTTCACTTTTTCTTCATCGTTTTTCCACAGGTTATCCAGTTTGGGTTTTATCGGAACATCGCCCGAAGCTGATCCATCTCCTGCATGAGGACACTATTGGTTTTAAGGTCGTTTTTAATTTTTTCGCACGAATGGATCACGGTGGTATGATCTCGCCCACCGATGTTTTCTCCGATAGAGGGATACGACTCGTTGATGTCTTCCCGGAGAATGTACATTGCCACCTGGCGCGGCTTTACCACCTCTTTGCGTCGTGTTTTTTCGTAGATGGCGTTTTTGTCCACGTGGTAGAACTGGGCGACGATTTCGACCACTTCCTTTGCAGTGTAGCGCTTCTTTTGTTTGATGTTGTTCTTGACCAGTTCTTTGAGCTCGATGATATTCACATTTCTTCCCAAGAGTTTGGACTGACAGATGATGTTGTTTACCACCCCCTCAAGCTCGCGGATACTACAGTGAAGTGAGGAAGCGATAAAATCTACGGTTTCCGGAGGAAGAATGTATTCGCTCATCTTTGCTTTGTGGTTGATGATCGCCATTTTGGCTTCATGCTCTGGAAAAGTGATGTCTACGATCATTCCGGCGCTGAAACGCGTCTTCAGGCGGTCTTCAATGCCCGGAAGGCGGATTGGATGGACGTCCGAAGAAAAGATAATCTGCTTGTTTGACTCGTACAAGGAATTAAAAAGATGGAACAGCTCTTCCTGAGTTTTCTCCTTCCCTGCCAGGAACTGGATGTCATCCATGATAATAAGATCGTACTTTCGGTATTTCTCTTTGAATTGGTTTGCTTTATTCTCCTGGACGGAATTGACGTAATCAATCGCAAACTTCTCGGATGGGATATAGTAGATCTTTTTGTTTGGATAGTGTGCCTTGATGTGGTTGCCGATTGCTTGGGCGATATGTGTCTTTCCAAGTCCGGAATCCCCATAAATAAAGAGCGGGTTGTAGCTTATCCCCGGGTTTTCCACAACTGAACGCGCCGCAGCGTGAGCGAGTTCATTGAAAGATCCGACAATCATGCTGTCAAAGGTATATCGGGGATTTAGGTTGTCTTCTTTGTTCAAATACAGGTCTTCTAATGGAAAAGCTGTGTTTTGGGTGAATGTCGGAGGAATTTTTTGGATCACACCTTGGTCTTTCCGCTCTTGTTTGACGACATATTCGAGCGCACGGACGTTGTTGTCGTTTTCCCGCAAGGATCGGATTAGGGATTTATGAAACTTATTTTTCAACCACTCTTTCACAAATTCATTCGGAACCGCCAGCTGTACTACTCCTTCTTCTTTTTTAAAAATGTAGGTGTTTTTAAACCAGGTACTGAAATTTGCTTTTGAAATCTGAAGCTCTACTTCAACAAGAACTTTTTCCCAGAGAGTGTTGTTGTCTAACATAGGTTTCAAAAAATTAAGTTTCTCTCATTATACTCTGGAGGGTATCGAAAAGAAACTTGTCAGAATGTGATTTAGATTGTTTATATCCTGTGGACAACATTTGAATCCGCCGGTTTGCTTCTTCTTCTGTCCCTTTTGAATTTTTCGAAAAAGAATTTTCTTTTCGAAGTTTGTGGGCCTCGCGAGAAAAGAATAATTTCTTTCAGAGGCTGAGAGGTGTCAAAAGAGAAAAGAGTACAAAATTTGAATTTTTCTTCAGAGTATTGTAAACTCTCCTGCATGAGTCAAACATATCATCCTAAAAAGCGAAAGCGTGCCACCACACATGGATTTTTGGTGCGCAGTGCCACCAAATCAGGGAAAAACGTTCTCAAGCGCCGCCGAGCAAAGGGGCGGAAAAAGCTTGCTGTTTCTGTACCTGCGTAAAAACAAAGCTTCTTGGGCTTTTTCGTTTTTCCTATGCTTTCGAGAAAAGAGCGTGTTTCCAGGCATCTGTTTCCTGTTCTTCTGAGCCAGAGCAAAAGCTTCTTTTCGAAAAATTTTTCTCTTCGTGTCTCTCGGTTTACTTCCCTCCCGGATGAGGTTTGCCAGGAGTTTGCACTTGACGGAGAGACTTCCAGTCAGTTTGCTTTTGTGGTTTCCAAGAAAGTTTCCAAGAAAGCATATGAGAGAAACCTTTTAAAACGCCGGGGATATAGTATTATACGGAAGGTGCGTGGCGATATTCCAAGTGGTTTCGGCTGTCTCTTTTTTGCCAAACCGTCTGCCAGAGAACTTCCCTTTTCCGAAATGGAGAAGGAAATTCTTTCTCTTTTGAAATGTGCAAAAATTTTATGAAAAGTTTTATTCTCCGTCTTCTCTCGTGGTACCAATTCGCTCTTTCTCCGGATCAAGGGCTTCTTGTCCGCTTTGGTTTGAAGCGTTCGGGGAATGTGTGTGTTTTTTACCCTTCCTGTTCAGAATACGCGATTTTGGCGGTGCAGAAATACGGTGCTTTTCGGGGGATCATGAAGTCTCTTCACCGTATTTCCCGCTGTCATCCCTGGCAGAAAGAGCATATTGATTTTCCATAATATTCAAATTCCAAATTTCCATGATTATTGTTGATTTTTTCAAGACGATTCTCTACATTCCGCTCTACAACGCGCTTGTTTTCTTGATCCACATTGTTCCGGGAGGAGAAGTCGGTTTGGCGGTGATCTTCCTCACGTTTATCGTGAAGCTGATCATTTTCCCACTGTCATCAAAATCTATTCACTCTCAGGCGCTCATGCGCGAAATCGAGCCGCAAATAAAAGTGATTCGTGCTCAGAAATTCGACAAGCAAAAAGAAGCGGCGGAAATCATGGAGGTCTACAAAAAGAACAAAGTCAATCCGTTTTCTGGGTGTTTCCTGCTTCTCATCCAGCTTCCGATCATTATTTCGCTCTATTGGGTGTTTTTGAAAGGATTGCCGGTCATCAACACTTCCCTGCTCTACTCCTTTACTCCAGTTCCAGGAAAATTGAACATGATTTTTCTCGGTGTGCTGAATCTCGGGAAAAGCAGTATCATTCTTGCGGCTTTAGCGGGCCTGACACAGTTTCTCCAAATGAGCATTTCTCTTCCAAAAAGCGAACCGAAACCAAAAGATGGCGACCAAAAGACCGGTTTTCAAGAAGAATTGACCAAAATGATGAACATGCAGATGAAGTACATCCTTCCGGTCTTTATTGCCGGCATTGCCTACACCCTAAATGGCGCAGTAGCACTCTACTGGACTACCAACAACCTCTTTACGGTCGGACAAGAACTTTGGATCCGAAAAGAGCGAGCAATGATGAAGAAGAAAGCTGCAGAGGAAAAAGAAAAATCAGAAGAAGAAAAGAAAAAATAATTTTTTAAATATTTAAAAAATTACTCCTCTTGGGGGATGTTCAGCTCCGGCGCAGTATGAAAAATGGAAAGAATAGTTTTGTTTCCTTCGTTCAGGAAATACTTCCCTGTTTCTGTGAAGACCAGTGGATCATCTGATCCTTCCGTGGTGAAAGAAAAGGCTTTGGCATAGTCTTCCAATCCTTCGAGAAAATGTTGTTCCGCGTTCTGGTATTTTGCCGGCACATTGGTAACTTGCATCAATGAGGTCTGGATAGAATACACCAGAGTGCGAGCCTGTCTTGTGTGGATATCAGCGTCAGAATAACGTTTTTCCGCCCGGAGGCTTTTCGCGGTATCTATCTCTTGAGCCACTTGCAAAAGTTTATCCATGACATTTTGGTGGACAAACTTCACATAAATAGCCTCCCGTGCAGCATCTACTTGTGGAGTATTGGCACTTGAAATAGAACTCAGGTTTTGGGTGGTCTGACGGTAAAGATTGTTGTGGCTTTGTAAAAGTTGATGAGCAAAAACCGCACCGGCAATCACGAGCACCACCAAAACAAAAATCCCTCCCTGAAGCATCAGGCGCTTTTTCCGAGTAGTTTTTGTTTCGGTAGAATACTCCATAGGCTTTGAAAAGTAAAAGAAAGCTGTTGGAATATTATTATAGCGTATTTTTTAATATAAAAAAGCGCTTCCGTACAGCCTTAATTTTAATCGCTGGTTGCAACACGCTTTGCCCAAAGGGAAGAAGTTTTTTTGTCGATGAAGTAGGCGTAGTTTCCCGTGATGTTGAGATTGGTGATGTTTACTGGGGTGGCGAGATCATAGGTGGCCAGTGGCGAGGAGGAATCCACCCCAAATTTCATAAGGGTATCGTCAAAGTCCGCTCTTCCCTGATACCAATCATCAGGATAAGTTCCGAGTGGAAGGTTTTTGGGTACACCACAGTAAAAGACTGCTGTATTTGCCCAAACACATTTGTCAGGGAGTGTCTTTGCAGAGAGTGTGACGGAAGTTTGCTGCTGTACGTTGTAGAGGTTTAAAGTCAAATCTCCTTGGTCTGTACTTTCAGAGTACAAAACATAATGAAAGTCCGGACTGACCAATGTGGTTAAGCCGGGCACCCCGTCGAGAATTTTCTCCAAGTTGCTTGAACCGGGTGTGAGCTTGTAAAGATACCCCGGAATGCCCTGCGAAGCTCTCGTGGTGAGCGCAATGGTTCCATCGTTAGTGCGCTGTACAAGCCATTCTGAAAATGGCGAGGAAAAGAGCGGTGCAGTACTTCCGTTGATGAAATTTACCACGGAAACAGAAGATCCTCCGGAAGTTTTTTGCAAATAAAGCGCTTTGTCAGTATCGGAATACAGAGAAAAATCCTGGATATTGTCCGGGAGGTATTTTCCGGAAAGCTGGTATGGCGTACCCGGCGTGTAGGTTGAAAGATTCACGAGATAGCTCTTGATTGTTTTTCCGTCATCAGCAAGGTATCGCACGATGAGATATTTTCCGGATTCACTCCAAAGTGCGTCATAAAGTCCCGGAATTTGTGCGTCTGAAATACGGGTTTTTTTCAGGCTTTTAATGTCGGTTTCAAAGATATTTCCTGTTGCTTTATCGGTGTAGCGTACGATGGTGTTGTCGTCTGTTTTAAGAATGGCATGAAATCCGGCAACTGGAGTGGAGGAAATGAGAATAAAATCTTTTGCTCCTCCGTTTGAAAAGAGCGAGGTGCTTGCGGTGCTGGTGCTGGAGACATTCGGATAGGTATCAGTGCTGCTGCCAACCGTATTCCCTCCGCTCGTGCTTTCACTTGGTTTTCCGAATGGGAAAAGATTGGTCAGAGGATTTTGCTTTGTTCCGTCCGGATTGGTTCCACCTGCAAAATACGCATAACCCAAAACACCCGCAACCAGAATCAGCAGTAAAACCAGAAGAATGAGAAGCTTTTTTTTCATATCGAAATCTTTTTTATTCTACTATAAGCGGAAAAAGACGAAACGGTTTTTATTCACAACCACTGCAATTTATTCAGATTGAGTGTTGCTAAAGTGAATGGCGACAGTGGAATTTGCCCTTTCCAAAAGGTAGACTGGATTGGAAATAGCAAGCGAAAAAGAAGCATTCCCGGTGCCGCCTTTCGGGAATCCGAGGAAAATTGCGCTTTTATCGCCGGTAATATCGATAGTTTGATAGTTCACTTGCCAGACGTAGCGTCCAGGGTTGTTGTTTTTGTCATCAAACGCGAAGAAGTACGGCTCGGCAATGATCCCAAGTCCGTTTCCACTCCAGGAGGAGTTGTTGGTGACAGCCTTGTGGTACAAAATCCCGAGGTTTGGATCCTTTGGGTAGAAAACAATTTCCGGATTGACGATATTTATGGTGATTTGTTTGGAAAAGGTGGCCCCAGAACGGTCTGTTGCTTCTACTTTGATCGAATCGGAATTGCCGCTATAGTTCCCGGAAAAGGTGGCACTTTCCAATCCGTAGCCAGACTCCTCGTAGCTTTTGGTGTAGTTTTGATACCAGGCATATGTGAGCGAATCCGGGTTGATCGCACTGCCAGATGCGCTCTTCGCGTGCGGAATTGCAACGAATTTGATCGGCGCCTGAGAGGTTGGGAGTGCCTTGCCAAGGTAGAATGGCGGCGTATAGGTTTGTGCTTCCCAGAGAATATCCAGACTTCCCGGGTTGATAGTGATGCTTTTTTTAATCATACCGTAGGCAGTGGTTTGAAGATCCACCTCCACCGTCTCTATTTCTCCAGTGTTTCCGGTAGTGAAAGTGAAAATTTTACTTCCGAGCCCCTGCTGTTTGAGCTTTCCATTCACATACCAGGCGATATTGCTGGAATCCACCCCTGAGAGTGCAGCGCGAAGTGTGACAGTAACCTGCTGGTGTGCTTCCGGATATTGCGGGGAGACATCCAGGAAGACGTTTGGAGTGAAGCTTACTCCCGAGAATGCAGAGGATATGACAGATGAGAGATCTGAAGAGTTAGCGCTTTGAGCAAGCACCGTGTGTGTTGTTCCCGCTACAAAAAAAACGGCAAGAATGAAAGCAGGAAAGATTTTTCGGAAAAATTTCATGGTGTTTTATTCATTTTCACGGGCACGTTTCAGTTCCTCGGCTTCATTGGCGAGAAGTTCAGCGGCGTCTTTTTTGGATTGCTCAATCGCAAGCACCTGCGAAGGATCCGAAGTGATGATCTGGTCTTCAGTGTAGGAGGCGATGATTTTGATTGCCACGTGCTTGAGGCCGGCAAAGAAAATTCCCTCCCCCACGCCGGATTCCAAGAGCAAGTACTTTTCTTCGTCGGTGAGGTGAAAGGTTTGCTGCACCAGGTCGATAGAGGTCGTGGACTGCTTCATGAGAAGCTGGATAGAGGAGTTGGCAAGAATCGGCAAGCCGTATTCCGAGCGAAGAAAGTCGTTTACGTCTTGGGTGATGGTGGCAATGCCGAGATAGTATTTTCGTCCTCGTTTCGCCAAACCAAAGAGGAACGATGCTGTGTCCGGGGATTTCATCATCCACCAGGCCTCGTCGATCACAAGCAGACGCTTTTTCAGGCTTTTGCGGATGGCATTCCAGATGAAGTGCGTAATGATGTACATAGCGATCGGCTTGAGCTCGTCTTCCATGTCGCGTACCGAGAACACCACAAATTTTTTATTGATGTCGACGTTGGTCGGTTTGTTGATGAAGTTGGACCATGTCCCCTTGGTGTATTTGGAGATTTTCTGCACCAGTTCATCCGCGCCTTCCATACCGCCAAGCACGAGTTCGAAGTCCGAGAGAAGTGGCGGTTCTGCTTCAGCGAAGTTGGAAGTTGAAGTGATGTCCTTGAGGGCGTAGGTTTCGGTGATTGCACGGTCAATGATCGCGTCTTCTTCTGGAGTGAGTCCGCCAAGCATGAGGCGGAAAAGCCCAACCAAACTGATGATGTTGGAGCGAAGCACGTTTGCCGGCGTTTCATCTTCACGCGGAATTGGAAGGTCAAATGGGTTGATGTGGTGTTCGGATGTGAGCGAAATGTCGAAATACCGTCCTTCTGTTGCTTCTGCCAAGTACTCGTACTCTTTTTCCGGGTCGATCACAATCACTTCAGTGTCAAACATGAGTGTGCGGATGATTTCAAGCTTGGTGGCGTAGGATTTCCCCGCACCAGAGCTGGCAAACGTCACGGAGTTGTAGTTGGCGAGCGAGAATCGGTCAAAGAGCACCAGAGAAGAGTTGTGGCGGTTGATACCGAAAAGAATTCCCTTGTCGGACGTGAGGTCAAAAGAAACAAACGGAAAAATGCTGGCGAGCGGTTCGGAGTTCAGTTTGGTGTATGATTCAATCAGGTCGGTTTCGATCGGAATGGTTGATTTGAAGCCTTCCGCCTGCTGAAAAAGCGCCGGCCGGACGTAAACGAGCTTAGAGTCCAGAAGGGATTTGATTTCAGACTCAAGTTTGTTGAGTCCGTCTTCGTCATCCGCGTAAATCGTGATGTAGAGCGCTACATCGAACAATTTTTCAGTTGCCTGCTGGAGTTTGTCGCGAAGTGCTTCCAGGTCCTGATACGCGGTATCCAAAACAGGATCACGAATGTACCCCTTCTCTTCCCGCATAGAAATCTGACTTTGCACCTCGGTCACTTTCTTTTGAAAGGCCTTGAGGGCGTGTGAGGTGTCGATCGGATGGATGAAGATAGAAATATCAAAAATACGGTCAAGATTCACGATCGGCGAAAACCAGTTGTCGGAAAGGAAGCGTGGGTACGAGATCACGAAAAATGTGCGCGAGATCTTTTCTCCCAGGTTTACCTGCTTGGAGTTGATCTCCAGGGCAGATGGAGAAATGACATCCTGAAGATCCATGACGCCTTTTTCATAGATTTCCTGAGGAAGAACCGGAACCATCTCCTGTTCTTTCTTTTTGTTTTTTCCTAAAAGTAAATCGGCGATTCCCATAGGTAAATTATAGCTTAGTTACGTCGTTTCCGTACTGCATTGGCTTATCCACTTCGCCCGGGTTGAAAATCTTGTAGTAGAGTTCGATCAGTTCTTCCGTTCCAAGCTGCGCCACACGAACGCCGGTTCGGGAAAGCCCCTGCTCCACGATGCTCGTGCGCTGCTCCAGCTGCGAGCGGTGCTCTTCAATGGAATCTTTTTCTTCCTGTTCTTCTTCTTTGCTTGGTTTGGCTCCAATTTTTGACAAAAGTCCCGCTTTTTTGATGTTGGGTGCCGGATCATACGGAATCACCAAGTAGAAAGTTTTGGACATGATGTTGGCATCCTCAACGAATTTTTTCACAAACTCAATGTACTCTGTGGTCTGGATTCTCATCAGTTCAGATGTTTGCGCTTTAATCCTCCCCTCCAGCATCGCGATGTATGGACGGATATCGAGCTTGCGGGATTGTACGTAAATCTGCACGGAAAATTCCAAGACGTTCAGGAAGTTTTGGAATTGCAGAAGAATCGCCTGCTGCTCTTCAGGGGACTTCAGAGCAAAGTTGATGGAAGAGGCCATGAGCACACTTCGAAGACCGCCGTTTTTCAAAATAACGACGCCGTTTCGAATTTCCTTGATAGGAACAAAATCTTGTGTTGGTTTTCCTCGTAATGCCATAACTTTTTGCGATTTATTCGCGCTCTTTTTCCAGCCCCTCGTCTATTCCTTCACCTACTCCTTCCATACTTCGATCGTGAATGTCCAGACTCCAGGCGAGGTCTTTTAAGCTGCTGCCGTTCAAGGTTGGGACATGCTCCGGTGCGACTTTCTCTACTTTTTCCACCGCTTGTTCTTTTTTCTTTGGCACCTTTCGCCATACATACAGCTTTGCATGGAAAAGGTATTTGAAGAACGCTTCCATGACGTAAATGAACGGTTTGTTGTTGACTTTCACAAACGCCAGACAGACACCAAGTCCGACCGCACCGAGAGCAAGAAAATTTCCGACGTAAGGGACGTACACGTGCGAGGTATACGCCAAACCCAAGCATCCGCCGATATATACGAATTGTTTAAACGTGAGTGGTCCGAAAAGTTTATCTTCAACTTCGATAAATTGTGGAACTTGGTACTGCATGGATTTTGACGAACTTTGAAAAAAATTATACCACGGCTTCCGCGTTATTCATCGTCTTCATCCTCAAAATTAATGCTTTCGCGATATGGATCTCTCTTCATTTCTTTTTTCGCGTTACTCGACAATTTTTTTTCTTCTGTATTCTTTTCTGCCCCTCCAATGTGATACATCTTTTTCAATGATTCTTGAATCGGTGCAAAAATTCTTTGGTTAATCTCCGCTGCAATCTCCCGCGCGGTTTTTTCATCTACACGTACTTTTTTTTGGATGTTGAAAATATACTGCGAAGGATTTGCCTCACCAAACATCAGCCAGGAAGTAACATCGGTGAGTGATCCGGTTTGGTCCAGGTGAAGGTGGTGCTTGTCCGCCACTTCCTTCAGGATTTTTGCAGAATCCACGGACTCTACGGCTTCCTGAACATCTTTCGGAAGGCTTTGAAATTTTTTTTCGAATTCTTCTCGTTGTGAAAATGCGTTATTTTCTGCCATATTTTTCAAGAGTTAGTAGGATTATGATCCCGATCCGCCACTAGGACCCCCCGGAGGAGGCGGATTAGGAATATCGCTCTCACGCAAACCATAGTATCCGCGCAATCTCTGATCGGTTGCCAGGAGTGTTCTTGCGCTGTCCGATATTTTTCCATCTTTTGCGCGTGCTTGAATTTCCGCCACCACTTCTTCACTAATCTTATTTGCCTGCTGGAGGGCGCGAAGCTGGGTTCCACTCATGCTCTTAATAACGTCAGCTCGCTGCAAGATAGCGTCACTGAGTTCAGTAACTCCTCTGCCCATCTTTTTGACATTTTCCATAATATCTGCATCTTCTTGATCTCTCGGGACAAGGTTGTGTCGCTGTTCAACGAGCTCCTTGACTCTTCTCGCTTCTTTTCTTTCTGCATATTCCCTTCTTGTTCTTTCATCACGAAGGACTGTTTCCTGCAATCGGTTCTGATGCTCTTCAGAAAGCGAACCTTCCAAGCGTTTCTGCAAAGCTTCCGCATTTGCACGTTTCTGTATTTCTTCAGGAGTGGAGGTGGCGCTGATAGTTGGAGCGGCTTCAATAATTTCTCGTGAAATCTGTGCCTGCTGAGAAGCGTTGAGCTGGCTAAAGAATTTATTCTGCTGTTTTTCATTTTCTGCCATTCGGTCAAGGATAGCACGGCGTTCCTCGGCTGTTTGCGCTCTACCCCAATCCTGAAGGTTATGCGCAATTTGTCCATCGATAAAGTCTTTTTCGCGTTTCTTTCGAGCGTACTCCTGACTCCAAGGCTGATCTCCCGGACGCTCGGATGGAATATGTTGGGTGTTCTGCCGGCTCGCTTCCATTGGAGCAAGAATACTTTGCATAACTCCAGCCTCATCTCTAAGTCTTTCTCTGTCTGCCTCAGTCAGATTGGAACCGGGAGCGTAGTTGTCTGCCCTGTTAAGAATGTCATTTGCGAGAGTATGCATTGCCTGGGTAATCTCAGCGCGCTCCTGACCGCTTGCCTGCTGGTAGAAGAGTTTCGCGATGTTTCCTCGTCCGGTTTCCACAAGACGCTTGAGGTTCTCCGCTTTTTCTTCAGGTGATGCAAGAGAGTTGTGCAGCTCTCTCTGAGCCTGCAAGTTTGCGGTAAATTCTCTTCGGGTTGCCGTTCCCGGACCAAATACATCCAGTCTGCCATTTTGCCTTGTCTGCCCCATACGCCACCGGATGAATGCTGCTTTTTTCTCCGGATCCACAATAGCGTTTTGAATGGCATCAAGATTTTCATTTCGTTTTCTGATGGTTTCTTTGAACCCGCCTTGCCCGCCCGCTGCCATGCCGCTCTTCAGTCCTGTGGCACCAAACGCTTTCTGACCGGCTTTAGTAGATCTGACATCAAAGCTGGATTTTGCGGTGCGGTCAATTCCTCGAGATAGCTGATATCCAAATCCTCTTCCGTTGTCTCTCCAATTTCGAACTTTCTTAGAATTGCTGAGAAGAGTAGCGCCGCGCCCGATGCTCTGTCGTCCACTCGCGGCCCACGCGCCCACGTATCCGCCCACTGCTGCACCGGCAACATATTTTCCAAAGCCAACACCAGCTTTTCCACCCTTTCCAGACATTTGGACAGTCACACCGAGAATTGCTAGGAAGAGAACAATATAGAAAGCGGCAACAAGCATGAGAGTGATAATGGTACCTGTCCAGGTGCTGCTTGCGCCTGTATTCAAGAGACTATCAATAGGTTTTTGTCCAATAAAGTAGATAAGAAGATAAAAAAAGAAAAGGAAAACAGGTGCGACAAAAGACTGCGAAAGAAGCATGGAAATCCACTTTTGGCCGAGATTTCCTGTCATTTTTGGGATGATAAATCCCAAAAATGCAAATGGTGCTACGATCATAAGAAGCCAGAGTATTACAATCCGTGCGAGAAAGACCACTATTGCTGTCAGGAGCGCGACCGCCGCAATCATATTCAAGATTGCGGCCATGATAATGATCATCAGAAGGATACTTTGTTTGTCTGTGTCGTATGAAGGATCCCTTTGTGCCTGGCCAAACATGTTGGTGTCTATCATTTTTTGTGGGGCCAGGCCGGCTACAAGCGCTTCCGAGAGATCCCTTTCTGGAATGTTTGGATCATTGGTGATGGAATCACTTGTTTTCACCTTGCCAATGTGATTATAAAAAGTTACAGCCGCCACGTTTGAGGCATCAATCACGAGGTGCGCAAAAAAAAGGCTGAAGTTGATAAGAAGTGCAACGACAATCATAGTCACCAGCATACGCTTGGCGTTTCCGGTATTGAGCTGAAGAATGAGTGAGATGGCGATGTAGAGGATGATGAAGATGAAGAGAGAGTCTACAATGTCTCGTGTAAGTCCCCATCCTTTTGTGACCAAAGCAGATCCGCTAATAAGTTTAGTATCTAGACTGAAAACCATTACGGCATTAAAAGCATCTCCGGTTATGTGAAGCACCTTTGAAGCCGGCCAATAAATTACCCCCCATGCTATACATACAATCCATCCTGATGGATTGAAGATACTACATCCTCCTGCTGCGTCAGTAACACTTTTTGCATTCATTTCTGCTCCTGCTGCATAAGCTACTTGTGTTTGAGGTACTCCGGAAGAAAAAGAAACCGGAAGCAGTGCTGGAAAAATTACGAGAAATGAGACAAAAAAACCCAAAAAGAGTTTTTGAAAAACTCTTTGCGGGTTGTTTTTGAAATATAAGACTTTTCGTAAGATTTCCATGTCTTGGGGAGATTGGTATTCGAGTTAACAATTCGGACAAGTACCAGGACTGCCCGGTTCTTGTGGTGTTGATGTTGGTTCTGATGTTGATCCTGTTCCCGAATTTGATCCTGAATTTGGTCCAGCCATGTAGCCGCTCAAGTTACTCAACTGCTGTTCAAGGTTGATGATCTCGGTCGGTGTTGTCGCACTTTGTGCTTGGGCTTTCAGGCTTTGAAGCTGCGAGACCTGTTGTGGTGTGAGGCTTCCGGCAAGGAGGTTGTCAATCTCGTTTATAAAAACGGTTTTCATGGATCCAAAGCTGGAATCTTCGGAGGCACTGTTTCCAGAAGTTGAATTTGGTTCGGAGGCGTCAGGGGTTGGAGGGGTTAAGTTAAGCAATCCGTTTCCTCCGCCAAAAATATTGCTAAAGACGTTGTTGAAGAGTGCGGCAAGCACCTCATTCAACTCGTCAGCAGCATCGAGCTGCTGGGTTTGTGAGCCAAGTACTTGGTCAAGTTGGCTCTCAATGAGTTTCCCTGGAGTATTGATCTGGTATTGTTCGCAGTCTCCTTGACTGTCCTTGCTCAGACAAGTTTCGACGTTCAAGAAACCACTGCCGGTATTGTAAATATCCTGAGATTTTTTTTGTGCTGCTGATTGCTGTTGTGTGAGCAACTGTGAAGCATATATGTACCTTCCAAAAGGATTGTTGTTGCTCTGATTGGATGCATCGTACGCTTCCCAGCCACCTTTTGTAAAATCACTATCAAAACCGTTATATGTGGAAGGAAATGTATATTTAAGGGCGTTGGTTGGATCGGAAAAAGCATCTCGCTGAAGAGCCGCCTGAAGTCCTCCCGGGTCATTTAGGTCTAAAAGTCCTCTATTAGCAAGTTGATTGATAAAAAGATTGCTGGCGTTGTTGACCTGATCGGCAAAATACGTCTGATAGTCTGTGACGAATTTCACCCCACTTCCGTCAGTTCCGTTGATCCAGTTAATGGTCTGGTCGGTAATGGTGGCCATCATCTGCTTTGCCGTCCACCAGGCGAGACAGTCGAGAATATACTCTTTGATCTGGTAGGTGGCGTTGTTTTGCTGGAGCTGTCCCATGGCGGCACCATCAAACACCGGCACGGTCATACCTACTCCGCCGCCGCTAAAAGGATTAAATTGGTTTGCAAAACTGCCGAGCACGCCGCCGAGCTGGCTGGAAATAAATCCTGCAGCAGCAGTGGAGGTGCACTGTGCAAAACCGTTAGTGAAGGTCTCTCCGAGAGCACCTATGGTGGAGGCGGAAGCTTTTTGTGCAGGTACGGGAGCAAACGGGGCAAAAACCATCGAAAAAACGATGAAAAACCCGATGAGTCCGCTTCCTGCTTTTTGGAAAAAAGTCATATTTTTCATGGTTTAAGATTGGTTGGCTTCAATATTAAAATGGGAAAAGAGTGCTCCCGGCTCATCACTCGTATAAGTGATGTCTCTTCCCTGGAAGTAGAGGTTGATTCCCATGAATGCACTGATTACTTTTGGCTCTTTGTCATGCACGTAAGTGGAAACGATCGTTCCCGACTGGAGCGGCTCTTCCCACGCCTGGCTGAGTGCGTCAGCGTTGGTTGCCAGTGCGCTTAAGGCGTTGATGTAGTTCAAGTCCATGGCAACGGCGTCTTTTGGAACCGGAACTTTCAAACTCGCAGCAAGGACATTGCGGTATCGCTCGGCGAAGGGCTTTATTTTGTCAAAATCTGCTTGATTTTTGGAGTTTTCTGCTTTGACAAAAAGGCTCAATTCGTTATCTGTACTTGAAACTGGCGGGTATTTTACGTAAATCGCTCCCATCTTGTTGCCGTAGTCGTGCACTGCCTGGGCACTGGTGTCGTTTGACACGATCAAATCTTTCGCTGTGTAGGTTTTGAAAAATGCTTCCGAACTGCTGCCATGCAGGGCCTCTTGGATGAATTCATTTGAAATATCATTTGCGGAGCCGGAATCTAACGAGCCGGAGGCTTGCAGTGCGAGATAGCGGGCGAAGAGGTTTCTGGTTGCCTGTTGCTGTGGGGTAAGGCTCGCATAGATGGCGGCAGTGCTGGTCGCAGGGGTGCCGTTAGAATTCTGAAGTTGGTCGTTCGGTCCAGGAATGGTCGGATCGCGGTTTTCTTTCACCTCTTCCCCGTCTGGTGTCCCGTCGCCGTCGGTGTCTGGGTTTTTCGGGTCAGTTCCCCAGAGAATTTCCTGCCAGTCTTTCAGACCATCCCCGTCGGTGTCTTTGTCCAAACTTGATGAAGCCGCTGTGCTCTCGGCGAGCGTTGCCTGGTCTGTCTGAACACTCACTCCGTGCCAATGCCCTTTTTGCTGTAGAGTGAGCGCGCCTCCGATCACCACCACTGCGACGATGACGGTGATGATCACGGGGAGCTTTTTTTTGGGAAGGTAGCGAGAAATTGACATAGGAACGTACTTTCATTGTAACGAAATTGAGGAATCGTGACTATAGAATTTTCTGATATCCTGTGGATAAATTGTTGAAAATGAGTTGATATTCGCGGTTATAATACTTTGTAAGATGAGAAAGCAAATTTTTAGTTCGACGTTGGTTTTTTCTTTATTCGTTTTAATCCTTTTCGGTGCATTTCTTTTTTTACAAATTTTTGGAGAACCGCGCGTTTCGGATGCGCAGACCGCAGTTGCTTCTTCTGCCGCCTGTGAGAGGTGGAATGCTTCAAACATCGCTTCTTCGGATTTCTATAGCGGTTTCGGTGTTCCTTGGGACGTGCTCTCTTCGGCAAAAACGCTTCTTATGCGGGTAGCCTGTGGAGACAACGGCATCACGCTGATTGCCGGGAGCGGCAGTGATTTGCAGTACATCTGGAAAACAGCATACATTTCCAAAAATGGCGGGTCATGGACACCGGTGGTGCTTCAGGGCGGAGAGCAGAACGGAAACTGGTTTGTGGGTAACGCGTTTGCAAACATTATTTCCCCGAAAGTTTCGCTTACCGGAACTAACTACCTGCTCACATACATCTGTACTTGGTCAGGAGGAACGTGGAAATGTGGCTGTCGGGACGGGAATTCCTGCACGGCAAGCGGGATGTGGCAGCTTCAGGAAGTGAACCCAAGCACGGCAGGCACGAGTGCGAACACACTTTCTTCTGCAGCGGCTTCTATCTCCAGCCCGACGTTGTTTTATCCTTCAAAATATGTGGTTTCTCGCGGCGAACAAGTTTTGCTTTCGGGTGGGGGCCTTTCGGGTGAAACTTCCGTCACTTTCGAGGGATATGGCAATGTGCCGGGAAATGTGACCGGTGGCGGAACGCAGATGTCTTTCGTGGTGCCGGGAAATATTCCTTACGGGCGCTACAATATTTCGATCAATGGCAATGTTGGAAAAAGCAATGCATCTTTCCTCGTGGTAAAAGATCCGTCTGTTCCTTCTCCGTCTGTTTCCAGCATGTCTGCTCTCACGGTTCATCCGGGGCAATCCATCACGCTCACCGGTTCGGGATTTGCAAAGACGGGCAATGAGATCCGGACCAACCTCGGCATTGTTTCCGGCATCTCTTCTCAGGACGGGAAGACGCTCACCTTTACCTTCCCCGTTTTGCAGCAGGTTATTCCGGATGCGGTGAAACAAGTTATCGCTGCGCAAGGAATGAGCGAAGAACAGTTTCTCCAATATCAGAAAAGCTACATGGGTGGAAAATCCCCAACCATGGGTGGATCTCTTCGTGTGGTCAACCAAAACGGTATCAGTGAAGAAAAAACCTTTACTATTCAAATGTAAAATGATTATGAAAACTTTTATTCTCAAAAAAAGATCTCCCCTTCTCGTTTTTGTGATGGTTGTGGCCATAACCATTGTGTTCCTTGCTCCAATCGCTAAAACACCACGAGCGGATGCATCGCTGCTGTCCAGTGTCTTCATGCCCACTTTTGGCGGCATGGTGGATGCGTCTTTCTACTGCGCCTGTTCGGGAACGTGGCTGCTCTACGTCGGTCCTCCGGTTCCGGCACTTTTGGTGTACGCCAACACCCCGCAGTATCGCTGGTATCAGCTGCCTCGCCCGGGAGTTTGGGCGCTCGGTCTCTACTATCGGGACTTAGGAATTTGCAAAGTTCCAACTCCGATAGGATGTGTGGACATTCCAAATGAAGGGCTCATTAGTCCGACTGTCGGAACTTCGATGTAGAAAGATTACATTCAAGAAAAATAAAAAACAAAACCGCCTTGTGCCTATGCTCGGGGTGGTTTTTTGATACAATAAAGTTGTTATGGCAACTTCCGGATCTTCTACAATGGGTGAATATCAAAATTCAGCTGAACTCACACGTGCAGACAGATTGCGTGCGCGGGTGCGGGAAAAAAAACAAATCGAAGCACAGCTGCTTCCCAAGAAAATGACTGGTCCAGCTTTTTACCTTTTTCTCGGTCTTTGTCTTCTCAAGGATGGTTTGGATGTTTTGATAAATATTACTATTATTTTCTCTTTATTGACTATTCCTGTAGCAATTCTTATCGAGGGTTTGGTATTTATGTATTTAGTTATTAGTGGAATTAAACTAAACACTAGAAACTTGACACTTTGGGGGCTCAACACTTTAATTGAATCTATCCCCTTTTTAAATATTCTCCCGATGTTTACGGTTACTTTCCTTCTTACAAAACACTACGCCAACAAAGAAGTGAAAGAAAAAAACAAAGAAATTCTCGCAGCCGCTCAACAGGCATCAAGGTTAAACAGAAGAAGAGGCCGTTAAGTTCTTCTTTTTCCTGAGAGTAACGTTTTCCAATCTTCCAAACTCATATCCTCGGCGCGGATATTTGGAGAAAGGTGGTCAAAAGAAAAAAGGTACTGTGGCAGCAGATCCTCAAGATTTTTCTGAAGCCGTTTGCGCTTGTGGGCAAACCCGGCTTTCACCACTTCAAAAAATTCTTCTTCCGTAAAACCGTCAAAAAATTCCTCGGAAATATTTTCAATTCCCAAAATCGCGGAGTCCACTTTTGGCGGCGGAGAAAAGTTCCCTGCCGAAACTTTTCCGACGTATCTCGGTGTTCCGTACGCCTTGATGCTCATGGAAAGAATGCTTTCTTTTCCTCCCTTTCCGACCGCGCGAAGCGCCACTTCGTTTTGTACCAAGAGGCCGATACTCTCCGGTTTCTGCGGGAACGAAAAGAAAAGCCGGATGAGTTTTCCTGTGATGAAGTATGGAATATTCGCGGCGATCTTGTAGGGGAGGTGCAAATTTTGAAAAACTTTTTCCTGTATTGCCGGATCAAGGATGTCTCCAGGAATCAGAACTAGCTGTCCATCTGAAAGCTCTGTGGAAAAAGTATTCTGTAATACTGGAATCAGCTCAGGATCTTTTTCAACCGCGACAACTTTCCCGGCTTGCTTCAGGAGTACCTCAGTGAGCATTCCTTTTCCTGGTCCGATCTCAAGTGTGGTGTCTTCCTTGGAAACGTGTGCCGCATCTGCGACCCGATCGGCTACGCGCGGGTTTTTCAAAAAATGCTGACCGAGTGATTTTTTTGCTTGCATAAGAAGGTAAAATTCAAATCAAGGGAATTTTTATACTCCTTTTCAAAAACTTTTTGAAAATATGAGGCGCTCCACCAAACGGAAGAGCGCCATTATTTTTTATTTCTCAAAACAACGTCCTATTCTATTTCACGTGTCCCACTTTTTTGAATTCCGCAAGAAGTGCCTGCGCTTCAGGAGAGTCGTTAGGGGATTGTCCGCCGTCTGTTTTCTCCCAGTATCCTTTTGCAAGGAGATCGCCGGCGATGCGTGCCTGATCGCCGAAATAGTTACAGAAAGGATTTCCACAGGGCGGTTCTTTGAGTCCGCTCAACTTCATGCTTTTCTGAAACAGGATCCCCCCTCGTCGGTCTATTTCCGCTTGAACGATCTTCATCTGCGATTGAAGGTTGTTCCATTTGGCTTCCAACTCCTTCGCTTCTGAAGAATTTGGCTGAACACCGCTCGCTGCAAAGGATTCCATCATGGCGTGCGCCCTTTTTATAATGAAAGCTTTTGCATTCAAAAGGTCCGATGTCGAGGCGCTTTTGGCTGAGTCCGCGGTGTAGTCCGACGATCCCGAGCTGCAGGCTGTGGACAAAAGAACGAAAAAGCTCATCAAGAGGACAAAAGCAGCAGACTTCGTAGTCATCTCTCGTCTCCTTTGGGTTGGTCCAAAATATTTTTAGCACACCTGAACCAAAAAGCAAAGGAATTAGTGAGATATATTTTCAAATTTGCAGCCAAGCTAATCGAAAAAAATAGTTTTGAAAGATCCCGCAGGAGGAAGCAGGCTGTGAGACTCTTCTTTTTCGAGGAGCTCTTCAGAAATATCCGAGAGGAATTCAGAGGGGATGTTGATTTCTTTTGATCCGAATTTTGTCCGAACTGATGCATGCGAAAGAAAAAGCTTTTTCTCCGCGCGGGTGATCGCGACATAAAACAGCCGGCGCTCTTCTTCAGCGCTCTTGGCATCTTTTGATCCGCCAAAGCCTTGATGCGGGAAAAGTCCCTGTTCCAGCCCGGTGATGAAAACGTAGGGAAATTCCAGTCCCTTTGCGGCGTGGATGGTCATCAGCCGAATGCCAGAAGAATTTTTTGTATTTGTGAGGCTGTCCTGCTCGCTCATGAGGGCGGCATCTTCAAGCAGCTTTTCCGTTCCGTTTGGGATTTCGTAGCTATCGTATTTCTTGGCGAGCGCGGTGAGTTCGTACATGTTTTCGAGCTTGTCTTGCCCTTCTTCTTTTTTCTCTTTCCAAAATGTTTCGAGTCCGGAGGAATGAATGATTTCCGCGATCACTTCGGAAGGCGGTTTCTGCACGATTGACGCACGGATGTTTTCCAAAAGAGCAAAAAATTCATTTACTTTTTCTCGTGTTTTTGGCGGAAGTGTTGCCGTTTGTCCGACAAGAACCTTCTCCAGTGTGACTTTGCCGATTCCGCGCGCGGGGGTGTTGATAATCCGTGAAATGTCGGGAATACTTTCGGGATTTTGCGCCGCACGAAGATACGAAAGAATGTCTTTCACTTCTTTTCGCTCAAAGAACTTCACTCCAAGCACCTGGTACGGAATTCCAGCGCCAAGCAGTGCTTCTTCCAAAACGCGGGATTGGAAGTTCGCGCGATAGAGAATCGCGACATCGGAAAAATCCGCGCCAGCTTCGGCAAGCTCTGCGATTTTTGAGGCGATCTTTTCTGCTTCGTCGTATTCGTTGTAGCACTCGAAGAGTCCGATCTTCTCATCGGATTTTTTGCGCGTAAAAAGATTTTTTTCGATCCGTTCCGAATTTTTGGCGATCACTTCGTTGGCAGCTTGGAGAATAATGTCTGTGGAACGGTAATTCTCTTCCAGGAGTACCACCTTGGCACCGGGGTAGTCTTTCTCAAAATGCAGAATGTTCGAAATATCCGCGCCGCGCCAGCTGTAGATGTTCTGATCCGCATCCCCCACTACGCAGATATTTTTTTCTTTGCCGCACAGAAGCGAAGAGAGTTCGTATTGAAGTTTGTTGGTGTCCTGGTATTCATCGATGTGCAGATATTTCCAAAAGTTTTGATATTTTTCACGGACATCCGGATGGGTCTGCAAGAGCCGAACGGATTTCAGCAGGAGATCATCAAAATCCACGGCACGCTGATCTTTGAGCTTTTGTTCGTAGCGTCTCCACACGCGAAGGATCTTACTTCCCTGTGCACTGCTTCCCTCACGTTCTTCGTAGTCCGAAAACCCGTGAAAGTCACTTTTGTTTTTTGAAATAATCGTCTGAACCAGCTTCGGCTCAAGCACTTTCGGATCAAAGCCCTCTTCTTTCACCGATGCGCGGATCGCGGCGAGCGAATCACCGGCGTCAAAAATTGTGAAACCGCGCGGAAGCCCCATTCTCTCGGCGTTTTCACGAAGAAGGTACACTCCAAGTGCGTGGAAAGTGGCGATGAACGGCAAACCACTTTTCCCTGGCCAAGAGACCAGGCGTTTTGATCTTTCTTCACCGAAAAGCAGCCTGGCGATGCGGCTCTGCATCTCTTTCGCGGCTTTGTTGGTGAAGGTAACGGCAAGAATCTGCTCGGGATGAACGCCCTTTTGGAGAATAAGATGCAAGATTCGGTGGGTGAGCGTCTTGGTTTTTCCCGCTCCGGCACCGGCAACGATCAAGAGCGGCCCCTCGGTGTGGAGCACGGCTTTGAGCTGTTCGGGGTTGAGTCCTTCAAGATGATTCATACTCTCTATCCTACCATATTCCGATTTTTCTCAGGAATTTGTGGAAAAGAAGCAGCAAAAAACCCGGAAAATTCCAGGTTTTGCATTTTTTACTTTCTTTCACACTTTTTCTCATTCTAAGCAGCGAGTGGAAGCCCTTGCTTGGAATCTTCTTCGAAGGCTTTCTTTGTTTCGGGATAAAGCATGCTCTCCATGATCTGTTTGGTTGCTTCGGTTGTCTCTGCTCGCTTCAGATAACTCTCCACGGTTTCTTCTTTCTGAATTTCCAGGCCGGCTTTTTCAAGTTCTTCCAGTGTGGAGCGAAGATTTTGTCCTTGGCTGCGGAATGTGACAATCAGCGGGTCTTTGGAAGGGTTTGGAATGAGATTTCCCGGTGCCCACCCACTTGCGAAGCGTATGCGTTCTGCGGGGATACCTTTGATTTTGTTTGCAAAATCTTCTGCGCGTTCCATGTCTGATTCTGCTTTCTCGATGTTGGTGGACAGAATAATTTTTGGCTGTTCCGTTTTTTTCGCGTTCATTTCAACGCCGGAAGCTTTGGGTGTTTCGGTTTGGATAGCTTCGGTGTTTTGCGGAGGATTGTTTTTGGCTTCTGTTTCAGAAGTGATGCGATTGATGCCGGATGTAACAGTGTCTTTTTCATCCTCATTTGGCAACTCTAAAACAGCTTCTGTGCCAGATGTATTGTTTGCTCGTATAGTACTAATGAATGTTTCAAGCGTGATATCTTTGTTTTGCTCAAGGCTTTGTTTCAAAATGCCGCCAAATTGTCGAAGTGTATCCCCTACCGATTCAAGATCGCTTCCTTTTGGTACTGGGTTTTCTAAGTATATTGCCCGGTCTGCATCAGGTGTTTTTGCTAAAATATTTTGGATTTTTTCTCCTTTCAAAATTTTCCAGAGGGAATTGTCTTCAAGGGTCTGAATGAGTGAGGCGCTTTCCATTTTTCCTGGAGTGAAGTCTGCGATTTTGAAGGAGTCTTCTTCTGTCGGCTGTTTTTCTCGTGCGCCTTCCGGTCTAGTTTTCACCGGCTCTGTTTCGGCTGTGTTTGGAGTGTTGCCACTGTTTTCTTCCAGTTTTTTCTCTTCTCCGCCAAAGAGGGCGTTTGACCAGTCTTTGTCCTCAGGAATTTTTTCTGCCTTTGCGGCTGCAAACGTGGCAGCAGCGGCTCCCCCAGCTATGGCCATGCTTGCTTCGTCTGGGTCTATGCCGTCTTCTGCCGGTACGGACTCGGTGTTTGGAAAGGCTTCGTCGATAGCATGATCAAGATGCGGAGCGTTTCTGAAGAGTTCTCCAAGCTGGAGCGTGTCTTTTTCTCGAATAATATCCGCATTTCCGCTTGAGAAGCCCATGGCCTGGAGTTTCTCTGGTGCAAACTCGTGAAGCTTGGTGTCTGATTCTTCTATCAAAAAATGCTGCTGTTCTTTGCTCAAGGCATCAAAGAAATCAAGCTTCTCAAGTTTTTGCTGAATGATTCCAAGAGATGTGCTCCCGTTTGTCGAATGTATCGGTTCGCTCAGGAAGGCGTATACTCCCTTTGCGCTCTCCGGTTGCGAAGCGATAGATTCAATCGTTTGTGCCATAGTCTCGCCCTCTTTTTCAACAGAGCTGAATTTATCACCCAGCCACGTCTTGCCTGGCTGGGCGGCTTCTTGGATGTTCTCCGTGGTTGTTTCTTTGGTGGTGTGATGAACGACCTCGGAAATTGTCTGAGGAGCAGCAGGAGTATCTGACATGATTTGAACGTGATCGGCGGCAGCGGTTTGCGTTTGTTCTGCCGTTTCTCTCAGGGTATCCTGATGTACTTCTGCAGCAGTATCGGTAAAGTGAGAACTATGTGCTTCAATGAGGTGCTGGAGAACGGGCGTATTTTGGAAAATTTTTCCAAGGTGCAGTGTTTCTCCAGGTTGAATCACGTTTGGATCTCCTCCGGAAATGCCGATTGCTTTCAGCTCTTCCGGATTCATGGCGGTTACTTTGTCTTTGAAGAGATCAGTGACAAAAAGCTTTTGCTTTTCCGAGAGCCCATCAAGAAGCCCCTCGTGGGTGAGTTTTTCTTCAATCACATCCCAGACATTATCCCCTTGAGCAACTGAGTGAGGTGCGGAAAGTTCCTCCATGATCGTCTCTGCTGTTTTTGGTGCTGAAGTATCTGAAACAACTTCCGCGGGAGTGGAAGTCTCAGGTTGGATGAGTCGCCCTTCTTCCGGAACAGAAGCAGAAATAGGATTTTCATGCGCATGTGGCGTGGAGAAATCTTGAAAACCGTACGGTCCGCCGCCGGTTCCCACTTCGTTTGCCGGCTCTGGATCGAGCGGAGGAATATTTTGTTCCACACTCTCTTCCAGGTTTGGCTGCGGCATGTGCATAGGCATGAAATCCTCTTCGCTTTCAGAGAGGTGTGATGCTGGCTCGGCTGCGGAAGCGACGTGTTCTTTCGCGAAGCCCGCCGCGGCACTATAGAGTTTCTCTGATCCTTGTGTGGCCGCTTCGGAGAGGTTTCCGGATTCTTCTGCGGCGGCATGGTACAGCTCCTCTGATCCTGCTACGGCTGCATTTCCGGCTTTTTCTGCACCCTCGGCTGCGAATTCCCCTACCCGCTCTGCACCGTGGATGATCTCCGGCGTAAGCATACCCGCGACAGAAAAACTCAGTCCCATGAGCGCACCTCGTTTCATCCTTTTCTTCAGGTACACTTTTTTCGCTTCCTCGATTCTTGTCTCGCGTGCATCGAGATACCCATCCAATTTTTCTTCAAGTGCAGTATTGATGTTGATGCCGTATTCCTGTGTAGCGGCATCCGAAAGGGTGCGAAGAAGCTGATATTGATTCTTCACCTTGTCAGTTCCGGTACCAAAGTTTACCAGACCACTATCGAGCTTTCTGCGGGTGTACTTGATGCGCGCAGAAAGTGAACCAAGTGCTTTGTTTCTGTTGGCATCCGTTGTTTTCTCGTCTTTGATTTTTTCCAAAAGCACATTGAGTTTTTCTGTCAGTCCGTTCTCTCCCGAGGCGTTGGCAATGTTTTCTATTGCTCCGCCGCTTTTTTCAAAATTCTGAGCCAGTTCTCGAATCCCTCGTTCCCTCTGCTCTTCTTTGCTCTCAGAGATAAATTGCGGATTTTTTCCTTCTGTCTTCAGAGCAGAAACACCGTAGATATTGCCGGCTGCTTTTCCTTTTCCGGCCATGGCGAGGTCTTTTCTTTCGGCCGGCTCGTTCTGCCCTTTTACCTTTCCGCGCCATCTCCCTACGAGCAAAGCGGTTACTGGTGCGGCTGCAAGTGCGGCGGTGGAAGCAATGGCTCCAAGCCCGGCGCTTGCCACTGTTCGGCCAATCATACCGGCAGCTACATACTTTCCTTTTGAATTCATGATATCCTTCGTCGCTTGCCACCAGAGGTTTTTGTCCTGAATTTCAAGAACCGTCTGCTCTACGTCCGGGCTTGCGTTCAAAAATTGATTCATCTGCACCTTCATATCAAGTTGGTTGGTTGTGCGAAGTGCTTGATCCGCTCCTCCTCGCCGTTCGATGCTTTTCGTGAGCTCGTCTCGTATCTTGTTGTACTGCGCTTCTGCTGCTTGGAATTTTTCCCGCAAAGAAGTGTCTTCGGAATTCTTCCACTCAGCCGGGATGCGCGAAAAAGCGTTAGCAACCCGGTTGATGTTTCTGATCTCGGCCATCTCCGGCGTGGTCTCCTTCCCTTTTTCTTTCTGCGGCATCATCGTGATCCCGAACATCTCCGGCGTCAAAAATTGCACCTGCGTTTTTCCATCCACGATCTCCACTTCCGGGCCGGCGGCAACTTGTCGGACGATTTCCGTGAGGGCTTCACTGTCGCTTACATTGCCATCAAAAATTCTCTCCTGAAGCTCTTTTTCTCGTCTCGCCAGTTCGGTGCCCTTGAGCATGGACATTTTCATGAACTTGGCAACCTTTGGAGCATTCACCACCATGTTTTTGAGACGCTTCAACACTCCTCCGCTCAGCTCGGCTTCCGAGGCGACTTGCGCTTTTTCTGCACGATAGCTGTCTACGGCCTGCGATTTCACTTCCTGAAGCGCCAGCTGTCGGTAATTCTCGATGATGAATTGCTGTTTCCCCTCGCTTAATTTTCCAAACTCAACCGCCTCGCCATTTTCTCCCGGCACAACAAAATCCCTCAACCCTTCCCGGGTGAGTGCCAGTTTCTGGGCCGGGTCCAGACTTTCCGGCATGCTTCTCATTCGAATCACCGGAGGAGCTATTTGCTCGGCTTTATTCGCTGATCCCTGCTCTTCTGCAGTGTTCAGTCGACTTTCTATCCCATTTTCTTCTGTTTGTACCAGTTGTTTGTGTTCGTCCACTGGAATATTTTCCGGAACTGATGGGGATGGAACCTCAGTCTGCTTCTGTGCTACGGCGGTTTGAATCTTTCTCTCCACTTCGTCTAAGACATCGGCGTTTTGTGAGTCTGATTCTGGGTTCTGCGGATTTTGCACGGTTTCCGGTGCACTAGCAACAGTTTTCTCAGCGGAATTTTCTTCCGTGGTTGGTTGTTCCGGAGCCGCTTCTGTTGCACTTTGCTGCTCTTGCGTCTCTTCTCTTCTCTGCTTAATTTCCAAAAGCTCTTTGTTGAGTTTTTCCAGCGTGAGCTCTGCCTGCTCCTGTGCCTGTTCATCGCCGCCTCTTTCCGCCATAAGCGCACGGTCGCTCCAGCGGTAAATTTCTTCTTTGAGCAGTCGCTCAGCATTTGAAAGCGGCGTCTCTTCTGTTTCGGGCTCTGATTCAGGGTTTATTCTTCTGAGTGCCGCCTCGTAGGAAGAAGGAATCTTTGTGCCCCGCTCTGTGCGTGTACTTTCATTCGTGTTTCCGGAATTATCACTCAGTACGCTCTCACCCACCTTTCGGTATTTCTCTGCTTCTTGTGCAAGAGCGTCGGAGAACGATTGCGGAGCGTCGATTGGTTCGATGCCGCTTGCTTTCAACGTGTCGGCAAGTTCAGAAGGTTTTACTGGGTTCTTTGGTTCTTCATTCATACGAGTGAGTTTTTTTAAAAATTTTCAAAACAAAAAAGCGGGACGTGCGGCCGAAAAAAAACAAAACGGAAAAAATAAAAAGCGAAAACAAATTTCACTTTTTATTATACCGTTCATTAATTCTTCGCTCAATCTCTTCGCGCGGAGTGCCGTACTTCAAATACGAAAGCTGCTTGATTTTTGGAACGAGTTCTGGAACGCCCGCTTCCGGTGGGGGGATTTCGACGTTGAATGGCTTTGCCGGCTGTCCTTCCACAAGCATTTTGAGGTAGGCGTTTCTGTTGTCTATGCGCATAATGTCCGCTGCGCTGAAGATGGGCGCAAACTGGCTTTCCAGAAACTTCGCATCTTCGGCACCCACTCGAAAAGCTGCCATGGATCCGACGTTGCCAAAGACGGCATCACGGATCTTGTCGTCCAGCTGAGCAATGAACTGGTGCGCGATGTTGAGCGAGAGGCGGTATTTGCGTGCTTCGGAGAGAATCGTAGCAATGGAATCCGTGGTGACGTTCTGGAACTCGTCGATGTAGAGGTAGAAATCGTTTGGTTTGGAAATGGAAAGTGAATCCACGCGAGAGAGCGCCGCCATGAGGATCTTTCCGACGATAATCAGCCCGAGCAAGCTGGAGTTGATGTCACCCAGACGGCCTTTGGAGAGATTCACGAGGAGAATTTTCTTCTCATCCATTACCCTGCGGAAGTTGAAAGAAGAATGCTCCTGTGCAACGATCGGACGCATGAAATCGTTTGCCAAAAAGACGTCAAACTTGCTCGTGATGTACGGCACGATGTTTTGCAGGCTTGCTTCCCCGCCGGCTTTGGTGGCGATCTCTCGCCAGAACTGCACGACCACCGGGTTGTGGCAGCGGGAAAGCTTCAGCTCGCGGTATTTTTCGTCGGAGAGAACGCGGGAAATATCAAAAAGCGTGCTGCCAGTTTCTGGATCTTCCACCACGAGCATGCAGGAGTTGCGGAAATATTGCTGAAACATCGGCCCCAAACCTTCGGAACCAGCTCCAAAGAGTTTTTCAAAAATACTCATCATTTCATTCACCACAAACGTCTTCTGCTCTGGGTGGGCGGGATCGTACTCCAGCATGTTGAGTCCCATCGGCTCGGCAGTATGCGACGGATCGAAATAGATCACGTCATCAAGGCGTTCTTTCGGAATGTTGGCGAGAATGTCGTCAATGTCGTTTCCGTGCGGGTCGATCATGCAGACACCATCGCCGTTTTGAATGTCCTGCACGACCATGTTTTTGAGCAGGGTACTTTTTCCGGTTCCGGTTTGTCCAATGGCGTAAAAGTGCCGCACGCGGTCCTCGCGATCAAAGCGGATCTCGGTTTTGTTGCCGCGGAAGTTGTTGATGCCTAAAACGATCCCCTCTCTCGGTACACGCACCGGGGCCGGGGCGGTTCGTGCACGGGCATGCTTGAGCTGGTAGGCCGTCACCGTCTTGGAAGGAAAATGAAAAACCGTGGTGAGCTCGGCGGTGTTGAGCGGAAAGCTTTCTGTTCCGGAGAGCAGACGGAATGAAAATCGGTGAAAAAAGTTGTGGAGTTTGTGGTCCGGAATTTTCACAAAACGAATTCCGTTCCCTCGCGGCTTCTCAAACTGATGAAAGGCAGATTCCATTTCTGTCAGAATTTTCTGTGCGCGCATATGGTTCGCGGCGGAAGCAACAATCCGGATGTTCGTTTCAAAGATTGGCGTGGTGATTTTTTCGGAAATGTTTTTGACCGCTTCTTCGTCGATCGGGTCCTTCGGGGCGTCTTCAGGCTTGGTGGTTCCAGTGGTTTGGAGGCTTTCTTTTACCGTCCGAAAAGCAATTCCCAATCCGGTTTTCGGGATTTTGGTGGCTGTTTTTGTCTTCTCGCCTTTTTGGATTTTTTCCAGCGCTTTTTGGTAGGGATCAAAAAATGCGCGCCTCGGTGCCGGTGCAACAATAAACTGAAGAGCCGCTCCCTCGCCTTTTTCCTGGATCTTTGAAAAGGTGTTCAGGATGACGTTCAAAGGATCCTGATCAAATGACTCGTAGGTTTTGATCGGGAAAAGCGGTGTCCCAGAAGGTACGGCATAGGAACCAACCGCGGAACCTTCATAGTTAAAAATATTGTAATCGTCTTTTTTTTCTTCAATCCGTGCATTAGGAAAAAGCGATGTGATCTGCTTCTCAAAAAGGTCGCAACTGTCGTCTGGCACAGCGGCGTAAAATACCACTTCTTCAAGGTGGTTTTCCATCGCGATCTCAAGCGTGAAGTACTCGCGTGATGTATCCCAAAATCCACTCTTCTCTTTTTTGACCGAAAGCATTCCCTGATAAAACTGTTCCATGTTGGAAAGCAGTTCTTTGAGTCCCTTTGAAACTTCTTCTTTTTCAAAATCTTCCGGAAGCAGCACTTCGTACAGCGTCATGTGCAGTGATTCGAAGACCTGGGCGTTTTTGCGTGTGCCGAGGGATTCGTTTTTCTTTACGTACTGTACCAAAAGCCGATGAAAATCGTCTTCAATGTGCGGGTTCCCCATTTCCTCTACTACCGAAAGTGCGTTCATGATTCCGCGGTTTTCGAGAATCCAGACGAGTTCTTCCATCGCGCTATCGTGCTCTTCTGGTGCGAGATCAAGGGCGATTTTCTTGCGCTCGTCTTCCGGCATCTGATGCGGCCCGGAGAGTACTTCTCGAGGATCCTGGGTTTGGTATTCGTGAATGACATCGGTTACAGCGACTTCTCTTTCTTCAGGCGAGAGCGGTCTTTCCTGTCCGTGCTCCAATGTGGAAATCATCCTTTCCTTCTCTGCTACCTGCTGGCGAAGATACGCAAGCTCCTCTTCTGGGCTTTGAAACGCTTCCGGATTTGATGATCTTCCGAAAGGGTTCGGTATTTCTTGCAAGCTTGGCATTTGTGATTTATTATATCACTCAAGCAGAACTCTTATTGTGGATAGAAAAAGATTTTTTACTTCTTTTTTTCTTTCCTTCTCTTTAACCTTGCTTTCACAACGCGAATTTCTCCCCAACTTTTCCCCACCGGAAGTCGTTGACTTTCATATTTGCTTCATGTACCATTCTCTCTATTCCTGATGCAAACGGACTGAACGACGGAAACGACCACCACGGCTGAAATACAGAAAAATCCAGAAAATACAGTATCTTTGGCTTATTTTCTCAAAAAACGACAACTCTCAAGACGAGCCTGAACCCAATCTTATCCAGTCTTTACGGTCTCTTTTAACAAGAGAGACTCTCAGGACTTTTCAGGGTCACATACGCAAATTCTCTCAGAAATTTCTGAAAAAGAAACTTTCTTTGCGAAAACCAGCTTATTTCTTCGTGTTTTTAAGCTTTTTGCTGACGGCACCCTTTACTCCTTCAAATGCACGGGCATTTTCTCTTGAGGGAACGAACACGGCGGTAATGGTGGGAATCCCTCCAGCTACGGATCTCTCATCCGACTCAAAAAACGCTCAGAATATGGCTGTTTTGCACGCCGCCCTGAATGCTGATCCGAACCCCTCGATAGGCGGTGGCAACATTGCCATTGTGGACAGCTCTGCTCTTCTTGGAACTGGTGGGGCTTCCGAACCGACTCAAGCTTCGGAGGAGACTTCCGATGCCGATCACAACGTCAATGGCCAAGTGAGCATTTACGTGGTGCGTGAAGGTGATTCTCTTTCACAGATTGCCTCGCTTTTTGGTGTTTCCGTCAACACGATTCGATGGGCAAATAATTTGAATATTGGAGACCCTATCCACGAAGGCCAAACACTGGTTATTTTGCCGATTACCGGAGTGGAGCACACGGTTCGTCCGGGAGAAACCATTGAAGGGATTGCTCAAGCATTTCACGGAGATGCTCAAGAAATTCTTCGGTACAACGGTCTTTCGGGAAACGGCGATCTTAAATCTGGCATGACGATTACGATTCCGGATGGTGAGATCCCAGCAACATCTTCATCAGATTCCGTACCATCAAGCTCAAAAACAAGTTCTTCGAAAACGAGTGCCTCTGCTTCAGTGAAAGCCACAGTGTCAGTAAAAAAAGACACGACGCCAAGCACGGCCAAAGCAAATGGATACTTTATTGCACCGCTCAAGCATTATGTAAAAACACAGGGCATTCATGGTCACAATGCGGTTGATTTGGCAGCACCTGAAGGCACTTCCATCTACGCGGCCGCTTCCGGTAAGGTTATCGTCAGCCGCGGAGATGGGGGGTGGAACGGCGGGTATGGAAACTATGTTGTTATTCAGCATCCAAATGGCGAGCAGACGCTCTATGCCCACATGAGCAAGGACATTGTGTCTGTCGGAGCGCACGTGGTACAGGGACAGGTGATCGGTTATGTCGGAACGACAGGAGAATCTACGGGGGATCATTTGCATTTTGAGGTACATGGAGGCGTCAACCCCTTCTAAACCTTAAAACTTCCATTTTCGGCACCCTTCTTTGTCAGAAACTCCGGTGCTCATTCACCGTACCAGAGAGTACGGCTCATTTCACTCCTCGTTTCTTCCTCGAATCGCACTCGAAAATGAAGGTTTTGTTTTTGCAAAGATTCTGAATGTAGTTTTGTGAAT
>DASSSU010000007.1:0-21242 GCA_035708305.1 Minisyncoccota bacterium | reverse complement strand
TGGCGGCGTCCTTGCTTTTTTGATCAGCGTCATTTACGCGGAGGTTGCTTCGTCTGTGCCGGAAGCGGGAGCGAGTGTGGCGTACAGTTTTTCGGCCTACGGTCGCGGACCGGTTCCGTTTATTCTCACGTGGCTTTCAATCTTGGGAAACATCGCGTACGGGTCCATCAACGCGATCGGTTTTGCACTCTACCTCTCCGTTTTTGTGGCAGTTCCGCTTCTTCCGGTAGCGATTGGTCTCGTTCTTCTTTTCATGCTGGTGAATCTGAAAGGAGTGAAAGAAATCGGAAGTATCGGCAAATGGAGTGCTCTCGTGCTTCTGACGCTTTTGGGAATTTTTTTGGTGATCATTACTTCCAAAACATCTTTCACTTTCCACCAAACTGCCGCGCTTTTCCAAGGATTTTTCCCCGGATTTTTCAGTATTTTTGGTGGGACAGCGCTGATCTTTTCCGCTTTTATCGGATTTGAGGGCGTTTCTTCTTTGGCGCAAGAAATCAAAGATCCCAACAAAAATATCCCGCGCGCGCTTTTCACGGTTATTGGTATTACGACGCTGCTGTATGTCATCATCGGTTTTCTCGTGGTGTACGCTTTGCCACTCTCGCTTTTGTCTTCGTCTGAAGCACCGCTCTCGCTTTTGGCGATCAACCAGGGAAGCAGTATCGCTAACCTCCTTATTTCTCTCACGGCTCTGCTTGCTTCCGGAGGAGCGCTTCTGATGGACATCCTTATTTCGTCACGTAAGGTCTACGCGGCGGCAGAGCAGGGCTTTCTTCCCAAAATTTTTCAAAAAGTCAGTCTGAGCGGTACGCCAATTTTTTCCGTTATCGCGGTGGCGACCGCGATCATCCTCCTCATTCTCACCGATTCTGTCTCCTTCATCGCATATCTTGGCAACTCGTCGTATCTGCTTTTTGCCGCGATGCTTGCCTTGGCGCTTATGATCATGCGAAAAAAACGCCCGTACCTGGAACGCCCCTTCCGTACCCCTTTTTTCCCGGCGATTCCGCTTGCTACAATCGCCTGCGCTTTTCTGGTGATTTTTTTCACTGGACTCTCCGCACTCTTTTGGCTTTTGGTGTGGTCACTTCTTGGGTTTGTCATTTATCTGACATCGCTTTTGGAAAGGAAGCGTCTCATCTGGGTGTTTTACGGATTTTTCAGCGCGTTTGTAGTAATTTGTTTCCTGATCTTTTCGGCTTTAGGAAGTTGAAATTTAAAAAGCTTGATCCGTGTGCTTTGGTTTTTAAAAAATTCTTCAAAAAAGTTTTCAAAGTTTTCCACAGATCTCCCAGCGTTCCTCCAAAAAAGAAAAATATTTGTGATATAAAAAAGGAGACAGGCTTTGCATTTTTTACTCAAACTTTACTGCCTCTCCTGTCATGAAAAAATTTTCTGTACTTCGGGCGCTTCAGACGGCGGCGGTTTTTCTTCTCGGGGCGGCTTCTCTTTTTGTTTTTGCCTCTCCAGCTTTTGCCAGTGGAGAGCAGCGCATCGCTTACTACGGTAACTGGGATCTTTACCAAAACGAATACTATCTCAAAGATCTGGACACGAGCGGAGAAGCCTCGCATCTCACCGCGCTAGTGTACAGTTTTGAAAATATCGACCCCAACACTTTGAAATGCTTTCAGACGGTTGCACCGACGGACATGGACGAGTCGGACCCAAATGCCGGCGATGGCGCGGGCGACGCATGGGCGGATTACCAGAAGCCTTTCAGTGCGACAACAAGCGTGAGCGGTGTAGCGGACAACCCCACCCAGCCGCTCCGGGGGAATTTCAACCAGCTCAGAGAACTCAAGGCAAAATATCCCAACCTGAAAATCATTGTTTCGATCGGCGGTTGGGAATTTTCTAAATATTTTTCTGACGCCGCGGCAACTCCCGCTTCGAGGCAAGCGCTGGTGAGTTCGTGTATCGACATGTACATCAAAGGCAACTTGCCGACTGGAATTGCCGGTGATACGACGGCCGGAGGGCAGGGGGTAGCAGCGGGAATTTTTGACGGTATCGACATTGACTGGGAATTCCCAGCGAGTGCCAACGGACACTTGGGCAACCACACCAGTCCAGACAATACCGCAAACTATACGGCACTTCTCCAGGAGTTCCGAAGTGAGCTTGACGCACAGGGTGCGACTGATGGAAAGCACTACATTTTGACCGCCGCTGTGCCTTCCGGGGGAAGTGATATTTCAAAAATTCAAGTGGCAAGCATTGCACCCTATCTCGACTGGATCGACCTGATGTCCTACGACATGCACGGGTCATGGGAGACAAATGGACCGACGAACTTTCTTTCGCCGCTTTTTCCGTCGCCCAATGATCCATCTGCGTCACTCCAATTTGACGTGCAAGATGCCGCACAGCGCTGGGTAGACGGCGGCTTTCCAAAATCAAAGATCATGGTGGGTTTGCCATTCTACTGGCGCGGCTGGTCTGGTGTTCCGGCAGGAAGTAACAACGGACTGTATCAAAGCGCCACCGGTCCTTCGCCGGCATACGCGCTTACGGTGGTTCCCGGTGTGGCGGATTACAAAAGCCTTCTTGCAGCAGGGGAGTTTTCCCCGGAAAATGTGCATTACGATTCTATCACGCACAGCCCCTGGATCTACGACAATGGCGTTTTCTACACCGGCGACACTCCGGAGTCACTGACAGAAAAAGCCGCGTGGATCCGAAGTCAGGGCTATGGCGGAGCGATGATCTATTCCATGGAAGGAGATGATCCTTCGGGGACATTGCTGAAGTCTGTGACAAACGGTTTAAACGGCGGTGCTCCCGCTCCGATCCCAACGCCACAGGTGGAGCAAGCACTCTCCCGCACTGCGGCTTCCTCACCCAACACTGCCACAAACGGTGAACCGATCAACATGATCGGCGGCAACTATCTTTTGAGCCGCACCGAGCTCAAGATGGCAAACCGCGACCTCCCCATGCAGTTTTCCCTGAGCTACAACTCCGCAGCAGCTTCTCTGCCAAGTTCGGTTGGTTTTGGCTGGACGTACAATTACCGCATAACCGCGAGAGTTGATACAGACGGCTCAGTGGTGATTCAAAATCCCGACGGCCGGCTTGACCGCTATACGCCGGATGGATCGGGCGGCTATACAGCACCATCAGGAATTTTTGATACCCTTGCTTCTTCCACCGGAGAGCTCGTTCTTACGGCGAAGGATGGCACAAAATACGCCTTCAATTCCGCTGGACTGCTCGCAACGACAACGAGTGAAAACGGCAATACTGTGGCGCTTACCTACGATGCCAACAATTTTCTTACGAAAGTAAGCGGCAGTACGGGAAAGGATTTCACATTTGCATACAACGATCAAAACGAAATCGTGAGTGTCACGGACTCCGGTGGCAGGACGGTAGAATACACGTATGATCCTTTGGGAAACTTGGTGGAGGCGAAAAACCCGGATGGCGGAATCACAAAATATGAATACGACAGTGCGCACCACATTACCAAAGTGACCGACCCTCGCGGAAACACGGTGGTCACCAACACCTACGATGACGAAGGCCGGGTGACAAAGCAGGTGAACGGACTGGGCGATACGATCACGCTTTCATATTCACCCGGAGAGACGACCTTCACCGATGCCAATGGAGGCGTTACACACTACTTCTCCGATGCTGATGAACGTCTCACCGAAGTGAAAGACGCACCTGGCGGAGAGACAAGCATCACGTACGATGCAGCAGGGAATCCGGAAATGGTAACCGATCCGCTTGGACACGCCACCACCCGCACGTACGATACTCGCGGCAATCTCACGGGAATCAAAGACGCACTCGGCGGGACACAGACGTTTACGTATGACAGTGCAAACAACCTCCTGACCAGTACGGACCAGCTTGGACACACGACGAAGTACACCTACGACACCCGTGGAAATGTTCTCCAAAAAATTGGTGCCGATCACGCTACCACGACCTTTGCATATGACTCCTCTGGAGAGATGAAATCCGTGACTGATCCGTTTGGCAACGTGACTGGGTTTGTTTATGATGGGAGCGGCAATCAGGTTACCAAAACCGATCCTGAAAATCACAACACCTACTACGATTATGATGCGGTAGGCCGACAAACCGCAGTGGAAAACGCCGGACTCAATGAAGTGGATTATACGTTTGACGCGATGGACCATGTGACAAAGATCGATGATCCGGAAGGTGGAGTGACTATTTTTACATATGATGCCGATGGCAACAAGGCGAGCGAAACAGATGCAAACGGGCACACCACCACTTACACGTATGACGCAAACAATCAATTGACGAAAGTTACTGACGCAAACGGCGGTGAGACCACGTACGTCTATGATGGCAATGGCAACCTCATTTCCAAGACTGATGCAAACGGCCATACGACCACGTATACCTACGATGCGCTCGACCGACAGACCAAAGTGACCGATCCGCTTGGAAAGATCACACAAGTCGGGTACGATGCTGCCGGAAATGTCACTTCCCGAACGAACGCCAGCAACCGTACGACCACCTACAGCTACGATGCGGATAACCGTCTTATCACCACGACCTATCCGGACGCGACGACAGTAGTCAACACCTATGACGCAGCAGGGAACCTCAAGAAATCCATGGGAGCCGCGGGAACCACCACCTACACGTACGATCTTCTCGACCAGCTTCTTTCGGAAACGAACCCGAACGGCGAGACGGTGCACTACCAGTACAACCGAAACGGCGACCTCACGACACTTACGTACCCGGACAGCAAGATTGTTCATTATTCCTACAACGCGGCAAACCAGCTCATGAAAGCGACGGACTGGAACGGTGCGGTGACCACTTACGCCTACAACCAAAACGCACAGCTCAAGAGCAAAACGCTTCCAAACGGCATCACTGCGACGTACACCTACGACGCAAATGGCAACCTCACCAACCTTACATACAAAAAGGGCACAACCTTGGTCGCGCAGTACGATTACACCCGTGGCAATATGGGCCGTATCACCGAGGACAACGAAACGACGGCAGACGGAACGGAGCTTTGGACCGGCTACACATACGATGCGCTGGGACAGCTCACCAAGGCGGACGCGCCGACCAACACTTATCTCTATTCCTACGACAAAGCAGGGAACAGGACTTCGTCTGTAAACGACGACATTACAAGCACCTACTCCTACAACGCCGCGAACCAACTCCTCTCGAAAGATTCCCGCACCTTCTCCTACGATCCAAACGGCAACGAAATCACCGACAACTCCAAAGCGTTCACGTACGACTATGACAACCGTCTGACCGGCTTCGCTGAGGCAGCCGGCACCAGCACCACCGCGACGATCTACGGCGACTCCACCACCTGGAACGACTGGTCTTGGGATACCACCAATGATTTCAACGAAACCAGCACCGTGCACACCGGCACTTCCTCTCTCAAGGTCACCTACAACCAAGCCTGGGGCGGTCTCTACCTCGAAAAGAGCCCCGGTGTTTCGGTTTCCAGTACGACCAAAGTGAACTTCTGGGTACGATCTTCCACCGCAAACCCCACCATCGAAATCGATCTCTATGGTGCAAACGATACCTTGATCGGCTACGTGGATGTGGATGACTACCTCCCCTCCATGTCACAGGACACCTGGTACCATCTCTCCATTCCGCTCTCTGACTTCGGCACCGCCAGCACCGTCACCGGCTTCTCCGCCATGGACAGCACTACCGGCGTCTTGTATTTTGATGACATCACCCTCACTTCCGGGAGTTCCGGCAGCGGAGACACCATCACCTACACCTACGACGCTTCCGGCAACCGCATTGGAAAGAGTGTAAACGGCACCCCGACAGAAGAATACGTGAACGCCGGAGACGAACAGGTCATTGTCTCCAAGGATCTCACCACGAGCACGGACACCTACTTCCTCTACGGCTCCTCACTCCTCTCTGAAGGCGGTGCAACCGCTTCCTCCCGCCTTTACCCACTCACAGACGGAGAAGGGAATGTGCGATATCTCACCGATTCCACCGGAAACATCACCGCCTCCTTTACCTACGATCCCTTTGGGAATATCATAGCGGAGAGCGGTACGACTGACAGCCCTTTCACCTTCCAAACTGAACACACGGACGAAGAGAGTGGTTTAACCTACCTCCGTGCGAGATCCTACGATCCCACCACCGGACGGTTCATCTCAAGAGACCCGCTTTCGGGAACGATCGAGAACCCGGCGACACAGAATGGGTATGACTACGCGGAGGGGGATCCGATCAACCTCACTGATCCCCTCGGACTCTCTCCCTGTGCTTGGGGATCACTTCCCGGAGCAACAATATCCCAAGGTTCCATCTACGGACAGTACTCGGGCGGAGTGATGGAGGCATTGAACAACCCAGTAGAAGCTGTACAGAACATCGGAAACGCCAGCCTCTCGCAAAGAGTGGGCATTGGTGTGGGATTGCTTGGGAATGGTGGTGCGTTTGTAGGAGGGTTCTTTACTGGTGCGGGGGAGGCTGGAGTGGCTTTGATTGAAACTGAAACAAAGTTTAGTAGTCACGCCTTAGAAAGAATGACAGAAAGAGGAGTTACTCCCAACATGGCCAAAACAGCCATAAGAAAGGGGCAAAAATTTTATGATCCTCTTAATAATTCAATCAACTATATTTTACCGTATGGCTTTGCGAGCGGTAAGAGTTTATTAGTTGGTACAAATCCGTTTACCAAGGAAGTTACTACGGTAATACGAGGCAGTAAAAGTCTTATCAGGGATAGATTTACTCCTATGTAGTTTATGTTTAACTATCATGAAATCCACAAATAAGTTATTGCAAATCCTCAAGTATATCTTAGATGAGAACATTACCGCCGAAGAAAAAGATGCAAATATTAGAATCTTTCAGGAAATTGTTTGGGATGATAATGACGATGATTCAGAGCTTGACGAAATAGTTTCTCAACTAGCGTATGATTTAGATTTTTATGAATCTAATGAAGAATCAAGACTGGAATCTTTGAGTTATTACGACGATACGAAGCTGAGAGAGATTGTGAAAAATGGAATACAAGAAATTGAAGAATATCTTAAAAATCAAAACGAACAAAAAAACTAAATATCTCCTTGCGGAATGTCTGGATTTGCTCTATCTTAGGGTTACAACCATCAGAGCAAACACAATCACAGGTAATATCGGTACCAAATGCATCGGTTAATGCAGGTTTCTGCCAATAGCTGTATGAAATACGAGCAGAACCGTGTGGTGTATTATTGGGCAAGTTGGAAGAGGGTAGGAATGGTGGCAATACCGATGGGGTTGTTTATTTTAGTCCCGCTTTGTGCAAGTGGTTCACTTCATTCACTTTCTACTATCGTATTAGGGGGAGTAAGTTCTGCTACACTTATGCTAGTAATGGCTGCCATTCTCAGCAGCTTCGTCCGCATCAAGGGCACCCATGTATTAAATGTTAATTTTGGTGAATGGCATTCCATGAATGCGACTGAAATCGAGTCTATATTCATAGTTTCTCGATACGCTTTTACTGACAAAGCAACGCTTGTTGAAGTAAAGAAAAAAAATCCTGGAATATTTCCTGGCTTTCTCCTTTCTCGCGACGCTTTCCCGGATGAAAAGATTGCCGCTATTGTGAATCACCTTCTGAGGTTAAACCCCGCTATCGAACTCGATGAAAGAGTACGGGAAATAGTGCAAAAGTATACATAGAACCCCCCACCTCCTTTACCTAATATCACAGCGGAGGTTTAAAAACCGGATACGATTTTTTGAAAATTATCGTGTCGCCAGCAAAAGCCCGGCGAGGATGTTGAGGAGTCCGACAAAAATAGAAACACTCAGGGTGCCGACGCGGATGTCCGATGAAAGCGTATTCCCGAGCAAATGAAAGGCAAGTGATCCAGAGAGAAGGAGGAAGAGAAGTCCAACAAAAATTGTCGCCCCGCCGACTGCAACAGAAAACTTTTTGAAATAGCTCAAATACGAAAGCCGCTCCACCGTGCGTTCCGCGTGCTGTGTGCTCTTTCGCACCTCGCGCAAAAGATTCTCAACGTCCTGTTCTGATCCGAGGGATTTGGCATACGTGCGAAGATCGTTCAGGTCCACTCCTTCGCCGCCGGTGAGTTCTGTTTTGATCCGTTCCCAGGTGTCTTCATCGGAATAGCTTTTGTTTTCCTGAGTGTTCAGCCAGGCGATGAAATTTTCTTTGGAAACGTTGTTTTCGATAAAAGAGAGCAGGCTCACCAGTTCGCCGTCTTCCTTGATCGTGCGCTTCGGCTTCGCGTTTGTCGTGTTCGTCATGGTACCAGTATATCAGGGTTCGGAAATTTTTTGTCCATTCGGTTTTCCACAGATGCTTTTTGTTTTGTCCCTCAGAAAAAGCTAGAATAAAACAAAGGAAAAAGGAGTTTTTACTTTTTTAATACAGACTTTAATATGGAAGACGAAAACAAAGACAAAGCAGAAAACGGAGAAAAGGATAGCCGATCAAATCAGGCGGGGGGGCGCGAGTCTGAGACTGAAAATGCTTCCACCAGTGACATCAAAGAAAGCACTTCCAGTACTTCCTCAAAAAACACACCGGCAGCTTTCCCGAAAGAAAAGCTTCTAAGCTTCACGACGCTTTTCAAAAATGCGTTTCGTGAATACCTTCAAGGAATTTTGGTATACCTGGGGATTTACCTGCTCGGAATAGCGGGGATGATCGTGATCGGAATTCTGCTTTTTGTGCTTGCGTATGGGATTGTGTATGCATCAGGCTCGGGTTTGGTGATCACACAAATGATCATTCCGCTTGTGCTTGTGCTGCTGATCATCTGTGTGTCTGTGTGGATGAAAACAGCACTCTATACCGCGGTGATCGGGCGCACAGAGCGGATGGGTATTCTTGCTGCGTATCGGGAAAGCTCTCGCAAAGCACCCGGCTTCTTGCTCATCATGATCCTTGCTTTTCTCGTTATTTTTGCAGGTTTCGTGCTTTTTGTTGTCCCGGGGATTTTCTTAGAAATTTGTTTTTTGTTTATTGCGTATACGTACCTCGCGGAAGGTGAGCGGGGACTCAATGTTTTTGTCAAAAGCCGTGAGTACGTGCGCGGATATTGGTGGGCGATTTTTGGAAGAATTCTGGCATTTGCGATCGTTTTCTGCGCCGTTTTGGGCATCTGGGATCTCATATTTTTCTTTTTGGGAGGGAAGGAGGCGGCTCGGGTTGCAAACACCATTTTTGTGGTGGTAGGTTCTCCGTTCATTCTCACCTACACGTTCCACTTGTTTCAGGATATCAAAAGACTGAAAGGGTCTGTGTCGGTGGAGGGCAAAAAAACTCAGAAAAGGGTGTACGTTGGGTTGGGGGTTCTTGCTGTACTTTTCCTCATCGGACTGGTGTTCCTGATCAATGCACTTGCGGCTCACGAACAGCAGCACCGAAAGATCTACGACACAAATGGCAAAGAACTGCCGATCTCCGCTTCGGCCAACCAGCAGATGCCGCCGACACCTCCCGCCGCTCCCGGGATTCCAGAGGGTGCACCGAAGACAACGTAGAATAGTAGAGAGATAAAAAAGCGGAGCAGATCCGTTTTTTTGAATTTTCACAGAGTTTCAAAGTATCTGGCACAAAGTGAAAAAAGAAAAAGGTTGAAGAAACCTTCGCACTTTGCTACCATGAGAGGACATAAAAAATATGGCTATGATAAAAAACTTTTTGATGAAAAAGATGCTGAAGCGGCAAATGAAGGACGTGCCGGAAGAACAGCAGGAAATGATTCTGAAAATGGTGGAGGAAAATCCGGAATTTTTTGAAAAGATCGCAAAAGAGATCGAGCAGAAAACCAAAGAAGGCAAGGACAAAACTGCCGCCGCATTTGAGGTGATGCGCAAGCATCAGGCGGAGCTTCAAAGGATCATGATGGGAAAATAAAATGCCGAAACTTTCGATCGGAATTGTTGGCCTGCCAAACGTGGGGAAGTCCACGCTTTTCAACGCGCTTACCAACAAGCAGGTGGAGACAGCAAACTATCCGTTTTGTACGATCGATCCATCGGTGGGCGTGGTGGCGGTCCCGGACGAGCGGCTTTGGAAACTCTCAGAATTTTCAAAGTCCGCCAAAACACTCCCTGCTGTGGTGGAGTTCGTGGACATCGCCGGGCTGGTGAAAGGTGCAGCGGAAGGCGAAGGTTTGGGCAATCAATTCCTCTCGCACATTCGCGAAGTGGACGCGATCGCCGAAGTGGTGCGGATTTTTGAAGACAAGAACATCACCCACACGCAGGGCGCGGTGAATCCGATGGACGACATCGGCGTGATCAACCTGGAACTCGTACTCGCGGATGAACAAAGCGCTGCCAAACGCTTGGGGAATGTTGAACGCGATGCAAAGCGCGGAGTAAAGGAAGCCGTGTTTGAAAAAAGCGTTTTGGAAAAAATTCTTCAAACGCTTCGCGCGGGAAAAATGGCGAAAGATGCTGATTTGAGTGAAGAAGAAAAATCGGCACTCAAGCCTTTGAGCCTTCTCACCATAAAGCCGTTTCTCTACGTGCTCAACAAAAAAGCCGGCGCAGTAAACTTGGACAGTGGCGATCCGCGGTATGACGAGCTCATGGATTTTTTCAAAGCTTCCGGCGCGTCTTTTGTAACGGTGGATGCGAAAATCGAAGAAGAACTCCAGGGAGTGGAGAAAGAAGAGCGGGAACTTTTCCGCGAAGAACTTGGTGCAGGAAGTGATGACGGGATCAAGGATTTGATCCGCGAAAGCTACGAAATGCTCGGGCTCATGACCTTCTTCACGACTGGTCCCGACGAAACGAGAGGATGGACCATTCCGAAACACTCCACCGCACCGCGTGCCGGCCGGGCGATCCACAGCGACTTTGAAGAAAAATTCATCCGTGCCAGTGTGATTGCTTACGACAAACTCCTGGAAGCAGGCTCACTTGCCGTCGCCCGAGAAAAAGGCGTGCTCCGAACGGAAGGGAAAGACTACATCGTGCAAGACGGCGACGTGGTGGAGTTTAAGATTTAAAAATTACTCTCACTTCAACGTTTCAAGGGTTGTCCAATGTATGGGCAATTTTTTATTTTTGCTTCCGCTTGTGTTTGGATCATTTTTCCGATACCCTGTGTCAGGATTTGTTCGGTTTTTTGCCACCCAACCGGAGGAAAGGAAATGAAATGGCCAGTTGATTGGCTGTCGGTCTATCGGCAGAAAGACGCTTTTTGGATTCACGATGGCAATCCCAAACGTCCCCATGCGCTGCTTGCTTCGGGAAGACATTCAAACAGCTTCTTTTTTAACAACCGCATCACAGAGGATCCCCGTCTTTGTCATGAGGCGTGTCTTTCTCTCGTGGAGCTTTTGGGAAAAGAAATTGATATCGGAAAAATTGATCGGGTGGTTGGATCCGCCCCAGGTGCAATTGCTATTGCTTTTGCTACTGCTTGGCACATCCACCAAAAGCGAAAGAACGGCTGCTTCTTTGCTTATACAGAAAAAGAAACATACGTCGGGAAAAGCCGCATGTTTCTCAAAGATTTTGTTTTGAATCCGCGGGAGCGTGTTCTCATGACAGAAGATGTGGTGACTACGGGAGAAAGCGTGCACTTGGCGGAAGAAGCGATTACCGCAGCCGGAGGAATGGTTTTCCCCGTCGTTCTTGCTTTTGTGAACCGGTCGGGACTGGGAGTGATAGACGGCAAAAAAGTTATTGCGCTGGTGGATCATCCCTCAGCAGAATGGAGTCCCAAGGAGTGTCCGCTTTGCAAAAAAGGATCGGAAGCAATCCGTCCGAAAGAGCATGGAAATTGGGAACGGCTGAACATGCTCTCTTAAATAAATGGTGCGCTTGAAAATGCTCTTTGTGTTTTGTTCAGGCTGTTGCTTCTTGCAGCAGCCTGTTTTTGTTTTCTGAAAATCTGTACTTTTTCGCTATTTTACGCTATAATCCAGGAATAAAATTTTATCATTATGCCTGAACAAAAAGAATATTTGAGTAAGGAAAAGTACGCAGAATTGCAAAAGGAGCTTGCGCACCTTCAGACGGTGAAGCGAAAGGAAATCGCCGAGCAGCTTGAATATGCAAAGTCGCTGGGAGATCTGCGGGAAAACACCGAATACCAGCAGGCGCGCGAAGATCAGGCAGCGGTGGAGGATCGTATTTCAAACTTGGAAGCACTCCTCAAGGGTGCGGAGATTCTTTCCACGAAAAAGAGCGATGTGGTGGCCGTGGGGTCCGGCATTGTGATTCAAAAACAGGGAACGACTGACGAACGAAAGTACCGCGTGGTTGGTTCCGAAGAAGCGGACAGTTCTGCCGGGAAAATTTCCAACAAATCTCCTCTCGGCTCGGCGCTGATCGGGACCAAGAAGGGCGACACGATCACGGTCAAAACTCCAAACGGAGAAGCGCAGTACAAAATCCTTTCGGTTGAATAACACACTGCGGCAGTCGGTGTACCGAAGTTGCCGCGAAACAACATGGCTTCACTTCAGGAAATCAGAGAAGAGCGACTAAAAAAGCTCGAAAAAATTGAGGCAAAGGGAATCAGCCCGTATCCGATTCACACGGACCGGGATCTTTCGCTTGCTGAAATTCGAAAAAACTTTGACGACCTCGAAAAAGAAGGAAATGTCCTCACGCTTGCCGGGCGCATCATGAGCATCCGTGGGCAGGGCGCGATTCTTTTTCTCACACTCGATGATGGCACGGCGCAGTTTCAGGGCGTGCTGAAAAAGGACGAAGTCGGCGAAGAGGCGAAAAATTTTTTTGACGAAGTGGTGGATATCGGAGACTTCATCGCTCTTTCTGGAACGCTGATGAAAACCAAGCGCGGCGAACCGTCTGTTTTGGTAAAAGAATGGCGCATGCTCTCCAAGTCCTTGCGGCCGCTTCCGGAAAAATGGCATGGACTGCAGGATGTCGAAGAAAAGTCCCGCAAGCGCTACCTCGATACTCTCATGTCGGAAGAGTCCAAAACGCGCTTTGTTCTCCGCTCCAAAATTATTTCCGCTGTCCGTGCTTTTCTCGACCACGCCGGTTTTCTTGAAGTGGAAACGTCTATTTTGCAGTCGCTTGCTGGTGGGGCAACGGCGAAACCTTTTGTGACCCATCACGAGGCACTTGATATCGATCTGCATTTGCGGGTGGCTGTGGAGCTTTTTCACAAGCGTCTGCTCATCGGCGGCTTTCCGAAAATTTACGAGATCGGACGGAACTTCCGCAACGAAGGCATTGACGCGACCCACAACCCGGAGTTCACGATGCTTGAATACTACGAGGCATACAGCGACGGCGCAAAGCAGCAGGATTTTGTAGAAGCACTTGTACGAAGCGTGGTGGAAAATGTTTTTGGTAAATTGCAGATCGAGCACGACGGGGAAACGATCGACTTTGCGAAAGACTTTGAAAGAATTACGTTTTTTGACTTGCTGAAAAAGTACGCTGGCATCGACGACCCGGACTCGCTCACGCCCGAAGAAGCGAAAGCACACGCCGCACGCCTGGGGGTAGAGCTTCAGAAAAAAGAATCCTTTGAAGAAGTGGTAGACAAAATTTACAAAAAGGTTTGCCGCCCCAAACTCATCCAGCCGACGTTTATCACGGATTATCCCGTGGCGTTTTCGCCGTTTGCCAAGCGCAAAGAAGACAACCCGGACTTTATCGACCGTTTCCAGTTCGTGGTAGGTGGCTTTGAGATCGTGAACGCTTTTTCAGAGCTCAACAACCCGATTGACCAGAAACTTCGCTACGAAGAGCAGGACCGCAAGCGCAAAGAGGGAAGCGTGGAGATTTCTCCATCGGATCAGGACTTTCTCGAAGCGATGGAATACGGCATGCCGCCGGCCGGAGGCGTGGGCATCGGTATTGATCGCCTCGTCATGCTCCTCACCGACACGCAAAACATCCGCGATGTGATTCTGTTTCCAACCCTCAAACCAAAAGGTTAAAATCTCTGGTTTGTCGTTCTGGAATTTTTAAAAACGAGGAAAGAAACATGAAACCCCGCTATCTGCTCGATAGCGGGGTGAAATTTTTCTTGAGAGTTTTAATTCTTCTTTTTATTTTCTTTATGTTTTCCTGACTAATCTGTTTCCGAGAAGCATGAACGTCCCTCTGAGGAGGAGAAACAAAATAAAACCGAGGACAAACAAAAGCAATGACCAGCCCAGGGCAGAGAAGAACGGTTCATCAAAATAGCGTGTGAAGATTATGGCTCCCATGACAGGTGCGTACACCAAAGACGCCCACGCGCTCAAAGAAAACAGAAGGTGTGGGAGGGGGTACATGAGTGAAAAGCAGCAAACCATGCCGAATTCCATGAGTGTCAATGTCATCACTACCTTCAAGACCGCAAGAGGATCCAGATGAAATACCACACAGATCCATGTCAAGAGATGGAGAGTCATCGGATTTCTCCTTTGGGTGGGTTGGTGAAAAATAGAACAATTCTGATTTTAGTTAAACATATTTTTTAAAAAATGTCAACTTCAAGGTAAAATACCATGCATTTCCTTGAAAAATTTTGAGATTTAATGCATTATTGGCTTCATGAACCAATATTCTGAAGCGGACGTGCGGGCGAAACTTATTGATCCGGCGCTTAAGGCCGCCGGTTGGGATGAGACGCGTATTGGACGGGAGAAATATTTTACCGATGGGCGGATAATTGTTCGCGGAAAAACCATCTCGCGCGGGGAACGAAAATTCGCCGACTATATTTTGTACTACCAAAACAATTTTCCGATTGCGCTAATTGAGGCGAAAGACGGGGAGCATACGGTTGGCGACGGAATGCAACAAGGCCTCCGTTATGCGGAAATCCTCGATATTCCCTTTGTCTATAGCTCGAATGGTTCTGGTTTTCTCGAGCATGATCGACTGAAAGAATCGGGTGAGGTGGAACGAGAACTTTCGATGGAAGAATTTCCGACTCCCGAAGATCTGTGGCAGCGATACCGGCAAGCGAAGGATTTTTCAGAAAACGAAGAATCGATCGTGCTCTCCGACGACTATCAAGGTACGGGTGCAAAGGAAATGCGCTACTACCAGCGAAACGCCGTGAATAAAACTGTCGAAGCGGTAGCAAAAGGCAAAGACCGTCTGCTTCTCGTGATGGCGACCGGGACGGGAAAAACCTTCACAGCGTTTCAAATTATCTGGCGTCTTTGGAAATCGGGGAATAAAAAGCGCATTCTTTTTCTGGTGGATCGTACCGCGCTTGCACAGCAGACGGTGAACAATGACTTTAAGCCTTTTGGAAACGCCATTACACGATTTCAGGGCGGAGAGGTGGATCACTCGTATGAAATTTATGTCGCGCTTTATCAAGGACTCACGGCGGGAGAAGAAAACGAAATCTTTCGGCAATTCAGTCCGGAATTTTTCGATCTCGTGATCGTGGACGAGTGTCATCGTGGCAGTGCCAAAGCGAACAGTTCCTGGCGAAAAGTGCTCGACTATTTTTCCGGTGCCACGCAAATCGGCCTGACTGCCACGCCGAAAGAAGAAAAAGACGTGAGTAACTCAGAATATTTTGGCGATCCCGTATACACCTATTCGCTCGCGCAAGGAATCGAGGATGGTTTTCTGGCTCCGTACAAAGTGGTTCGCTATCGTTTCAATAATGAAGAATGGCGGCCGAATGAATCAACACGCGATGAAGAGGGACAGGAAATCGAAGATCGATTTTATGGAAACGCGGATTTTGACAAAAACATCATTATCGACGCGCGGACGAAAGCCGTTGCAGAGCGCATCGCCGAATATTTGAACGAAACGGATCCGTATCAAAAAACAATTGTTTTCTGCCAAGACACCGAACACGCGGAGCGCATGCGCCAAGCACTCGCAAACGCACTGCCTGAATATGTGCACGAGAACGGTCGCTATGTGGTTCGCATTACGGGCAATGATGCTTCCGGGAAAGATGAGCTTCCAAGCTTTGTGAGTCGTGACGAGAAATATCCGGTGATTGCAACCACCTCGAAGCTGCTTTCTACCGGCGTTGATACGAAGACGACCAAACTGATTGTGCTCGATATGACGATTAATTCCATGACTGAATTTAAGCAAATCATCGGCCGCGGAACACGTCTCGAAGAACAGCACGGGAAATACTATTTCACAATCATGGATTTTCGCGGGGCCACGCGTCTTTTTGCCGATCCGGAGTTCGATGGTACGGCGATCAAAGTGTATGAGCGTACGGACGACGAGCCGCTTGAAATGGATGAGGAAATTGAAGAGGAAACACTTTCCGAGGAAGAAATACAAAAAGAAAATCCCCGCGAAGATGTCCTCTTGGATGGAACAGAGCAGAACCCAAAGCCGAAAAAAGTCCGCATCCGCGAAGGTGTGGAGTTTTACCCCATTCAGAAAATCGTGCAGTTTATCGATCCGGAAACGGGCAAGCTCTCGACCGAAACGCTCTCCGATTTTACCAAGAAAACGATCCTTTCCGACTACGCGACGCTTGATGAATTCCTGCAGGCATGGAAAAGGAGTGAGCGGAAAGATATCATCATAAACGAGCTAGCGGAGAAAGGCGTGTATTTTGACGAACTGCGCCGGGAGGCAGGGAAGGATCTGGACGTTTTTGATCTGGTGCTTCATGTCGCGTACGGGAAAAAGCCGCTCACGCGAAGTGAGCGCGTGAAGAATCTTTCTTCTTCCGACTACTTCACCAAGTACGAAGGCAAAGCACGAGAAATTATCGACTTGCTTATCCAAAAGTATGCGGACCACGGTATTGAAGCGATCGATGATATTGGCGATCTGAAAGTTTCGCCTTTCACCGAGTATGGCCGACCGATCGAGATCGTGGATGAAATCTTCGGTGGACGGGAAGAGTATTTGGAGGTTATTCAGAAGATAGAAGCGGGGCTGTATCAGGAATAACATGAAAAAGAAACAAAAAGATCAAAATAAAACAATGATTTATCAGGCTTCGAACGGAGCAATTGAGTTGCGTGGGGATGCTACAAATGAAACCATTTGGGCAACCCAAGCACAAATAGGAGAAGCTTTTAGTGTTGACGTAAGGACCGTAAACGAACACCTTAAGAATATTTACAAAACGGATGAGTTAAAGGAGGGATCAACTGTCCGGAAATTCCGGATAGTTCAAAAGGAAGGAAAAAGAGATGTTGAACGAGAAGTAAATCATTATAATCTTGATGCAATAATCTCAGTGGGGTATCGGGTTAATTCCAAAACCGCCACACAATTTCGAAAATGGGCGACAAAAACGCTTCATGAACATATTACAAAAGGATACACTCTGAATCGGAAGAGGATCAATCAGAATTATCAGGCATTTTTAGAAAGCGTCTCGGAAATTCAAGCGCTTTTGCCGGAACATGTCACACTTGATCCCAGAAACGTTTTGGATCTTATCAAGGAATTTGCAAATACCTGGGTATCGCTTGATGCCTATGACAAAGGAACCTTGAAGCCAATCGGTGTCACTAAGAAATCAGTGAAGCTTTCAGGGCAGGAATTGTTAGAAGCTATTGGGGAGCTTCGGAAGGAGTTAATGCGAAAAGGCGAAGCAACTGAATTTTTTGCCGCGGAAAGGGAAAATGGAAATATAGAAGGTATTGTAGGAAACGTGATGCAATCATTCGGAGGACAACCGCTTTACAAGACGGTGGAGGAGAAAGCCGCGCACCTATTGTACTTTATGGTAAAAAATCATCCCTTCACGGATGGAAACAAACGTTCCGGAGCGTTTGCTTTTGTTTGGTTTTTACAGAAAACCAGCGCGAAAGGGGGAAGAAATATGAATCCGGCAAGCTTAACAGCACTGACGCTTCTTGTTGCCGAAAGCGATCCGAAAAAGAAAGACCAAATGACAGCACTTATCACGCAACTTCTGAAATAATATGCCGGAAATACAAAACATCATCAAGAATATACAAAACATCATGCGGAAGGATCCGGGGGTGGATGGCGATGCGCAGCGGCTTTCCCAGCTGGTGTGGATGCTTTTTCTCAAAATTGTCGACGACAAGGAGCGAGAGCTTGAGTATGAGGACAAAAATTTCAAGTCCCCGATTCCGGAGGATTTCCGTTGGCGCAACTGGGCGAGTGATAAAGAAGGCAAAACCGGTGAGGAGTTGTATTCCTTTGTAGACACCAAGCTTTTCCCCGCACTTCGCAATCTATCGACTGCCGATGCGACGAACCCCGAAATGGCACAGACCATCCGCAATATTTTTGGCGGCACGTACAACTACATGCGAAACGGTACGCTCATCCGCCAGGTGGTGAATAAAATAAACGAGATCAATTTTAATAAAAAGTCCGATCGGCACGAATTCGGCGACCTCTACGAAAAGCTCTTGAAGGATCTGCAGAGCGCGGGCAATGCCGGCGAGTTTTATACCCCGCGGCCGCTCACAAAATTTGTGGTAGAAATGGTGGCGCCAGAACTTGGCGAGAAGGTACTTGATCCGGCCTGCGGAACGGGCGGCTTTCTCGTGAATGTGCTTGAGTACGTGCGCGGGCACAACGATCTTTCCGCAAAGCAAGAGAAGGATCTTGAGAAAAATATTCATGGTGTCGAGCTCAAGCCGCTCCCGAATCTCCTCGCGACGACAAACCTCATTCTTCACGATGTCGAGGCGACGGATGTGATCACTCCGGGCGATATGCTCTCCAAAAATGTCGAGGAATATAACAGAGATGAATTTGTAGATGTCGTAGTCACCAATCCGCCATTTGGCGGCGTGGTAGCGGATGGAATTGAACATAATTTTCCGAGATTCCAGACGAAAGAAACCGCTGATCTCTTTCTCGTCCTCATCATGAAGTTGTTGAAAGATGGCGGCCGCGCGGGGATCGTGCTTCCCGACGGAACGCTTTTCGGCGAGGGGGTGAAAACCAAGATCAAAAAAGAGCTCCTCGAAACGTGCAACCTTCACACGATCGTTCGGCTTCCGCAGGGTGTTTTCAACCCGTATGCGGGGGTCAACACCAACTTGGTTTTCTTTGAAAAAGGCACACCGACAAAAGAAGTGTGGTACTACCAGCTTCCGCTTCCCGAAGGTTTGAAACAATACACGAAGAACCGCGGCATACAAAACAGCGAGTTTGACCCGGTCTGTGCTTGGTGGGGAGGAGAAGGACGGAAGGGGCGAAAGGAAAACGTCCACGCGTGGAAGGTCCCGATCGAGGAAATCGAAAAGCGCAACTACAACCTGGATTTCAAAAACCCAAACGGCAAAGAAACCGAAGAATTCCGCACCTCCGCCGAAATTTTGAAGAGTATTGAGGAGAAGGAGAAGGAAATCGGGAAAGTTTTGAAGGAATTATTATAGAATACAAAATATTTGCAAAATTACAAAAAGTCATATATAATAGTTAGCGTTATAGTTTAATATTTGCATTTATGGAAGAGATAACCATCACAATTGACGGGGACGGGCTTCATCTCACAAAAAAGACGACGTTACAAAAAGCAGGACAAATTATATCCTTTTTGGGCTTAGATCAAAATCCAAAAAATTCTTCTCCAGCTTACGAACTTTCGCCAGGACTTATTAAAAATAAAAGATTACAACCGCATGAAATAATAATCAGTTCACGCGCCAAAACGTATTCCCAAAAAATTGTAGCTTTGGCATTGTACCTTCAAGATGAACTTGATCAAGAAAATTTTTCTCCCGAAGAAATAAAAGCATTGCTAAAGAAAATGGGGGACAAGCCAGGGAACTTTACGCGAGATTTGAAAGTTGCGGCGGGCTTGCAATTTGTGACTTGCATCGATAAAGATAATGATCAGTGGGCATTAACAACCAAAGGAAGAAATGCAGTAGAAGAGAAATTTTCTGATAGACCCGCTCGGAAAGTTTCTGCTAAAAGGAAAAGCTCGTCATCAAAAGAAATTCGAGATGAGGTTAAGGCTATGAGTCTACAAAGCACGATAGATGAGCTTCCTGACTATCACCAACTTCCCACCAAAGCAGACAAGATTTTGTGGCTGTTGGAATTCGCTGACAGGAAGGAAATTAGTAGTCTCACACCTTCAGAAATAGAGTTTATGTCTAGCGAACTCCGAGATAGAGTCGAAACTCGGGCTTTTACGGCTTTGAATGGGCGAAATATGAAAAAAGGGTTTGTGTCTAAAACCTCTGCGGGATTTCAAATCCAACAGAAAGGAAAAGATCATCTTATATCTTTAGCACAAAATAATTAAACAAAACAATATGTACTTATCAAACGAACAAAACAAAGTAAGATGCTTCGTAAGCTTTGATTACGATAATGATAAGGTTCTGAAAGAATTTTTGATAGGCCAGTCCAAAAGAAGTGATGCGACTTAGGAAGATATAAAGAGGGCGGCAACGTTAAACCAAGTTCAGCGAAATCCTCTGACAAAATATACAAGTGGACGTTTGATAATTTGGGAAAATTGATACATGGTGCACGATAAGCCAAAAAATACTACATACGAAGAGCAGTATTTTGAACAATATAAACTCTATGTAAATAGCATGGAAAAAATTTCGGACAGACGTGAGTCTGTCAATAAGCAATTTCTAGCTCTCAATTCAGCGATTCTTGTGCTCGTAGGTCTCGTCTTAAAAAATACCAGCGTTCATCAAAGTCTGTTTCTTGTCGGGCTATCTTTATTAGGCATGCTTATATGTATTGTCTCGTGGTTTTTACTCACTTCCTATAAGCAATTGAATACGGGAAAATTTAAGATTATACATGAAATAGAACAAAAGTTACCATTGCAGCTTTATAAGAGTGAATGGGAGGCATTGGGAGAAGGGAAAAACAAGAAAAAATACTTTCCATTTTCTCACGTTGAAAGGTTAGTGCCTGTCATCTTTGCTCTTGCATACCTATTGATTGTCATTTTTATCTATATTAATAATTGACAGTATGAAACTCGTCTTGATTGCAGAGGTTTGTAAAGTTGTTGGCGGAGGAACTCCAAAAACCTCTGTTTCAGAGTACTGGAGTGGTGAGATTGTTTGGATTACTCCGAAGGATTTGGGGAAACTTAAAGGTTTTCAAATTTCTGATTCTTCAAAAAAAATTTCTGAAAAAGGACTTGAAAAATCCTCAGCAAAAATTCTCCCTGTGGGTTCGGTCGTTCTTTCTTCGCGTGCACCGATTGGATATGTCGGAATTGCAAATGTTCCGCTTGCAACGAACCAGGGATGTAGAAGCTTCGTTTGTAACGAGCAAAAAATTTATAACAAATATCTCTATTATTTTTTAATCAAAAATACTGACCATCTTAA
>DASSSU010000006.1:0-4207 GCA_035708305.1 Minisyncoccota bacterium | reverse complement strand
TGCTTTTCTTGATCTTGAAATGACCGGACTAAACGTGGAAAAGCATGAGATCTTGGAGATCGGACTCGTGCTCGCGAGGCACCTTCCAGACAAAGACGGAAATTTTGGGAACGACATGGAGATACTCGCGGAACGAGAATGGAAGGTGAAGCCGGAACACATCGAAACCGCTGATCCCGCTGCGCTCGCCGTCAACCAGTACCAAGAAAAGAACTGGGCGGAAGCAATAGATCTGAAGCAGGCACTCTCAGAACTCTCGGAGCTCACGCATGAGGCGATTTTGGTGGGGCATAATGTCGCCTTTGATTTTCTTTTTCTGGAAAAGGGATTTCTCACTACTGATGTTCCAAACACCATGCACTACCACAAAATGGACACACTTTCGCTTGCGTACGCGGTGCTGTACCGGAACCCAGATTTGCTGAAATTTTCTTTGCGCGAATTGTGTCTCCACTTTGGCATTCACAACATTCATGCGCACACGGCGCTTTCCGACGCCAAAGCAACCTTCGAGTTATACAAGAAACTTCTTCCGTCTTTTTAGATTTTTAGAATTTAGAACAAGGGAATATTCTTTTCTCGTGAAGCCCACAAACTTCGAAAAGAAATTCCCTTGTCAAAATTTTCAAATCTTCCTCACCTCTCATGGCAACATCTCAAAACAACAAGAAAAAAGTTTTTGTGGGACTCTCCGGCGGTGTGGACTCTTCCGTTTCCGCCGCACTCCTCAAAGAACAAGGCTACGACGTCACGGGTGTTTTTATCAAAACATGGCATCCGGACTTTTTGCCGTGCACGTGGAAAGAAGACCGTCTGGATGCCATGCGTGTGGCGGCGCATTTGGATATTCCGTTTCTCACGTTTGATTTTGAAAAAGAATACAAAGAAGACGTGGCGGACTACATGATTGCCGAATACCGAAAGGGCAGAACACCGAATCCGGATGTCATGTGCAACAAATACGTGAAGTTCGGCGCGTTTTTGGACCAAGCGCGGGAAATGGGTGCGGACTTTGTCGCCACGGGACACTATGCACAAAAAAAAGCGGCAGAAACTTTGACCGGAAGAGGCGAGGAGGAAGACGGTGAAAAAACCTACGAGCTCTTTGCCGGGGCGGACAAAGAGAAAGATCAGACATACTTTCTCTGGACGTTGCCGCAAAAAAAACTTCAGTCCGTGCTTTTTCCCGTGGGAGCATTTCAGAAAAGCCACGTACGGGAACTTGCGCGGAAGTTTGCCTTGCCGACGGCGGAGCGCAAAGACAGCCAGGGCGTCTGCTTCTTGGGCGCGCTCAACATGCGCGAATTCCTGGAAAATTTCATTCCCTCCAAAAAAGGAGATGTGCTTGATGAGAGCGGCCGCGTGATTGGCGAGCACGAAGGTGCACTTTTCTACACATTCGGTCAGCGGCATGGCTTCACCGTCACACAACAAAGCGACGAACGCAAGCCGCTTTATGTGGTCGGAAAAAATCTGGAGCAAAACACGCTCACCGTTTCGGAAAGCAAGATCTCAGAAAAGAGAAATTTCCGGGAAGCACGCCTTTCAAACGTCAATTGGATCTCAGATATACCCGAAGAAGGAAAAACAATTTTAGCACGATTTCGCTACCGCCAGCCGTTGCAAAAAGTACAGATCCGCATAGAAAACGGAGCAGGAGGGGAAACGATGCGTGTTTTTTTTGAAGAACCACAGGAATCCTGGGCACCCGGACAATCACTTGTCGTCTATGACCCCACAGGAGAAAAGTGCCCGGGCGGCGGCGTTTTGGAGTTTGAAAGCTGAAACCTTGACATACATGCTTTAAAATGGTAAAAACTGCGGAGAAGATCTTTCGTTTTTTTGTCATAGAGGAGTTCGTGAATGAATCTCCAAGATTTTGCAAAGATTTTTGGTTTCGCTTTGTCGGCAGACCTTTCGAGTAATCCTGAGTTTGAAAATGCTATTCTGAGCCGCTGTTTTGTGGCAGCGAAACTCACCGACCAAGAGGTGGAGACGCTCGCGCGGATCTACGGTATCGGATACCGCGTGGAGAGTATTCCGCAGATCGCACTTTCGTCGAACAGCACTTACGAAGAAATTGAAGTGCTGAGAAACTCTGCCGAAAAGAAACTGCAGGAAAAGGGGAGAGAATCTTTTCAAAAGATCTTGAATGCTTTCAATCTGAAAGATGTGGAAACTACGGAAAATCAACTCAGAAGACAGATTGAAAATATCCAAGAAGAGTTGGGGCGCCTGAAACGGATCTTGAAGGATCTTCAAGAGCGTGTCCTTCGGCTTGAAGAGAAACGAATCGAAGAAATTGAAGGCGAAAGAAGATCCGTAGTGACATACCTTCGGTCATTTCGGTTAGAAGCCATGGAGCCACCCTTACCAGAAGGGGTGCTCCGGGTACTGGAAGAAGAAAAGAAAATCACAACCGTTGGGGAACTGATGGACATCATCCAGAAAGGTGAACTTCAAGATATAAAAGGAATTGGAGAGAAAAAAGAAGGAGTAATCAGAGAAACCGTTGAAGAATGGGTCTCCCGCGCTCGAGGAAACCCGAACATTTCTCTGTCTGACGAATCGGGTTGAAAAAAATAATCAAGAATTTTGACCCCGAAGAGCATCGCAATCGATGCTCTTTTTTGTCGAAATTTTAATTTTTACTATTGGTTTCCATTACCCTCTCATGTTTTTGAGAAGCTTTTTCTGCTTCTGCCCAAAAATTTGTTGGTCCTGCCGATCTTCCATACAATTTATAGCCAATTTTAAGCGGTCTCCCACCGTTTGGTTTTCCCGGAACAGGCACGACAAACTGTCTTGGTTCTCCTTGTAAATAAGAACGCAGAGACAAGACCGCGCCGTGAAGAAGTTCCTGAAAAGTGACAAGTTGCCTCGTCGTATTGGTATATACAATATTGTCAAAATATCTCTCCACTGCCACAATACACCTTCCGAGAAATTGTTTTTCTTCCACTCCTTCTTTTTGAGCTTCACGAATAGTATCAAAAACGATTTTATCAATGTATCCTCGATATGGTTCCATGAGATCATACACAAGCGCCGGATAATCAGTCGGAACGTGAATATATCCGTGATAAGGGCTAAGCCGGTGATATAAGATATATCGTAAAATTATACCGCTGGTAAGTTTTGAAACTGCATCCAAAACTGCTTTTACTGTATGAGGTCTTCCTCGTCTACTGAATTCAAAAATACCCAGTTCTTCGTAGTATTTTTTCCAATAATTCTTAGCATGTTGCGCTTCAATATTGACCATTTCTTGGATAGTCAATTTTCGATAATCAAAGGCGAAGGGGTATGGTACAAGCCATTCCATACTTTTAAATTTTGCCTGGAGAAGCTTTTTTGCGATGTGAACCTTCTTTCTCTCGTTTCCCCGAAAAAAAATTTGTTTACTGAGAATATCATCTTTTGTTGAGGTGCGAACGCTTGGAGTTATCCAAATAGCATTTGCCATAGTTCTGCGGTGAATACAAATAGGCACTCCATTTCGAGCACAGAGCTGAAGAAAAGCCTCAGAGAGTTCACAAGTGGCACCATAAAGCATGATAAAAAGAATCTCCGAAATGTCTATAATGCAGTCTCCACCTTTGTAAGCAAAGTAGACTTGTGTTTTTTTAATTTCTATGCTTTCGGTGTAAGGAAGCCAAAGGGGGACTTTTTTCTTGTATTTTTGCATGCTTTTTGTTATTCTCGAATTAGAAATAAAAGCGTTTTGTAGGGGAAAACCTAACACTTTTTGGTATTTTGTCAAATAGAATAAAGAAAAAGGAGAGAACCTCTCCGAATCTCAGGGAGGATAAGGCTAAATTCGCGTTTGATTTGCTCCGAATCTCAGGGAGGATAAGGCTCTCACAAATAGGGTTTCCTCCGAGCCTCAGAACCCTCTCAAAAACGGTTTTCCGATATATTCCTCATGAAATATATCTTCGCCTTTCTAACCGTTCTCCTTGTTTCTTTATTTTATTTGATAACGTATCAAATTTACTGGCTGATAAAATGAAATGATGGGAAAGAAAATATTGAAGAAAAAACCTCGCTGCGCACGTACCGGATATACACTCCAAACAGAGCGATTTCTTTACACTGGAAAAGAGGGAATGAGAAGTTTTAAAATCCCTCTGAAAAATAAAAACAAAGAAGTATTTGATACATTTGCAGAAAAAATTCACAAGGACTATGTCGGGCAGGTGGGGCT
>DASSSU010000005.1:0-15591 GCA_035708305.1 Minisyncoccota bacterium | reverse complement strand
CAAGGACGCCGCCAAAAATAAACGAGAGCGGCAGAAGCGTTCCTGCCACCCGTGCACCGTCAGAGAGGAGAACAAACGCACTTCCAGAAAGCGTGTTGCTTACCACCAGGAGAATAACCGTAAAAAGCCCCAGATCACGCTTGAGCATTTTGGATTCGCGGGTTTTTTTTCTGACAGCAAGTTCGGACATGGATCGGATAGAATAACTTTCGAGAGCCAAAAACACCACCAGTATACCATATCTTGACGATCATCTTCGTCAAGCTTTTCAACAGAAAATGAAAGCAATTTTTGCAAATCAAATTCCGAGCATCAAAAAAACTTCCGCATGGAAGCTTTTTGAAAAATTATTTTTTGAAATTTGAAATCTACTCTTCTTCCCTTTCTTTTCTTTCTTTTTCACGAAGTTCATCTTCCGTTTGGATGCGTGCCCATCTTTTCTGAAGTTCATACTTCAGCCCCTTGAGCTCATCCCCGGTAATTTCTGCTTTGTTTTTGTATTTTTCAAACGTGTCTTCGATCGCATCATAATAATCACTTTTGGAAATTCTTTTTCCGAGCTGCTTCATCTGAAAAGCAGTTTTGTGCTTGATTTTGTGAAAGGCGTTTCTGGCTTTTCTTCTGTTTTCCGCCCCGCCTTCGCCGGCAAAAAAGTAAAACCCGGCAGCGACCGCCGCCAGAATAACAAGAAGCGAAATTTTACTTCCGCTTCCATGATTTTTTTGGTTATAGTCTTTTTGATACATAGAGAATAACGTTTAGTTTGTAAAATGAGAGTGGTCATTCATCATATTTTGACTGTTCGTATCTTGACTGTTTTTGTCTTCTTTTCTCGCGATGTTTTTCCGAAACCTTCTCACGCATGTATGCGCCAAGTGCGTAGCCAAACACCTTGAGGACACTTCCACCAAATCTTCTCACATGCCGGTGAAGTCCATCGTTTGCCATATTGCGTACCAGATCTTCCGCACTTGCTTTCACGGTATCGGAAAGTTCTTTGATGTTCTTTACTGTGCAGTAGAGATAATACAAGATCACTAACACGAAAAGAGTTACGAGCACTACCGCGATAGACGTAATGAAAAAGAAAATGTTTGCTTTAAGTACTTCTTCCATATGTGAGCATTATACCACCGGTTTACTCTGCCGCACACGTGTTGAAAGTCTCCACCTGTGCATTGTATTCATTGATAAATTCTTTCAGCGTTTGGTTGAGCTGGTTGATCTGCTTGGCAAGCGCATTATATTCGTCGATCTTGGCATTGTACTCCGACACGTCGCTCTTACTGATTTGCTGCAAACTTGCATGAAGTGCATCCAGTTGCGAGGACAGATCGCTCGTGCGGTCCTGATCCATTTCGATTTGGCTTTTTAGGTTCTGGTCCGGCATCGGACACGATGAACGCGGCCGGCCAAACTCCTGTGCCGCCAGCCAAACGTCTCTGCCGTTAAACTTCCCGTACTTGAGCGCGACGCCGATTTCTTCGTAGCTTTTGTTGAGGATGTTGGCGCGGTGTCCCGGAGAATTCATCCACGCATCCACCAGATCTTTGCTCGAAACAAAATCGCCAAGCGCGAGGTTCTCCCCTACCGTGATGTACTGGTATCCCAGGTTGGTTACCACATCCGAAATATCTTTTCCATCGGGCGACACGTGCTCAAAATACTGCTTCTGGAACATGTCGTACACCTTGAGCGTTGCTGCCGTCACCAAAGTGGAGTTCAGCTTGAGCGGCGGAAGTCCGTTTTGCTCACGATAATAATTCGTCCACTCAAGTACTCCTTGCGCCGAGAGCTGTTCGTAACTCTGAGGCGACGGAAGCGGAGCTACCGGCTCAGCAGTTTTTTCATTTGAAAGAACGTGATCATTGGAAGACGTTCCGGCATTGGAAGCAAGAGCGGGTGCGGTTTGAGTTTGAACCGGACGAACCTGGGAAGAAGACGAAGAAGCCGCCGTTTCAGCAGAACTGGAACTTCCAATAGGAGAATGAGAGGAATTTTGGAGAGACTGCCGCTCCACGAGAAGATTTGGAAAACTCGGCGTTTGTGCGGGTTTGAGGGCATCAAAAATCGTTTCGCCCTGCCGATCTGGAACGACAAAAACCACTATAATTGCCAACACAATGACGGTCGCGAGTGGAAAAAATCTCATGAGTAATGATTGTTTTTTGTTTCATAATGACGCAAGGAAAACATCCCTGCAATATTTTCCTGCTCTCTGCCTTCTTCTTTCTTCTCCATTCTTGAGTCTCCTGAGTATTTTGCGTTATCTTTTTACTGCTGCTCTACATTCGTAAGTTCTACGACAAAGGTCAGTGTCGCGTTGGGAGGAATTGCTCCAGGAATACCGTTTGCCCCGTATGCGAGAGACGGCGGGATGACGAGCTTTCGCTTGCCACCGACTTTCATTCCAAGAATCCCCTGTTCCCATCCGGGAATCACCTGTCCCGAACCAAGTGTGAAGCTGAATGGCTGCCCTCCGTGTTTGGAACTGGCATCAAAAACCGTTCCGTTTGCAAGCGTGCCGGTGTAGGTAACAAAAACCGTATCACCCTGCTCCGCTTCCGTGCCAGTTCCAACCGTGATATCGCTGATCATCAATTGCCCTTCTCCCGCCTGGGAACTATTTCCGATTCCCGTGCTGCTTCCTCCTGTGTTTTGATCCATAGTGTTGTTGTTTTCTGTATTGATAGTGTTCGCCTTCGTGGTTGTGGCGATTTCCGTTTGAGTAGATGTGGCGCCCGCACTCTGACCCGCAAGGTGCTGATGCGAAAATTCCAGATATCCCCAATACGAAAGTCCCAAAAGTGCAGCCAAGATGATGGCGAGCCCGATAACGCTTTTCATGTCTTCTGTAAAATTAATCCAGTAATGCGATCATTATAGCACAAAGCGAGATAGAGCATTCGTGAAGAGTGGATTTCACAGCAACGCAGAAACTTTGACGGACTCGACTTCCTCTTCCAATTCTTTTTCTCTCTGTCCCGGCTTCGGAAGCTCCTCCGAAGGAGAGAGCTCCGGAGAAGTCCCGGTGATCTTCAGGATATCGCGATCCATTTTCTGCCATTCCCGGCGCGCCGAGTCGTAGTGTCTCACGGTCGTTCCGAGGGTATTGCCAAGTCTTGTCATGGAGTCGTCGTACACTTTCAAATGTTTTCCAAGGTTTTCCACATGCTTGCGGATTTCTTTTGCGGATTCTTCGATCTGCAAACTCCGCAATCCCTGCAAAACCGTTTGAAGGTACGCCATAAAAGACGTCGGTGACACCACCACCACTTGTTTCTTTTGAAATGCATATTCGATCAGATCTCGTCCGCCGATCCGGTTTACCAAGAGATCATAATAAATCGCTTCCGATGGAATAAACATGAAGGCGAAGTCCATGGTTTTTTCACGCGTGCGGATGTACTTCGCCGTTTCGTTCACGCGGTTGATGATGTCCTGCCGAAAAGCTTTTTCCAGGCGCGCGCGCTCTGACGGGTCGCTCGTCTCCAGCAGCTTGTTGTAGTTTTCGAGCGAGAACTTGGAGTCGATCGGAAGTACTTTTCCGCGATCGAGAAAAATCACCGCATCCACCGCCTCACCATTTTCAAAATGGTACTGCATCTGATATCCGCTTGGCGGGAGCACGTTTTTGAGCACCGTTTCGAGGTAGTATTCTCCAAGCGTCCCGCGCTGTTTTGGGTTTCGCAAAATATCCTGAAGCGACTGCAGCTGATCCGCAAAGCCCACCACTTGGCGGTTGGTTTCGTCAAGCTTCGTCAAATGCGCGGTCACTTCGCGGATGATCTTGGATGACTCGGAAAGCTGTGTGTCCATCCGGCGCTCCATGCGGCTGTGAGAATCACTCAGTTTAGCGTCCAGCATCTGCCGAAGGTCATTCAGCTGGTTTTGAAGCAGAAGAAAATCATTTCCCTGCCGCTTGCTCTCGGATTTTTTCTCGCGAAGAAATACGATCACAAAAACTCCGACAAGAACAAGTACCATCACCATCCCTCCGATCAATTCCAAAATTTGAAGACCGTTCATCTTTCCAGTGTAGCAAAAAACCGCCATGATGAAAATTGCAACATCTGGCGGAGAGAAAAGAAAACAGAAAAATAAAAATGAAAAAAGAGTGAAAAACACAAAGAAAAGTTGAAGAAAAAAGCTTTGCATGATTTTGGTTTTCCTATACAATAACCATCATGAACACAACAGCATCAAACCGCCAGACGAAAAATTCCATCATCGTCGGCATTGTCATTATCCTGGTCATCGTCGGCGGGTGGTTTTTTTATCAGCACCATTCGTCAAATCTCTCCGGCGGCGGAAATAGTAATCCCAAGATCAGCATTGATTTCCCCAACATTCAGGCCGGCAAGTTTTCGGTTGCTCTGAACTCTGACCTTTATATGGAAGGCCCTGAGGAAAAGACCTTCACCAAATCCGTCCAACCGGGAACGTACCAAATCATCGTTTCAGCGCCAAACTACTGGCCTTGGACCACAAGTCTCGCCCTCTCTAAGGGTGATCAGACAACCCTCAAACCTTTCTTGATTCAAAAAAACCTCCCGAGCACCGTTTACAAAGCATTCCAGGATTCCGACTATCAGGACATTGACCAGCTAATCACCGCCGCAGCCAAAAAAAGAAGCGCTGTCACCGCCGATGACACGGTCAGCATTAACTTCCCAAAAAACTCCATCGTGGCTACCTGGGGCGGACAAGGTGCAGCGCCAGACTCCTTTTGTCCGATGACTACCGCGGGAACAAGCACCGACTCTTCTGGCACCACTTCCGCTTTGATCGCAGGTACCACCTCCACCTCTGCTTCTACAGGAAGTTCTACGTCAGCAAAGCCGTGTCCAACCACCAAAACCGTCATCACCACCAAAACACCGATCCTTGATGCCGGCTTTTATGATAACCGCAATGACGTGATCATCTTTGGCGTTTCAAGCGGCATTTACGCGATCGAGCTCACCTCCCACGCGCCGCAGAACATTCAGCCGATTTACGAAGGAAATATCCAGAGCATGGCGATCAAAGGAAATGAAATTTACCTCCATGACCAGGGTGCCAAAGGTGTGATTGTCGGCATCACTCTCCCGGATACGTCCCAGAATACTTCGCAAAAATAAACAACCATGCATATTGTTTCCGTTGCTCCTTTTGCAGGAAACCTTACCAAAAGTGCGCTCTCGTATTTCACCAAAGAGCCGATTACTCCCGGTACACTGATAAAGATTCCGCTTCGCAAAAAAAGTGTGTATGCGATTGTCCTTGAAAGCACGGATCTTAAGAATGCCAAAACCCGTCTCCGAACCTCCGATTTTCGCCTGAGAAAAATTGACGGCGTGGTACGGGAAAATTTTTTCACCCCTGCTTTTTTGTCTGCTGTTTCTCAAACGGCGGAATACTATGGCTGCCAGTTTGGACAACTCCTTCCGGTATTTGCCCCGGCGCTCATGCTTGACCTCGTCACTTCTTTTTCTGAAACAAAAAACCCCGCAGAAGGAGAAGAAAGTTCAAAAAATACGGATATCAAAAAGCCACTCAGACAGCTGGTGCAGGTTCCTGAAAAAGAACGCTTCCAGGCGTACTTGCGAATCATCAAAAAAACACAGAAGCGTGAAGAATCCGTTTTTCTTGCCGTTCCGGACCGTGTATCGGGAGAAAACCTTTTTCACTTTTTAACGGAACATCTTCCACATCCGTCTTCCTTGGTTTTTTTGCACGGAAACTTGCCCAAAAAACAGCTCCGCGAAAATTTGAAGAGAGTGCTGAGCGGTTCCCTGCCACTCGTGATCATCGGAACACCATCTTTCTTCGCCACACCCCATGGCAAAGTAGGTGCGATCATCTTAGAAAATGAATCATCCGAACTCTACCGATCCCAAAAACAGCCATACCCTGACGCCAGGGTTTTTGTTTTGGAATATGCCAATGCGGCGAATATCGATTTTTTTCTCGGTGCAAGTGTTCTCCGCACCGAAACACTGGAGCTTCTTCAGAGCGAAAATTTTGAAAAAACTGCAGCTTTCCAAACGGAACTTTCTCTCCCGGAAAAAGTTTTTTTGGCAGACATGACCAAGTACCGCGAAAGCGACAAAAAATTCCGCATCTTCGCAGAAAGCACGGAACGGCTTCTGGCAAAAAACTTGGAAGAAAAGAAAAAAGTTTTCATCTTTGCACTTCGGAAAGGCCTTGCGGGAGTGACCGTGTGCCGGGATTGCACTTCCGTGGTCCTGTGTAAAAACTGCAGTGCGCCAATGGTTCTCTATGAATCTTCTGGGAAAAACAGCGAGAGAAAGTTTGTGTGCAGCCGATGCCGCTTCACCGTTTCCGCCCGCGAGAAAATCCTCTGCGAAACCTGCGGCGGCTTCCGGCTTGAAGCGCTTGGCATTGGCATTGACCGTGTCCGTGCGTATCTCAAGAAAGCATTTCCTCACGCTTCAGTGGCACAAATCGACGGTGAGCACACCAAAACCTATCGCCAGGCACTTCAGGAAAAAACACGCTTTTGCACTCCTGTGGATGAGGCCAATTCCGCCCAAATCCTTCTTGGTACAGAAATGGCTATAAAATATCTTTCCGCAAAAGAAGCAGATTGTAGCATCGTCGTCTCACTTGATTCGCTCTTTTCCCTTCCCGACTTTCGCATCAATGAAAAAATTTTTTCGCTTCTTAGCAGTATCGCTGAAAAAACGAAGCATGAACTGGTTGTTCAAACCAGAAACCCGGAGGCGGAACTTCTGCAAGCATCCTTGAAGGGCAATATCAAGACGTTTCATCAGGAAGACCTACAAGACCGAAAACGCTTCGGATATCCTCCTTTTACAAAAATCATTAAGATCAGTTTTCTCGATAAACAAAAAGAAAGTGAGGTGCGGAAGGAAAAAATACAAAGGTTTTTTTCCGCTTACCAACCCGAAATCTACCAGGGATTCACCGAAAAGATCCGAAACCGCTACCTCACTCACGCACTCCTTCGGCTCCCAGCAAGGGATCCTCTGCCAGAAGATCTTAAGAAGCGCCTTCAGGCACTTTCGCCGGAATTTCAGATTCGCATTGATCCAGAAAGTATTTTATAGTAAAAAAGATCTATGATTAAAATCTTAAACCGAGACAGCGCTGTACTTCGGGCAAAAGCTCGCATGATTCCACCTGAAGAAATCACTTCCGAAAAGATCCGGGCGGTTATTGCACGCATGAAAGAAGCGCTTGATTCTCAGGATGACGGCGTTGCCATTGCCGCTCCGCAGATCGGTGAATCCCTACAGATCGTACTGGTTTCCCGAAAAGTTTTTCGCGAATACCGAAAAGAAAGCAGTATTTCTGAGGAAAACGCGCAAGCAAAAGACATGGTGCTGATCAACCCGGAGATCGTGAAGCAGTCACAAAAGAAATCTTGGATGGAAGAGGGTTGTCTTTCCGTGCGCTGGCTCTACGGCAAAACATACCGCGCCGACAAAACTACCGTTCGGGCGTACGACGAAAACGGCGCAATTTTTACGTACGGCGGAAGCGGACTCCTCTCGCAAATTTTTCAGCATGAGATTGACCACCTGCACGGAATTCTTTTTATTGATCACGCCAAAAATCTGAAAGAATTTGAACCACCCAAAAAAGGCGCTGCGGGAAACGAGTAAAGAAACCAAAAAATGAACGAGCGATATATTTTTTTTGGAACGCCGAAATTTTCGGCCATGGTGCTTGAAGCGATGAAAATGCGCGGTTTTTTACCAAGCCTCATCGTCACCGCACCGGACAAGCCCAAAGGACGAAAAATGCTCCTCACACCGCCGGAGGCGAAAGTCTGGGCGGAAGAAAATAATATCCCATTTCTTCAGCCACCGTCACCCAAAGATGCCGTGCTTTCCCAAGCACTCGGACAAGAGCATTGGGACTTTTTTGTCGTCGCTTCGTACGGAAAAATCCTTCCCAAAGTCATACTCGAAATTCCAGAGAAAGGCGTTTTGAACATCCATCCATCGCTTTTGCCGAAACTCCGCGGCGCCTCTCCGATTCATCAGGCGATTTTGGAAGAAGATGAAACCGGCGTTTCGATCATGCTCATGGATGCAGAAATGGATCACGGCGATGTTTTGGCACAGAGAAAATTTTCTGGCAACTTTCCCGCTCCTTTCTCTGAAATGGAAAAATCCCTCGCTGATTTGGGCGCGGATATGCTTTGCGAAGTAATTCCTCGGTGGGTGAACGGCGAAATTTCTCCCACCCCTCAAAACCACACAGAAGCAACTTTCAGTCCAAAAATCATCAAAGAAGACGCACATCTTGATCTCAACGACCCGGCAGAAAAAAATTATCGAAAGATCCTCGCTTTCGAAGTGTGGCCAAAGCCGTTTTTCTTCGCCCGCAAAAACAACAAAGAAATCCGCGTGATTGTCAAAAAAGCAGAACTCCAAAACGGTGAGCTTGTTTTGAAGTCTGTCCTTCCCGAAGGGCGGAATGAAATGACCTATGAACAGTTTCAGGCTTGGATCGCTGTGAAATAATTTCTCAAAAACTGACTTTCTACTCTTCCCGAGAAGCATCTTTGATCTCCTTCCCTCCTTGGCGTGTCAAATCTTTTCGCTTGTCTTGCTTGCTTTTTATTTGCCGCAAAAGCTCTTCCTCCGCCGCATCAATCGAGTCCAACAGCTCTTCTTTTTCACTCATAACATTAAAATCATCTCCATCTCGCACCAAGTGCAGCTGTGTAAAGAAAATATCTCCCTGCCGGTGATGCTTGGTCTTCTTCCCTATCTCCACCGTCAAAAGCGCGCTGTCTTCGGCTTTTTCATGAAGAATCTTCTCAATGTGCGCCGTGCTCTTATTCAGCTTTTCGGAAATGCTCTCTGTTATCTCCATGCTGGTCATTTTGATGTTGATTTGCATAAGATTATTATATCATGACCAACTTTCAAGCTCGAAATCAAAGTGTGCATTTCCGTGTTTTTTCCTTTGCAATTTCAGATGTTTTTTGTATACTGTTTTCGTACCGGGTAAATCCCTGTCAGACAGATACCATAATTCGGGCGTAGCTCAGTGGTAGAGCGGTCGACTGTTAATCGATTGGTCGTAGGTTCGAATCCTACCGCCCGAGCAAAAAAACTTACCGAGCATTTTAACAACAGTGCTATACTACTAAGTAATGGAAAAACAAATATTATCCGTAGTTTATGTCGTGATAATGATAGCTCTTATTGTCTGCGTCGATATATTTTTCTTCAGGCATCAGTTCTGGGAACGGCTGATGGTGAATATTGGGATTGTTCTGGTATTTGTAGCTTTCTTCTTGAAATTCTTAAAATAAAAAATTTTCCCTTGGCGCTTCTGTTCTTGTTGCCAGAGAGCTTGGACGAGCACCGGAAAAATTCGGTGTCTTTACTTTTTCACTTTCAAACTGGTATAACGATCCAGAATCGCCTGAATCTTTTCCGGCGGACGCCCCAAGACAGCGAAGTCTCCCATTTCCACGATCGGCCTTTGGATGAGATCCGGATGGGCAACCATGATTTCGGCAAGTTCTCTCTCAGAAATTTTTTGGTGTTCCAAATCAAGTTCTGCATACACCGGCTCGTTGGTTCGGAGCAGATCCCAAAGCGACATGCCGAGCTTGCGTGCGAGGTCAAGCAGCTTTTCTGGGTCAAGCGGCGTATCGTAGTATTCAAAAATCTCAAACGGCACACCCGCCTCGGTAAGAAGCCGGATGGTCTCTTTGGACTTTGAACAGCTTGTTTTTTCGTAGACGATTATTTTTTCCATGGTCCAATACTACCATAAAGCCGAACTTCTGTAGCATTTTCTTGACAACAACATAAAAAACAAGTAGATATGAATTGGGACAGACAATACAGGAGATGGTTCAATGAGTGCATCCATGCCCGAGGAGTTTCTTGGAGAAGGAATCGTTACTATTGAGCAGCTGAAGAAGCGGTTGAAGAAGCCTGCTGAAAGGCGACCGAATGATTTTGAAAGCCTGGAAAATGCTCCATCCGTCAGTAGCTTCAAAAGAATCGCCAGGAATCTTTTGCTGAAGAACTCAGGGGCAATTCATGCCATTATCGTTCTTGCGGAATCACACGGGCGCAGGCCTGGTGATGAAAAATTGCTTTCGTTGCTGCGGCAGCTTCGGAAGCATCTGGAACAAGCACCGGCAGATGAACACGCTCGTATCATCAAGCGAGCCCTCCGCCGCGCGGGAAGTTCCATCGCAGAACCAAAGCCAAACAACGTACACAAGAAAAGGAAAAAATCCTAAGCTCTACAGCCCCGGCCGTCCGGGGCTTTATTCTTTATCTTTTTTAATCAGCCCAAGCAAGGTTTGCGCATCATGCACCGCGTGACCGTGAACATCGTTGTTGAAATATGCAAAAACATCCAGCCCACACACTTGCCATCTTGTGATTTTTCCTGCCCACGGACGCAACCCTTCCGTACCATAGCGGGAAGATGCGAATTCACTGGGGCCGTGAAAACGTAAGTACACGAAATTCGACGTGATGTTTGCGTCTTCTGGTTTGAAAGACGGAATTTTTGAGGAGTGCGGAAAAACGAGAGCGATGTTTTTCTCTGACTTCAGAAGCGGAAGAAAAAAACTTTTGTTCTGCTCTTCCATCCACGAAGCATGCCGAGGCTCCAGAGCAAGGCGTGTGCGGACACTCTTGCCGGAAACTGTGCGCAAATCTTCTACAAAACCCGAAATGAGTTTTTCATCGAACTTCAAATTTGGCGGGAGTTGGACAAGTACCACCCCGAGTTTTTCTTTCAAGAATTTCGCACGGTTCAAAAATTTCAAAAGTGGCGCCCGGATACCCTTCAGCCTTTTTCGATGCGTGATAAACCGCGAAAGCTTCACAGAAAAGACAAAATCCCCCGGAGTTTCTTCACGCCATTTTCGAAACGTGCCCTGCTCTGGCAAATGATAAAAGCTCGTGTTCACCTCCACGGTGTGAAAAGTTTGCGCCAAAAACGAAAGATGCCCACGCTTCATTTCGGGCGGATAAAACTCCCTTCCCCAGTCTTTGTACATCCAGCCGGACGTGCCAATCCAAAGATTTCCCGGCTTATGTGAAGCTTTTTGGCGCACCTCTTCTTTTTTTCTTGCGCTTTCTTCCTTCTTTCGCATTCTTCTATCATATTCATACGTTCTTTAAGGAGCTGTGAAAAAATAGAGAAATGAGATCTATTTGGAGCGGCTCTATTTCATTTGGCCTCATCAATATTCCGGTCAAAATCTATAGTGCTTCCGAAGAACGGAAGCTGAAATTTCATCTGCTCGACAAACACGGACACTGTCCGGTGAGTTACGCCAAGGTTTGCCGCGGAACCAACAAAGAAATCCCCTACCAGGATATTGTGAAGGGGTATGAATACCAAAAAGGAGATTACGTGATTTTGACAGATGAAGATTTTGAAAAAGTAGCGCCGAGAAAAACAAAAACCATCGACATCGTGCGTTTTGTAGAGGAAAACGAAATCCCGAGTGCACACATTGAGAAGCCCTACTTTCTTGAACCGGATAAAAAAGCGGAAAAAGCATACGTACTGCTGCGTGAAGCTTTGCGGCGCTCAAAAAAAGTGGGGATCGCTACGTGGGTGCTTCGCAACAAAGAGCATCTTGCGATGATCCGCCCCGAAGGCCGCGCGATTATGCTCGTACAGTTGCGCTATCTCGATGAACTCCGCGATCCAAAGGAATTGAAATTGCCAGGAAAAGGAGACTACTCAGACCGCGAACTCAAAATGGCTTTGGCACTCATCAATCAGCTGGAAGAGCATTTCAACGCTGCAGAGTTCAAAGATACCTACACGAAAGACTTGGAAAAAATTATCGAAAAGAAAAAGAAAGGGCAAACCGTGCGTATCACGAAAGGAGAAGCACCCGCTCCGACCGATATGAAAAACATGCTGGAGATGCTGAAAAAAAGCCTCGAACAAGAACAGCGCACGCGCTCCCGAGCCAAAACCCCTGCATAAACCCTTATGTCACTTTCTGAATATCGCAAGAAACGAAAATTCAAGAAAACCCCCGAACCAAAGGGGCGAGTTTCTCGCGCCAAAGCTGGAGCACTTCATTTCGTGGTACAAAAACACGATGCTTCACAGTTGCATTATGATTTTCGTCTAGAATTGGATGGTGTTTTAAAAAGTTGGGCCGTACCAAAAGGACCTTCCATGAACCCGGCAAACAAACGGCTGGCAATGATGACGGAAGACCATCCTCTTTCCTATGCAGACTTTGAAGGGAAAATTCCAGAGGGACACTACGGCGCAGGCGACGTAATCGTTTGGGACCGCGGCGCATACATGAGCGCAAAAACTTCCGATCTCGAAGAAAGCCGCAAAAAAATAAAAAGTGGATTTTTCAAAGGAGAGTTAAAAATCGTGCTTTTGGGAGAAAAGCTCAAAGGCGGATTTACCCTCATCAAAATGAAGCCGGGAGACGACAAGTACCAAAAAAGCGAGAATGCCTGGCTGCTCGTGAAGACAAAAGACGAATACGCAAGCAAAATGGATATTACCAAAGAATTAGGGTCTGTCATTTCAGGAAAAACTCTTCCGCGGGACACTCAAGGAAATCAAAAAAAATCTTCGCAACAAAAAAAGAAAAAAACTGGAAAGAAAAATTCAAAGAAAAATCCGCCGAGTAAAAGTACGGACAAAAAGTCTGCATCCAAGCGAGATCCTTTCCCTCATCGCATTAAGCCGATGCTGGCGAAGCTGACTGATGAAGCATTCGACCGCAAGAAATGGATTTTTGAGGTGAAGTGGGACGGCTACCGCGCGATCACAGAAAAAGAGAGAGGAAAAGTACGGCTGTATTCCAGAAACGGACTTTCTTTCAATGAAAAATATCCCTCCATTGTAGACGCACTTGAGAGCATTCCGCATGACTGCATTTTGGACGGCGAAATTGTCGCGCTTTCGAATGGACGCGCGGACTTTCACACCCTTCAGCAATATGGAGAAAATCACGCGCCGCTTCAATACGCGATTTTTGATCTGCTCTATCTTGACGGAAAAGATCTTCGCCGCGAACCGCTCTTAAAACGCAAAAAACTTTTGCAGGAAATACTTCCAGATCACCCCACCCTCCTCTACAGCGAGCACGTGGAAGAGCATGGCAAGCGTTTCTTTCAAAGCATGGGAGAAAAAAATCTGGAAGGAATGATCGCCAAAGATGGAAAAAGTCCCTACCGTGAAGGCATTCGCGGAGATGAATGGCTGAAAGTCAAAAGCTTTCAGGAGCAGGAAGCAGTGATTGTCGGATTTACCAAGCCGCGCGGCGCAAGAAAACTTTTAGGTGCACTCGTGCTCGCCGTGTATCAAGGCAAGGATCTGCGCTACATCGGGCACAGTGGTGGCGGCTTCACCAAAAAAGAAATTGCAGACCTGCATCGGAAGCTTGAAAAAATCAAACAAAAAACACCGACACTCCGAGAAAAAGTCCCCGTGAACTCTCCGATCACTTGGGTCAAGCCGAAGTACGTCTGCGAGGTGAAGTTTTCCGAGTGGACAGAAAGCGGACGGATGCGGCACCCGATCTATGCCGGGCTGCGCGTGGACAAAGCGCCACAGGAAGTGACCAAAGAAACTCCTGCCCTCAGGAAAAATACTGTGAAAAAATCCAAAACCACAAGAAAAACTTTCCGAAAAATTTCCCGCGAACAGATGAACTTTACCAATCTTGAAAAAGTTTTTTGGAAAGAGGAAGGCTACACGAAGGGTGACCTGATCGAATATTACGATCGCATGTCATCGGTTCTGCTGCCTTATCTCATCGACCGTCCCCAAAACCTCAACCGTCACCCAAATGGCATCGACGGAAAAAGTTTTTTTCAGAAAAACTTCACGGCGGATCTGCCGGAGTATGTGGAAACAAAAGAAATCTGGTCTGAGAGCAACCAAGCATACCTGCGCTACGTCATCTGTCAAAACCGCGAGACATTGCTCTATCTCGCCAATCTCGGCTGCATTGAACTCAACCCGTGGAATTCCCGGATTTCAAGTTTGGAACAGCCCGACTACATGATTCTTGATCTCGATCCAGGAGAGCGTTCGTTTGAAGACTTGATCGTTGTGGCACAGGAAGTGAAAAAAGTGCTTGATCTCGCCTGTGGGGAGCACTATCCAAAAACCTCGGGCAAAACCGGGTTGCACGTGCTAATTCCCTTCCGTGCACGATACTCGTACGAAGACATTAAAGATTTCGCGCTGCTTTTGATGAGCCTCGTACATGAGCGTCTCCCGGACCTGACTTCCCTTGAAAGAAATCCGGCGAAACGCGGCGGAAAGATCTACCTTGATTATCTCCAGAACCGATTCGGGCAAACACTTGCCTGTGCATACTCTATCCGCCCGTTTCCGCACGCAACGGTCTCCACGCCGCTTGAATGGAGTGAGGTGAGGAAAGGTCTTGATCCGAAGAACTTCACCATCAAGACAATCTGGAAACGGTTGGAGAAAAAAGGCGATCTTTGGAGGCCGGTCTTAAGCCAAGGCATTGATCTGTCTGATTCTCTTCGCTGTCTTCAAGAATTTTTATAATTTTCTAATTTTTTCAAAAAAAAAGAACCCTGAACGGTTCAGGGTTCCAAGCACAAGTGTGCTAAAAAAAGCAAAACTAATGCAAAGATTTCCAATGTTCTTTGGGGACAGGAAGAGGCTGCGAGCCGGCTTCACAAAGCGGACATTCTGATTTTGCCGGATCCCACAGCGGCATGATGCATTCGATCAGCGCAATAATTTTTTTTCCATTGATCTCCCGAAGACTGGATCGGTTTACCAGTACAAGCACATATGGCAAAACACTTCCGCCGGCACGGCTAACTGCTCTTGCAGTAAGTTCTATACTTCCACCGGTGCTGATCACATCTTCACAAAGCAGAACATTTTTCCCTAATAGTCGTGATGCATCCTCTCCTTCCCAGGCCATTGTCCTTCCTGTCTTGTCTTGATATTTTGCCGGAGACACCCAAAAGCATCCTTTCTTTCTTCTTTTTGTTATTTCATTTGAAAGAAGCTCTGCCAATTTTGTCGCTCCGGTTTGCGGCCCAGCAACGCCATCTGCTCTCAGGAGTTTTTGACTTCCAACAAAAAGCTCAAGGAGGTCGCAGGCGGCCTGGCGAAGCAGTTCTTCGTCAGCAATGATGAGACGGCTGTTGAAAAACCCGTTGGAATGCATTCCTGATCGTAAAACCGGATGCGGGCCTTTGAGACTCCCATTGTGCTTCCACAGCGCACCTCTTTGCTCATACTCAGACAACCATTCAGCTTCTGTTCGGAACATATGCTTCTCCTTTTCTTTGCCTCATAAATTCTGAACGATCCACACTGAGCCTAACCAAAAAAATCAAAAAGTCAAAGCCGTCATTGACAAACTGCCTGTACGTGGTAATTCTTATATCGGAACACTTGTTCCTTTCGTTTTTGTTCATCCATGTTCTGAGGAAAAGAAAAGAAATGCATCAATATCGTCTTTATCTAAGAACCTCCAAAAGTGTCACAACCGGCACTATTCGTACCATCGAAAAAGATTTGTTTGAAAATGATGGAAAGATCAAAGAAATAGAGGAAGGATTCATCTTCAGCAGTCTCGCA
>DASSSU010000004.1:0-3886 GCA_035708305.1 Minisyncoccota bacterium | reverse complement strand
TAGACGGAGTTGAGTTTTATATAGGTTTTCCCTTGTAGCCATTCAGGTGAGTGAACAACGTTCACTCACCTTTTTTTATGGAAATTTATCAAATTGAAGCCTGCGCCTTTCAAGTCCTCACGTGAGCCAAGAAGTTGGCTCACTTCCCGGATCACAACTCACTTCGTTCGTTGTGCCCGGGAGAGGACTTGAATCTTACAGATTCTGTACACCTTTTGGATATTTTCATTCACTTCGTTTCTGAAAATTTCTCAAAAGGTTTTCAAGTCTCTCCCAACCTACAAAAATATAGTCGCTGAATGCTTCTCAGGTCGCATTCATCTCCTTATTTTTGTGCCCGGGAGAGGACTTGAACCTCCATGAGTTACCTCATACGCACCTGAAGCGTACGCGTCTACCAATTTCGCCACCCGGGCATATCTTCTGTATTTTAATAAAAAGCTTTCATTTTGCAACGCTTCAGGAACCTGAAGCGGTTCTTATAGAACCGGTCCATTCATTGGATATTTTCCTTCGCTTCACTCGGAAAATCTCTCAATGAATCTTGCGAAGCTCCAAGTCTTCGCTTCTCACGCGTCTACCAATTTCGCCACCCGGGCTTTTGCTAATTTTAGCATATTTCTCAAAATATTGCTTTCACAACTGCTTCACGGAAGGGAAAGAACATCTAAAAATTCAGTGCAATCGGTGCTTATTTCAAAAACTTCAAAAAATCGTGTGTTTTTGTGAAAAAAAAATCCAAAAAATACCCTTATGCTGTAAGGTTTGTGGATAAGTGTGTAGACATAGTGGATAGATATGGAATATGATATACTTCAGGTGGGAGAAAGTGGCATATTTCTCTCATCGTTGGTACAAACGTTTAAAGCGCAAATTCTATGTTTATCGGGGAATATACACACACGCTCGACCCGAAAAAACGACTGGCACTTCCTTCCAAGTTTCGTAAGGAACTTGGAAGGAAGGCAGTGGTTACGCATGGTCTTGATAACTGTCTTTTTGTGTACCCGATGAAGCATTGGGAAAAAATTGCCGAAAAGTTTTCTACTCTTTCTATCGGACAGGCCGACACGCGAGGATTTAACCGATTCATGCTTGCCGGGGCGAGTGAAGCCGAGGTGGATTCCATGGGACGCATTTTGATTCCGGAATTTTTGAAGGAATTTGCGGGGCTTGATACGAAAGTTTCTGTACTTGGCGTGAACGATCGCATTGAAATCTGGAACAGCGAAAAGTGGGCGGAGTACAAAGCGAAAATCGAGAAACAGGCCGACGGGTTGGCGGAGAAGCTGGGAGAGTTTGGAGTTATCTAATTTTAAAGGCAAAAAGAAATATGACGATGCAGATTACAGATTACTTTTTTCTCTCCGCAGTACTGGCACTTGGCTTGTGGTGCTTTCGTGTTTGGCTGGAAAAGAAACAGCGAGTGGTTCGGGCAAAAGCGTATGTATGGACAGCGACAGTTTCACAAGGTCGAGAGGGCGAAGCGGGGAAGCGTACCCGATAGCACAGAATACTTGAGACTTTTCGAAAAGCTATGTCGCATGTACCGGTTCTTTTACATGAAGCACTTGAAGGGCTTGATATTCAGGAAAATGATACGGTCTTGGACGGAACGCTTGGGAGCGCCGGTCATGCAAAAGAAATTTGCCGCCGGCTTGGCGCAGATGGAACGCTGATCGGGATTGATCAGGATGCGGAAGCGGTGGCGATCGGGCAGGAGGTGCTCCACGGCACAAAAGCTTCCGTGCATCTCGCGGTGGAGAATTTCCGGAACGTTGACCGGGTGCTGGATCAGTTCGGCATTCGGTGTATCGATAAAGCGCTCTTTGATCTTGGTGTTTCCTCACGGCAGCTGGAAGATTCCGGGCGCGGGTTTACTTTTCAGAAAAACGAACCGCTGCTCATGACGCTCAAAACAGATCCGCACGTAATGCACGATCTCACAGCGGGAGAAGTCGTAAATCATTTTGAAGGAGGGACATTGCTCACGCTCATTCGGAATTATGGTGAGGAACGATATGCCAAAAGGATCGTTTCTGGAATTCTTCGGGCGAGAACGGACAAGCCGATCGAAACCACGGACGAGTTGGTGCGGATCATCGAAGAAAGCGTTCCGGTACGCTACCGACATTCTAAGATTCATCCTGCTACCCGAACCTTTCAGGCGCTCCGTATGACCGTGAACGAAGAGCTGGAGGCACTTTCGGAAATGCTCGAAAAAACCTGGGAGCGTTTGAAGGCAAACGGACGCATGGCAATTATTTCTTTCCACAGTATCGAAGATCGGGCGGTCAAAAACTTTTTTCGCGAGAAGTGGAGGGCAGGGGAGGCAGCATGGCTGACCAAAAAACCGATCGTTCCCGGCGAAGAGGAAAGAAGAGACAACCCACGGAGTCGCAGTGCCAAGCTCCGCATCATACAAAAAGTTGGCATGGCTTAACAAGCATTTTAATTTACAAACGGGCAATGAAAAAAAATTTAAAATACAAAAGACTGGAAGAAAAAGTCGTGATAGGATCAGGAACGCTTTTGTTGCTCCTTTTTGGCTTATATGGATATTTCATCAACGCCACTATTTTAAATATTGTGGGTGAGCGGAACATGGAAAACCAGACGGAACAAGCTTCGGCAAAAGTTTCTCAGCTGGAGTATCAGTATGTTGCGTTGAGTTCAGGTCTCAACATGGCGTATGCGGAGCAGCTTGGCTTCCATCCGGTGGACAATCCGGAGTTTGCGGAACGACAGAGCTCGCAGGCGGTTGCTTTTGCCCAATAGTCTCTGCGTTTTGTGGTATGATTTCGCCTGAGAAAGAGCTTTTCTTGCTCTTGCTGTAGTAAAGGTCCAGAATTTTCATGAAATATAACTTCTCCTCACGCATTCGGTTTATATACGGCGTTATCATTTTTATTTCTCTTATTTTGATTGGGCAATTGTACTCCATGCAGGTGGTGCACGGAGATTCTTACCGACAGGAAGCAGAGAGTCAGTACACTTCCTCTGGTGATGTTTTTGATCGCGGTTCGATTTATTTCACCGAGAAAGATGGCACGCCTTTTGGGGCGGCAATTTTACAAACCGGCTACATTCTTGCTATCAACCCGGAACATATCCAAAACCCGGAAGTGGTGTACGACCAGCTTTCAAAAATCATTCCCATCGATAAAACGGCCTTTCTTAAATCCGCCGAAAAACAAAACGATCCATATGAAAAAATCACCGATCACATCAAAGATACTGATGCGGAAAAAATCAGCAAGCTGAAAATTCCGGGCGTCGGGCTCTACCCGGAAAAATGGCGCTTTTATCCTGGCGGAGATACGGCGTCGCACATTTTGGGTTTTGTCGGGTACCAGGGCAACACGCTTGCCGGGCGCTATGGCTTGGAACAAGAATACAACAACGTCCTTTCGGAAAGCGGTCCCGGTATTGACATGAATCTTTTTGCAGAAGTGTTTGCCGGGAATTCTGGAACATCCTCACCACAAGAAGGAACCCGGAAGGGTGATGTCTACACCACAATCGAACCGACCGTGGAGAATTTTTTGGAAAACACACTCAAGCAAGCCAAAGAAAAGTGGAATGCTGAGACGGTGGGAGGAATCATCATGAACCCCAAAACAGGCGAGATCTATGCCATGGCGGCGTTTCCACAGTTTAATCCGAATGACTATGCAAGCGCCGACATCAGTACCTTTAAAGATCCGCTGGTGGGAAGCGTTTTTGAAATGGGGTCGGTTTTCAAGGCACTCACCATGGCAGCGGCACTTGACGTAGGAGCAGTAACGCCGAATACGATGTACGACGACAAAGGTAGCATCATCATCAATGGCGCGCGGGTTTCTAACTGGGATTTCAAGGCACGCGGATGGATCAGCATGCAGAC
>DASSSU010000003.1:0-3224 GCA_035708305.1 Minisyncoccota bacterium | reverse complement strand
GGCGAATACCTTTGTTGCAAGGGAAAAATTTTCAGTCGCCGTAACTCATAAGTACGTCTTCTTCAAATTTTTCCCTTGCGCCTCGGTCTTCATCCAAAAATGAAACCTTTCTTTGCAAGAAATTGAAAGCGGTTACTCGTCAGCGGGAAAGCCTGTTTTCTTTCAAGACCCTAAGACCGGGCAGGCGCCCTTGGAGCGGTGTCTGGAAAGGAAATAGGATTTTCCGTAAAACATCCATTCTTTTTCGAAGTTTGTGGGCTTCACGAGAAAAGAACAAGGGCGGTCCTCATCAGAAGATACTAAATTCAAAAACTGGACACTTTTGCGGAAACGTGTAGAATATCGGTAAATAAACGAAAATCATATGAAAGTCATATTTCTAGAGGACGTGGCAAAGGTTGCCCGAAAATACGATGTCAAGAAGGTTGCGAATGGCTATGCCCGGAATTTCCTTGTTCCAAACAATCTTGCGCGCATTGCCGACAAGCAATCTGAAAAGTTCATTGCGGAAATGACTGCCAAAAGAGAAGCGGAGAAGCTTGCACGGGAAGCAGAACTTCAGAAGATGCTTGGCAGCCTTTCGGAAGCAAGAATCACCTTTACTGCCAAGGCAGACAAATCAGGAAGCCTTTTTGCCGGAATTTCGAAGGAAGACATTTCAGAAAAAGTAGAGAAAGATCTGAACATTCCGCTTCATTTGGAAAATATTTTTCTGGACAAGCCGATCAAAACGCTGGGAACTTTTGATATTGAAGTTGGTACGGAGGAAAATCGAGTAGAAATGAAAGTGGAAGTGGAGCGCGAATCGGAGTAAGAAAACTTCGTCGCTTGCACACAAAACGAATCAACAAAAAACACCCGTTTAGGGTGTTTTTTGTTTTTACCTGAATCTGAAATTTAGAGAACGCTCACCATTTTCTTTTGCTGCTCAGTGCCCTGGAAGTTCAGCTGTCGCCTGGAGGTAAACTTCACTACGCCCGCTTTTTCTGCAAAAAGGGTGTGATCGCGCCCGAGGCCGACGTTTTTTCCCGGAACGAACTTCGTGCCGCGCTGACGAACGAGAATTTCGCCGACCTCAACTTTTTGCCCGTCGGAGCGCTTCACGCCGAGAAATTTTGGCTTGGAATCTCTGAGGTTTCTTGTGGATCCTCCTGCTTTTCTATGTGCCATATGATGGAAATGCCTTTATTCCCGTCTGAAACGTACGAAAACAAAGGGGCTTTTGGTTAAATGTTTAATCTGTGATAAAAAGATTATGATGATTATAAGCAGAATTCGCCAAAAAATCAAGGAAATGTATGAAGCGGTATTTCATGATGAAAAACGGCTGCAGTTTTTCCTGACGGTGGTTTTTCTTGTTCTGCTTGCCACTTTTTCTTTTGGGCTGGGGCGGCTTTCTGCTTCCGGAATGAAAAAAGAGCCGGTAGTGGTGCATCAGCCGCAAAATCGTGTTTTTTTGGACACTCCGGCGGAAAATGCAAATGGAAATACAGAAGAGACATTTGGAGCAGCTGCTTTGTCTGTGCCGACAGAAACCGCTGAAGTGCCCGGGAATACCGCTGTTTCTCAAACGGCTTCTGTTTCCGCGTCTCTTTCTGCGCCAAAGGTAAAAAAGTACGTTGCTTCCAAAAATGGCACGCGATTTTATCTCCCGTCTTGCAGCGGCGCGTCTCGGATCAATGAAGAAAACAAGGTTTGGTTTGCGACTGAAGCGGATGCAGAAGCGAGCGGCTACACCCCGGCGAAAAATTGCGACGGTCTCTGAGAAGTTACTTTTCTTTGTGCTCCATTCTCTTTTTTTATTTTTCTTCTGTGTATAAGAGGTGAAGACCTTTTTTCTAAAATCGTTTATCATGGAGGATAACATCCATGATGCGTCTTTGTGTGAAAATGTATCGTACCGTTCCTCGGTCGGGGCAGTTTGTCTTTTTCTTCGGTGTTTTTCTTGCGGCCGTTTTGGGAATGCTGTGGTTTCATTATGCTCACGCGGATACCGCTTGGTACAACTCCAGCTGGGGATACCGCGTAAAGATCACGGTGGACCACACAAAAGTGGGATCAGACCTCACGAATTTCCCCGTGTACGTGAACCTCTCCAATATGCCGGCGAGCTTCTGGACACACGTAAAAAGTAACGGTGGTGATATCCGAATAACTGAAAGCGATGGAGTAACAGAAGTCTCGCGGGAAGTGGTGGCGATCAGCGCCTCCACAAAAACCGGTGAAGTTTGGTTCAAAGCCCCGGCACTTTCTTCTTCGACTGATTATGGTTTCTACATCTACTACGGCAATGCTTCTGCAAGTGATTATGCTTATACGGACACGTATGGAAGAAACGCTGTGTGGAGTGATTATCTTGGTGTGTGGCACATGAACAACATTACTGCCGTGGTGGATTCTACAGGAGGAGGAAATGATATTCATTTCACTTCAGGATTGGCTGCCATGACCACCTCCCCATACGGGGATGCGGTTCGGCTGTATCCAAATGGAACAAAAGATATCTCAATTGCAACCTCTACTCCTATTTCTTCTAATCAAAACTATACCTATTCCGTTACCGCTCGGCATAACGCCTCGATGACACAATATTACGGTATCGCTGATACACGCCAAGGTGGCTCGGACAGTGCCGGAATTAAAATAATGGCCCAAGGCACTCAAACCGCGTCTGTGGGAGTGGTTTCGAACAGCAATGCATTTTGCAGCTTCGGTTCAACCGTTACGTGGTCGACATCAGCTTGGGCGAACTTTACCGTTTCAACCACGGTTGGAACAGGGCAGCAAACGGCATACATGAATGGAAGTTCGATAGGAGGAGCAGCGAACTGTACACGTGGAACGGGGAACCGTGGAGTCGGTCTATTGACGGGTTTGTCAAGTTCTATGGACTTTTCCCAGGTTTTTGTCCGTGCAGGTTTGTCTTCTGCAGCATGGATTTCTACTCACTACAAAAACGAATCCTCCGCCTCCACTTTCTACAGCGTCGGAACAGAAGAAACTGCGCCTGTTTCGCCAACTGCTCCAACTTCTACCATTATGTCTTCAGTCCATTATCGTATTTTTGATTCGGATATTTCTTCTGCCGGCCTCGACTCCTCCACCTCCACCCACTACCGTCTCTCCGACACCCTCGGTCAGTTCTCCTCCGGTCCAAGCACCAGCACTTCCTACAACCTCCACGCTGGCTACCGTCACATGGCAACCTCCACTGCGTCTTCTTC
>DASSSU010000002.1:0-17123 GCA_035708305.1 Minisyncoccota bacterium | reverse complement strand
GATCGTCATAGCGCAAGGTTTCGTGAATACCTTCCAGAACTTCCATCTGGACCAGCTCATCGGCCGGGTAAAACGACGCTCCGCCGTAGAAAAATTCAGGATACTTTTCGATCACGTCCACACCGAAGGAATGAAACGTGTGGATGGCAACGCCGTACGCCTCCTTGCCGATCATGTCTGCCAGGCGCTTCTTCATATTCATCGCCGCCGATTCGGTGAAAGTGAGGCAGAGGATGTTTGACGGACGCGCATCGGTTTGTGCCAGAATGTTTGCCGCACGCACCGTGAGCACTTTGGTTTTTCCGCTTCCCGGTCCCGCCACCACCAAAACCGGCCCATCGATCGCATCCACCGCCTCTTTTTGTCGCGGATTGAGCGCGCGGTATTCCGCCTGAAATTTTTGCAACAATCCCGCTTTTCTCCCTTTACGTTTTTTTTCCGCCGTCATTGATTCCATGAATTTATCTTACCCCACCTTTCTCCAAAACCAAAACACCGCCGGAGAGACGGTGTTTTGAAAAATTTTGAAACGTTGTGTCGAATCGGTTCTAATCTCTTTCGTGATGTCTTTTTTCGTAATCAGCATACCAGCGTTTCCACCGGTCCGAAAAAATTGGATAGCCGAGAAGTTCCATGGCGATACCAAAGAGCACCAGAAAAGGCAGAATCGGCAGGAAAAACCCAAGCAGTCCAACCACCAGCGCCAGAAAGGCAAACACACCCTTAAAAAATTTTTTTGAGAAATATTCCGCCATAGAGCGAAGATTGAAAAGGTTTTTCAAAAACGAAACTCGCTAAGCATTAGATCAACACTTTCACTTGTGCTTTGCTTCGAACCTGGTTTACATAATCCTGAACCTTCTGCTGTGCTTTTTGCTGTTGTATCTGTGCCTGAAGCGTTGACTTTACATCATCGTACGCCGGAATCTGGGACTTGTCCACGCCCGGCATAGAGGAGTATTGGTCATAAAGAGCCTTTGTCTCCTGGTCCGTCACTGGAATATTGTTCAGATCAAGCTGCTTGGTGAGATACATGGAAATCAGAATTTGCTTTCGGAGTTCTTCCTTGTATGTTGTTGGAGTGTAGCCAGCTTCTTTCAGCTGATCTTCAAAAGATGATGTTGCCGCCACAGTGGAAGACGGGGAGGAAGAAGCAATGGCTCCCTGCTGCGCCTGGTATTGCTGCACAGACGCATCATACTGTTCTTGCACCTGTTCATCTGTTACGGTGATTCCTGCTTTGTTTGCTTCTGCCAAGAGCAGCTTCTCATTGATAAGGTCATCAAGCACTTGGTGTTTGGTGCTGTTGATGAGATCGGCTTTGTTTGTGCTCGTGCCAAAATTGGTCATTTCAATCTGCTTTTCAAGTGGAGCAAAGCGCGTCGCAAGTTCGTTTTCAGTGATCTTTGTACCATTCACATACGCTACGGCTTTGTATCCGGAAAAGAAGCTGCTGATTGGACCGAGTTTGTCGGTCTTGTAACCCGCCACACCCAAAGCAGCCACGATTAAGATCACCGCCACCACTGCTGCGATCACCACGTTTCTCTTTTTTGATGAAGGCCGCTTTCGTGAAGTTGTTTCTGGCTTCTTCACAGCACCCTCCTGGTTTTCATTTTTTTCTTCGTTCATAGTAATTTGTTAAATTCCCTTCTCTATAAATATTTCAACCTTTCCTGATTCGTGGCGCAATTATAGCAGAAAAATTCTGCTTGTGCGAGATGCACTATTCACCCAAGGTGCCAATTTCCTGAACCACCGCATCGAGAGATTCCGATTTTGTTTGACTCGCCCCAAAAGCACCAGTATCCGAAGCATGCAAATTTTGGTATGCTCCCGGCGCTTCTTTCTTCAAAACACGCTCCAGCCGTTCACTCTTGTTGAAGGCAACAATGGCAAGAACAAAAGCGGTAATCGCCAACACAAGCGCGATGGAAGAAACAAGGCTGATTTTCTGTTCTGTGCTGTTCATTTGCGGTCCATTTTATTCCTTTGAATATTTTTTGAATTCACCCGCGCGTCGCGAAAGCACAAAATGAAGCGAGTTTTTAGAAGAATTCTCATTTAAGAATTCTAGACAGAGAGAGCCGCAGCTTCCTTTTCCGCAAACGCTTTCTGAAACTCAAGCAGTGCCACAACATAGAGACTTTCCGACCAGCCAAGCGGCGTGTTTTCGTTCGGACGCGGATCATTCGAATAATACAATTCTGGAAGCTCATTTTGCTCCGTAAGCACTTCTTTCGTTTTTTGAAGATAGTGCCAAGCTTTTTCTCTGTTGCCGCGCTTGGTGTAAATAATCGAAAGCCAAGGAAAACCCATCGTCCATTCTGCCTCCTCGCTCCAACCGTCAACGTGATTCTTGTTGTAGTATTCGTCTTTTTTGTAGCGGATCACCCCGCGTTTTTTTACCAGGTGATATTCAATGTTTTTTAAAATTGCATCTGCCATTTCTTCCGAAACCACATCGTATGGATACATGAGCGAAAGCAGCGCAAGATCGGTAAACTTCGTCTGTGATTCCCGCGGCAAAAGCTCTGCCAGTGCATCTTCTCCGCTTTCGATCATACCATCCGGAATTTTGACAAATGGTAAATTCCGCAATTTGTAGAGCGCCCCCAAGACCGCCGCGATCGACGACGCATGCACTTCTTCGTATTCTTCCCAAACACCGTTATCCGGATCGTGCCAATACTGAAGCGACTGGAGATAGTCCACCAATTTTTGAACCATTTCACGATCTTCATCAGTTTGAATCACCGAATGGCCTTTTTCTTCAAGTGCGGCAAATTTGTAGAGCGCTGCTCCCACTGCGTCGTTTTGTTTGTTTCCCCACTCCTCCCAAAATTCTTCAAATGTCTCCGGATGGAAACGCGCGTGAATGTATTGATAGCTCTCATGCGGACGATTTTCGACTGCCCAGTTTATTTTGTCGCGATGCTTCAAAAAAAGATCGAGAATGGCGCGCCAAGTTTTGGTCACTACTTCCCACTCTCCCGCCTCTTCAAACGCCAGCGTCGCATAAAAATTGTCCCGGATCCATGCCTTGTCGTATCCTGTGGAAACACCCGCCCGTGAAGCTAAAAAAAGCCCGGAGTTTGCCCTGAGTTCTTTCAAAATATCGAGATGCTGCCCCACTTCGCCGTTAAAGTTTTCCATGTTTTTTGTTTTTCAAAATTCCTCGCGTGCTGGTTGATGATTGCTGCTCTACTCGAGATTTTCAGGACTGCCGAGCTTTTGTAGGGCTTCCTCGGAGGCGCGGAAGAAAGAAGCAAGCTCTACGTTTTCTTCCTCCAAGAGCTTTGCAAGTTCCGGATGATGGCGCTTGGCTTCCGCGTAGAGAGAAACGAGCTTTTCTTTTGTGCGATAAAATTCCAAAAGCTTCGCGGCGAGTTTTTCCATTTTATAGGCTTCCCACTGGGCAATTTCTCCGCGCTCACTTTTCTCCCGCACTTCCGCAAGGGTTTCTTCCGCCGCTTCCCGCCGCGCCTGCAAAAAGCACACCATAAGATCTGCGGCATTGCTTACCTGGTAAGCGCGCCCCTTCGATTGAAATTGAATCGTTTTCGCGGTCATGCAAAACAATTAAAAATATTAAAAAATTCCTTCGAGTCCTTTTTTCTCCATCACGCCCTTTAATCTTTCTTGATAAGTTTCGATTACTGCCAATTCCGGTCCGCGTTCGATATTTTCTCGCACCGACCCTTTCTCAAACTTGGGTGTAAAATTTTCCATAGCTCTAGTATAAAACTTTTTCAAAAGAAAAGAAGTTTACAAAAAATTTTTTCGTGGCGGTTTGTGCTGGAAAAGAACTTTCCCTGTATTTACACCGTGCGTGAAGTTTGCAACTGCTGCAATTCTTTCAAAAGGGCCTGTACCATTTTCTGAAGCTGGAGAATCTGCGCTTCAAGCTGCGCCCTCTGGTCTTGTGAAGATGCTGGCGATCCGGAACCGGTACTTGCAAGCTGTAAAACAGGAGTTGCCTTTGCATTGTAGGAAGCTTCTGTAATAGGAGAAGCGGTTTGCTCAGATGCTTTTACCTCTGGCACTGTCATTCCACCCCAGCAGGATTCTGATGATGTCCATGGCTGTGTTCCCTGCTGCTCGTAGAGATGTTTGGCGTATCCAAGGTTTCCTTCCAAGGTATTGATGTCAAAGCCCAAAGCCTGTGCCGCTTTTTCGTGAATACTGCCATAGAGCTGCATCACGCCGATCATCTGCCCTCCTGCCCCGCCGTGAAATGGCTGTCCATCCGTGGTGTACTGACGAAAACCCGATTCACAATGCGCAATATTGATCAAAACCGGCGTATCGGCAAAAACTTCTTCCGTTTTCTGCTCTACTGCTGCCGGTGAAAGATACTCACTTGAAGAAGCATTTTCTGCAAAAACAACGGATGGAGAGAAGAAAAGCGCGCCCAAAACAAACAGGAGGAGAGAAGCAATTCCTTGAAACGCACGATCCGCAAAAAGCCTTGTCTGTCTCGTTTGGTCACCCCGAGACGGTCTGTGTATCATGTCATTTCAGACTAGCATTTCTCACTTTTCGTGTCTACCGTTTTTCCCCACCCCCACAAATCCCTTAATTTACCGCGGTTCCTGCTCAAATGCTGGAAAACTTAATTCCTGGTTGCCTGCAGAATATCAAAAACTCGGTGAAAGACGAGTGAAGAGAAATTTCAAAAGAAAAAGAGGATTTGACTTCCAGTGAGGAGATGCTATACTTGGTTCAGTTTCGAAAACCTTAGGGGCGTCTTCCTTCGTGAAGCCGCCTCCTTTTTTTGGTCTCTTGTTTTTTCGCTCTGAATTGTTCCGCGTACACTTGCGTCACTCAAGCCGCTATACGCGAATCCGCCAGCCGATTTTGAAAAGGTAATAAACAAGATAAAAAAGAATCACGAAAAGTCCCGCAATGATCAGTCCACCCGTCAAAAGATCAGCATCATGAAAGCCAGTCATGGAATAGCGGATCCCATCGATAAAATAAAAGAAGGGGTTAAACCGGGCGATGGTTTGGAGATTCCCGGGAAGCATGCTGATAGAGTTGAACACCCCGCCCAAAAAAGAAAGTGGCGTGATGAGAAAGGTGTTTAAGATCGTGAGCTGTTCAAAGCTGTTTGCCCAGAGCGCCACCAAGAGCCCGAGCAGACCAAAAACCGCCGACACCGCCACTAGATACACGAGAAAAACAAAAACATGCTGCATTTGCACCGCGCCAAATGTAAGCCCAACGATTAAAATACCTAAACCAACCACGACTCCGCGGAAAACTGCTCCAGAGAGATACCCGAAAACCATTTCGAAATGCGCAAGCGGGGCAATAAGAATTTCTTCAATACTCCTGGTGAAGCGGTGCATGTAGAGCGACGAAGAGGATTGCGAAAAAGCAGACATGATCACGTTCATCATGAGAATCCCGGGAAGCACAAAAGTGATGTAGGGAATTCCCTCGATAGTTCCCACGCGCTGCCCGATCACCGCCCCAAAAATGAAGATAAAAAGCGTTGCGGAAATCCAGGGCGTCAGAAGCGTTTGAATGGCCACGCGGAAAAAGCGTTTGATGTCTTTCCAGATGAATGTTTGAAGGCCGATCCAGTTCATAAAAAATAGTTAGTAGTGTAGTAAAGAAGAGTAGCAAGTAGCTAGCAGGAAGTAGGGGAAAATTAGAGCGGTGCGGCATCTTCCGATTGAGTGATCGAAAGATACAATTCCTCAAGATGTTTGCCGTCTTTCAGCAGATCCTTTTTGGAGCCGATCTTGACGATTTTGCCGTGGTTGATGATAGCGATACGGCTACAGAGAAGCTCAACCTCCTCCAAATAGTGGGACGTGAGGATGATCGTCATGCCTTCTTTGTTCAGCTCCTGCAGGTGTTTCCAGAGTTCGTGCCGAAGTTCCACGTCCACTCCTGCGGTCGGTTCATCGAGGATCAAAAGCTGCGGCTTGTGTACGAGCGCCCGCGCGAGCATTACCCGCCGCTTGAGACCACCCGAGAGCTCTTTGAATCTTTTGTCCGCGTGTTTCTCAAGCCCAAATCGCTTGATCACCTCCTCAACCCGCTTCTTTCGTTCCACGCCATGCATGCCGTAGAAGCCGGCAACAAACGTGAGCGTATCCCGAACCTTTTCAAAAATATCAATGTTGAATTCCTGCGGAGAAAGCCCGACCTTCCGGCGCGCATCGCGGTAGTCGCTCTCCACATCCGTCCCGAACACTTTGATCATGCCGCCCGAGGTTCGCGCGATACCGGTGATGGCGTGGATCGTTGTAGACTTCCCCGCGCCGTTTGGACCCAGTAATCCGAAAAATTCCCCCGGCTCTACGGTAAACGAAATGTCATCTACTGCGAGATTTTTTCCGTATCGTTTGGTGAAATTTTTGACTTCGAGTGCGTGCATAGAAAATTATTGTAACACAAGAGAAACTAATTTTACATTAAAATACCCTGCGAGAGAGTCCCAAAGCATCTAGAATGTCCCGGTGCTTCTGGTTCGCCGGATCATACTTTCCGGCAAAAAACCTCTCCATCTCCGGACTTTCCTCTTTCACCAAGCTCTCAATTTCTTTAAAACCCTGGAAATACATGAGGTCTCTTGTGAAGCAAGTATTTTTTCCATTCCCTGTCGTGCCGCGAAACACCCGATACGCGCGCGTCCAGGCATACTCCTCTGCTGCCCTCCCGCCCGCTTCGTTTCCGGGAATCTGAAACAGCACGAAATATTCTTTCAAAAATTCAAACACTTCGCGAAAACCCAAATCCTTCTCCACCATCCCCGTCGCCAAACAAACGGCAATATAATTCCTTACGCCGGGAAGGTACTGCGGATCTTTGCGCCATTCAAAATACGCTGCCATTCCCTCTTCGCCCTTCAAGTATCCCGCGAGTCCGGAGGAAAGCAGCCTGAGCGGACTTTTCAAACCGTTCAAATGCCGCGTCAGGTGAACGCCAATCTCATGCTCCAGCAGTCCCTCCACATACGAACGAGAAACGCGACGATTTCGCGGAATGTAAATCGTCTTTTTGTCGTACCGGAGAAAAATCGCAGCCGCCCGATCGCTCAGTTTCACCCGCCAAGGCGCACCGAGTTCATGGAGTTTATCCTCAAAAATTTTCTGAAGCTCCTCTGCTTTCACCAAATCCTTTTTTTGTTCCGCACTCCGTACAAAATGCTTCCTTCCGGGCAGAGCGCCCGTTTTTTCCTGGAGAAGCTGCAAAAATTCACCCGGCGGAACCTCGCGCGTTTCTGCCGCTCCGAGTAGTAAACTCACCGCATTTTTCAAAATTTCCCGGTCTGGTGTTCCGTAGAGTTTCTGAGAAAATTCAAAAACTTTTTCATCATCTCTTTTTGAAACCGCGAAAAGCAGCTCTATTTTCACGAGCAGTTCGTCGATCCGATCCGCATAAATTTCGCGTACAATATCATTTCTTTCTTTCGTCAAAAGATCATCTTGAAACCGCTTGAGTTTTTCCCGGCGATCTCGCAGTTCCTCAAGAGGGATTTCGTAGAAAAATTCCGGCTTTTTGCTCTCCCCGCTCAAAAAAAGTTCTTTCTGTTTTAAAAGCTTCGGTGTACGTCTGAAGTAAGCGATGTCATCAAAAATCCCGACTTTTCGGTATCGGGAAAACCACCGCGCATCCAAAGCCGCACTTTTTGCTTTTTCTCTTTCTCCAAAAAACAGACGCAAACCAAACATGGTGAATAAAAAATTTCAATAAATTATTGAATACGCTGCCGATGAAGTTCCCGGCGTTTTTCTTTGTAATCCGGAATCGTTTCTGCCACAAGCTTCCAAAACTTCGGAGAATGGTTCAGCTCTTTGAGATGACACAGTTCATGCGCCACCACATAATCCGCAAACGGTTCGGAAAGAAACAAAATTTTATAGTGAAAATTCAAATTCCCTTCCCGCGAACAGCTTCCCCAGCGTGTGCGGGTATTTCTCACCGCAACTTTTCCGTAGCGAAAGCCGTAATGACTATTGAGCTCTTCCACTTTTTTGACGATGAATGCCCGCGCTGCTTTTTTGTTCCGAAGGTAGTGCTCACGGGACTGCTTTTTTGTTTCCTCGGGATCCCCAGACCCGAAATGCCGCTGCTTCTCTGCGATCCACTCCAGGTTGTTTGCAAAAAATTGCTCCGCCCCACGGATACTCGCGCGCTTCGGGATAGTCAGTAAGACACTCTTGTCCGGATAGACATGAAGCCGCATGCGCCGAGAAAGCGGATTTTTCCGTATTTCTCCGGCAATCGTTTGTCCCCGCCAAGAAAAAACCTTTCGCATCCTTTTTATGATAAACCAGGTCGGGCGAAAAGAAAAATCATTGCAGAAAATTTGACAGAAGTATTTTGCGTTGTATACTTCGATGGCTTCTAAACCTTCATTTAAGGAGAAAAGGAATGTTTTTGGAAACTTTTCAAGCGTTTGGAAGATTTATGATGAAAACCTGGAACGAGGGAGCAGGAATGCTCTACTGCCCAAACTGTGGAGAGAAAACATTTCACTTGAGAGCATACCCACCGGCACCTGAGGGAAAACCGCAAATTTGGTACTGTGACCGGTGCATTCTCGGACACGAGATTTCTCCGCCTCCGCATTGATGCATTTTTTCACACGTACAAGCCCGCGCAAAAGTCGCGGGCTTATTTTTTGCCTTCCTCGCTTCCAAACGATTACACCGACCGCGAAAGAGTTCCAGTGGATAGAACGCTCTTTTCCGGTTGAGGCTTTTCTGCCTGAGACACTCCAAGTACGCGCATTTTTGCCGGGCGGTTTTGATCGCACCATTTTCCGGCAAAAAGCACCGCTTCGATTCGGCTGGAAAAAATTTTCGCGGATTCTCCATCAGAAAACTCAGCTTCCCACTTCCCTCCGGGAATGATCTCCCGCAGAATGATTGATTTCATCGTCCTTATCATAGAAGGAACCGCACCGAAACGCAAGCGGCGCTTTTCCAAAACATTCAAATATGATATTTTGATGAAGGATACACACCCTGGAGGAAAAAAATGGAAAGCACTTTTTTTCTTCAAGGAAAGGACGGCCGTTTCGTAGCAATTTGCTCCACCTCCGAATGCACGGATGTTTACAGAAAGGGCTTCGAATTCAAGATTGAAGGAGTCGGATGGGTGGAAGTTCTGAAGGTTTGCGAGGAAGCCGACCGTGGCAGAACCATTATGATGGCTCCTCTCGTGATACATTGATTTTTTTCAGTTGAATGATTTGCACTTCTCTCTTGCTCTTTGCCCCCACCGTTGCCCAAAGCGTCAAAGCTTTGGGTTCTTTTTTTTATACCAAAAGCCGCCCAGAAAGGACGGCTTTTTGCTTTTTTCCTGAACACTACGTTCCGAGATCGTCAGGTGCTTTTTCAAGCGTCACTTTGACCGTCTCATGTTTGCCGGCGTGGAGAACATCAAGCGTTACTGTCGTCCCAACCGCCTGTTCGCGGATGAGCACTCCAAGCGGGTTGCTTTGTGTAACATCTTCACCATCCACGGACAAGATGATATCGTTTTCTTTGAGTCCCGCTTTGTCTGCCGGAGAACCCGGAATCACTGCAAGTTCGTTGTTTTGCCCCGGAAGAATAAGCGCACCGTGGTCAACCGAAAGACTATTTGCTTTTACCAAATCCGGCGTCACCGGAACATACCGAACCCCGAGGTATGGCTGAACGATTTTACCGGTTTTCTCTACAGATTCCACAATACTTTTCACAAAATTTGATGGAATCGAAAATGCAATGTTCTGCGTCCCCTGCGCGATTGCCACGTTGATGCCGATCACTTTTCCAGAAAGGTCAAAGAGTGGGCCACCTGAGTTGCCGGGGTTGAGCGCCGCATCCGTCTGGATCACCTGCGAGAGCGCTTCGGAACCTGAATCACCAGAAGCAACGATTGAGCGAGAAAGTCCCGAAACTACGCCCACGGAAACCGTGTTTTGGAATTCTCCCAAGGCGTTGCCGATCGCAATCACCGTCTGCCCCAGCTGGAGCTTCGAAGAATCACCGAAATCAAGCGGCGTGAAATTGCTTCCGTCGATTTTCAGCATTGCCAGATCGATAAATGGATCGCGGGCAACCACCTTAGCATTGTAGGTTTTTCCGTCATTCGTGATCACGGTGTACGAGGCATTTTCATCTGACACCACGTGTCGGTTGGTAACGATCAGCCCATCAGAAGAGACGATAAATCCTGACCCGCCGCCGACTTCCTGAGTCTGTGTGCCCTTTTGCTGCAGTGTTGGGGAATCAAAAAAGCCGAAAGGATTCGCCTGAAAGTTTCGTTCATACACCGGCACTTCTTTGGAGACGATCACCGATACCACGGAAGGAACAGACTTGGCTACGACGTTCACCACCCGGGTCTGCTGCGACAGAACCGCCCCCCCGGAAATTCCGTTCCCCGTCATTTGTTCGGAATTTTTCTGAATGTACTCCGAAGCAAAATGACTGAAGATGGCGCTGCGGTACGCATACACCACACCGCCGGCAATGAGAAGAATCACCACCACAAGCAAAGCAGAGTATGCGACGCTTCGAGCAATGATGTTTTGGCTTCCTGTCGTTTTTTGTACCGGCTTCTCCCCGTCTGGGATTCTTGTGTTCAGACGGTACTGATCTTCTGTTTCTTTTCCATTCCCGCTCTTTTCTTCTTTCTTTTCTTCTTCATTCATAAATTGAAAAATAATAAAACTGATAAAAACAAAAGAGTGGATGTTACGGCCCTCGGCCAAAGTAGGGCGTGGATGCGAGATTTTCTTTGGAAATGTTTTCAAAATAAAAAACAAACGCGTGGAAAAAAATATTTTTGATCAAACCAAAAAATCCCGAGAGTAGCACCTTCCCACCATGCACCGGAAATAACATTTCTTCGGAAAGACGATCGTCCGCGAACCAACCAAGCAAAGATGCCTGCCGGAAATTCTGAAAAAACAAATTTTGAGCTCGCGTGATTTGCTCAGAACCCTGCTTCGCATTTGAAAATGTTTCCAAAAAAATTTGTGCTTCCCTCCCGCTGTCCCAAGAAGTATCTTCGAGAAAAGCGGGAAAATACATGCTGAAAGTTGCCGACACAAAAAGCGCCCCAAGGAGAAATATCAAAGGAATGGTTTCGAATCGATCAAATCGACTTTTCATATGTTTTTTATCATAGAGAAAAAAGCGTGAACAGCAAGTGAAAACGTTTTTTCATGCACACCAATCATATCGATACCGACAAGTCCGAAAATTACCCTTCTTGTTCCAGTTTCGAAACGTACTCGCCCTTGCTTGCCAAACTGTTCATTTTGAGGCGGTGGAGAAAAGCTTTTCGTGCCTCGGCAATATTTTCCTCTTTTCCTCGCCAGATCTCAAGCGAAGGACCCTGAAGCGCACGGGCATAGGAAAAAGTTAGGCCCCACGGCTGCTCACCTCGTGAATTGATCGCGTTCAAGTTGATGGTTGCACCGTCTGGAGACTGCCCGCCGGAAAGAAAGACGATCCCACCCAGCTCTTCTGGAACTGAGTTGTGCAGCATGCGAAGAGTGGCGCTTCCCACCTCTTCTGTTGGAACAGACTGTCCGCTTTCGCTTCCCGGAAGCACCATGCTCGTCTTCAAAATCACACCCGGCAGGTGAACCCGATAGCGTCTGAGCTGCTTCATCACCTCCACGAGTGTTTTTTCCGTGATGTCTTCGCTTTGACTGAAAGAGTGCGGTCCATCAAGCAAAACTTCCGGCTCTACCATCGGCACAATCCCTGCTTCCTGAGCCAGTCGTGCGTATCGCGCAAGCAAGATCGCGTTAGTTTGCAAGCATTCTTCTGTCGGAATCTCTTCGCCAATCCGCACCACCACGCGCCATTTTGCAAACCGCGCGCCCAGTCGATAGTATTCTTCAAAACGCTCAGCGAGACCGTCCAAACCGGCGGTCAAAACTTCGTTCGGAAAACCCGGGAAAGGAATCGTGCTTTTGTCTACTTTGATACCGGGAACAATCCCCCTTCGTTCCAAAAGCTCCGGATAGGGCGTACCGTCATTGCTTTTTTGTCGGAACGTCTCATCGTAAAAAATAACCCCTGAAAGATATTCTTCGATGCCTTCCGCGCCAAGAAAAAGTTCGCGATACAGGCGGCGGTTCTCTTCCGTGGATTCCACACCGACAGCATCCAGGCGTTTCGCTGCGGTCTTTACGCTTTCATCCGCCGCGAGGAGACCTTTACCTCGCGCCATCATTTTTCCGACGGTCTCTTCAAGTGCTTCGTTGTTCATAGTGTTTTTCGTTAGCTGATAATTTTCTTTATTATAACAAACTCCCTGAAGGATTTCAGGCAAACGCGGAATTTTTTCATGGGTATTTTCCACCGCAATACGTTTCTGAACGCATCCACACTCTAAAACTGCTCCGCGAACAGCAGAATGATCTTTTCTCTCAGGCGAGGGAAAATACTGCGTCGCTTCCATCGCTCAAAGAAGATCTCTTTGCAATTTTTCATGTCTTCGTCGAAAACTTGAAGAAGCTTGTTGGTCAGTGTCTGATCCTGCACACCAAAAACATTTTCCTCGTTCAGTTCAAACGAACGAAAATCCGTGTTTGCCGTGCCAAAAATAGACCAGCAGTCATCCACCAGAAGAATTTTTGTGTGAATCATCGCCGGTGTATACTCAAAGATCCGAACGCCCGCTTCCAAAAGCTCCCAATAATAACTATGCGCCGCCCAATTCACGAAAGGACGGTCCATCACCCGGTTACTCGGCAAAATAATCCGCACATCCACACCGCCTTTTGCCCGCTCAGTCAAAATATGATGAAAACTTTTGTTTGGGACAAAGTACGGAGTAACGAGATAGATCCGCTTCCGCGCCGCTGCCGCCGAAAACCACCAAAACTTTGAAAGCGGATGGATGTCCGAGGAAGGAGAGCTGGCGAGCTGAATGAACGGCTGACTTTCTCCATTGTGTTTCGGATATTTTCGATCACCCTCTTTCGTATCCTCGCGCTTCGGGAGAGTGGGGTAAAAGCGTTTTCCCGCAATCACTTCACCGGCGGCGTTTGCCCAGAGCTCAGAAAATGCCACCTGAAGACTCCGCGCCAAAACGCCGGTCAAACGAAACATGAGATCGCGCCAAACTTTTTTTCTTTTGACATTCTTCAGCCAATAGTCCGCAAATGCCACCCCGCCGGTAAAGCCGATCTTCCCATCGATGATCATCGCGCGGCGGTGGTTGCGGCGGTGAATTCGCGTTAACTTCCCGAAACGAATGCCGCGAAAGTATCGCACCTGGGCGCCGGTTTTTTGAAGTTCCGTAAGCTGTCGGCTGGTGTTGCTCAAGCTGCTCCCCACACCATCCAGAAGAAGCCGGACTTCCACACCGCTTTTCGCCTTTTCGCCAAGCGCCCGCGCCACCGTATCGGTCATTTCCCCGGCTTCCCAGATATACGCCGTAATGTTGATGGATTTTTTCGCCGATTTGATCGCTTCGAGGAGCGCCTTTAAAAATTCCGCACCGCCCTCAAGTACGGTGATTTTCCCGCCCCGGCCCGTGGAAGAGGCCGTGATGTGCGCCAACGCCCGGAGAAACCCGCGCGAATCCACCGGCGGAAGATCCGTGGCATGGAGAATCCCTGTCCGCTTGCCCGCACCAAAGAAAAGTTGAAAAAAGACAAAGAGAACCACGAACACTCCAAAGAAAAAGAACCCTGAAGCGACGCTGGCAAATTCCACCGAGAGAATATGCATGCTTTAAGTGTAAAACAAAACAGGAAAAAAGAAAATCAGAATGCCGCTGACATGAGTACCTTACTCGGAGACCAGCCCATATTCTTTTCTCGTGAAGCCCACAAACTTCGAAAAGAACATGGGCTGTTCTCCTCGTGATCAATCACTTCCAGTATATTGCAAAATAAAACTTTCAAATTGAGATGAGATTCGCGTAAATATCTGAATCCGGTGTTCAGTTTTGAGACAGTTAAAATAAACTACCAGTGTATTTGGTAAAGATAAAGACTTTCATTTCTGAGGAAAGTTCGAGGCGCGAACGAGGAGCAAAATGAGCCGTACTTCCTGGTACGGTGAATGAGCACCGGAGTTCGCAACAAAGAAATTTCCCAGAAACAGAAGCCTTTATTTTAATCTTAACTTGAGGTCGTTTATGACATTCATGTAGGCGATAAACGCCTCATACGGAGAATCATACGGGTTGAAATATCTGTGCACGTCGCCGTCTTCAAACCACTTGGTACACATGTAATAGAAATGATCTGACGTCTGCAGGCGGCGCCAGTCTTCGATCAATTTTTCATCATTCGATGCTAAAACTCGATTTTCAAGATCGTAGACTTTTTGAATGGCATCATGCTGAATGTCATTAGAGAGCCACGCAGAAAGGTCACGCTCCACGTCTGCCCAGGAGACATAGTCCGGCACATCCAGCTCTGCGATCTGTCCATATCGGTCGATCGCTTCTGAAGGAGTGACAAAATCATTGTCCGAGTGCTTCAAAACCTCAGAAGGAAGTGCGCGCAAAAATTCAAAAATTCCCGTGTCTTCCCACTGATGCTCGCCGAAGGTTTCATAGTCCATGAAAAGGTTGATTACGTTGCCGTTGCCATTTGCGGCACTTACCCACTGCGAAAACTTCCCGGCATCAAGCGGATACTCCGCCCAACTGCGCTCACCGAAACGAAAGGCGATGTCATCCGACAGGCGATAATTTTTCAAAAGCAGAGAAAGGTTTCTGGTGGTTCTTGGACGGTACAAAAAGTTTGGGCTCCGCCACCCAAGCACGTGGTCCGCTCCTTCGGCGAGAATGCCCTTGTACCCCATTTCCTCAACCGCTTTGGCAAGATCGTTGTTGTAGATCAGCTCAGTGTTGCGAAAAACCTGCGGCTCTACACCGAAAATGTCATAGACTTTTTGGCGATGGAGTGCCACCTGTCGTTTAAACTCCTCTGGAGAATACAAGAACGCGAGAGAGTGATAGTATGTTTCTTCCAACACTTCCACTTGGCCAGTCTCCACCAACCGCTTGAAAGATTCCAGTGTTTCCGGCGCATACTCTTCCAGCTGCTCCAGGAAAATTCCCGAAAAAGAAAAGCTGATACGAAATTCCGGATGCCGTTTGAGCAGTTCCAAAAATGTCGCGTTTGCCGGAAGATAACACTTTTCGGACACCTTCCGAATGATGAAGGCGTTGTCGAGCTTCGTCCCCGACTGATCTCCCCAGTAATCCCCACCGCTGCCAATGTCAAAAACGCGGAAACGCCGAACACGACGAGGCTGATGAACTTGAAAATAAAAACAAACGGAAGGCATACGTGCAAAAAAAATAAATCAAATAAACTTCATAATAAACGAAATGCACCACACAAACTACAAAGCTCCGTGCGCACTCTGCAAACCGGAAAAATGTTCCATCATACTTTCATAAACCAGTTTACATTTCTCAGCCGCACTTTTCCAGGTGATCCCGAGAATGTTCTGCTTGCCGTTTTCTCGGAGTGTCCCGCGCAAGGAATCATGCTCCAACACTGAAAGCACTTGATCGGTCATGCTGTCGATGTCCCAGAAATCCGCCACCAACGCGTGAGTCAGTACTTCAGAAACGCCGGACTGTTTGGAAACCAAAACCGGTGTGCCGTTCAGGAGCGACTCAAGCGGCGTGATCCCGAACGGCTCGGAAACGGAAGGCAAAATATAGATGTCTGCCATTTGATACACCGCCTGGAGTTCTTTTCCACGCAAAAAACCGGTGAAAACAAACTTGTCCGAAACTCCGTACGCCGCCGCCTCGCGCATCACCTGTGCTTCCATGTCGCCCGAGCCGGACATAACGAAGATCGTCTTTGGTGCAAATTCCAAAACCCGCCTGGCAAGCTTGATGAAGTAGTCGGGACCTTTTTGAATAGTAATGCGCCCCACAAAAAGGACCGCTTTGTAGCCCGCGCGTTTGAAGGCTTCTATTTTCGGCACCTGCACCCGGTCATAATCCTCTGCGTCGATGCCGTTGTGCACCACTTTGATTTTGCTTTCCGGCACGCCGTAATGCTCTACCATCACGCGCTTCGTCCAGTTGGAAACGGCAATGATGCAATCCGCCTCCTGCATCCCGCGCTGTTCAATCGCGTAGATCGTCGGATCAATATTTCCCCCGCCGCACTGGTCCCACCCAGTTGCATGCACATGAATCACCAGTGGCTTTCCTGTTGCGCGCTTGGCTTCGATCCCGGCAAGAAAAGAAAGCCAGTCGTGTGCGTGGATCAAGTCGAAGTCTTCCCGAAGAGCGATCTCCCTCGCCTTTCGTGCATACCGGTACACTTCCTCCGCCAGCGTGTTGCCATAAATCTTGTCATCTTCCTCGTGACTCCACACACGCGCGTACCCTTCGGGAGTCACATACGGCCGCAGCGAGCTTCCGACTTCCACCACGTCCACATTTTTGATATCCGCAAAAAGAAATTTTGCATCCGACATGTCCGTCTCCACCCGGCGCGGCAATACAAAAGTGATGTTCACCCCCTCGCGCGAAAGCCCTTTGACGAGTCCTTTGCAGGCAACACCCAAGCCCCCGCTATTGTGCGGAGGAAATTCCCAGCCGAACATGAGAACCTTGAGCGCCATTTTCTTCAACAAAACATTTAACTTTCATTCTGAACTTTCATTTTACAGTCTAGCACAATCAAAAAAGCATTTCCGAGCATTTATCCCCAGAATGTTCCAATTTCAAAAAAATAATTTCTGAAATTAGCGATCCATGCGATGGTGATTACTTTTCTGATACTGAATTTACAGCGTTCGCAATTTGTGTCTGTAGTTTTTTTTGGTTTTTTTCTGTTTCTCTTTATCTCCTTTTCAACTATTTCATTCCTTACGACCTTCCGATTTCCTTTCTTGCGTTTTTGCCGTGTTTGTTTTTTCCGTTTCAGTTTTTTCGGACACCTCAGGTGTTTCTGATTTAAGAAGAAATGTTTCTGTGCGAGAATCAATTCCCAACAGATCTTCTCGATACCAACGTTCTGCAAAAGAAATTTTTCCCGGACCGGAAATCATGAGCGCCAGCGACATAGTAAACGAAAGCACATCCACATCACCAAACGTAAGGCCCAGGCTGAAATTCGCAAAGAGCGCAAAAGATATCAGCGAAATAACCGCCAG
>DASSSU010000001.1:0-3952 GCA_035708305.1 Minisyncoccota bacterium | reverse complement strand
CTTCGCTATTGAAGATCGCGAGATTGGCGTTCGTACTTCGGTCATTCCAGGCGCCTATGGCGAATCCGTCGTGATGCGTCTTCTCGATCCGAAAATGATTTCCATTCCACTCGAAGAACTTGGTATCAACAAACGGCTTTTTGAGGTGATTAACCGAGAAATTGAAAAACCAAACGGCCTTATTCTGAACACCGGTCCAACCGGGTCCGGAAAGACGACCTCCCTCTATGCTTTCTTGAACAAGATCTATACTCCAGAAATGAAAATTATCACAATCGAAAACCCGATTGAATACCACCTGGAAGGAATCGTCCAAACACAGGTAGACACCAAACGCGGATATACTTTTCTTGAAGGACTTCGGTCCGCACTTCGTCAGGACCCAGATGTGATCATGATCGGTGAAATCCGAGACTTGGAGACCGCCCGCACGGCGATCAACTCTGCCCTCACCGGTCACTTGGTTATTTCCACCCTCCACACCAACAACGCCGCCGGAACCATTCCGCGCTTGGTGGACCTAGGGGTAAATCCAAAGATCATCAGCTCCGCTCTTACCCTTGCACTTGCCCAACGTCTCGTACGAAAACTCTGCGAGGCTTGCAAAGTAGAGGATGTTCAGACCGATCCAGAACGCGAAGTGATCGACCGCATTCTCGCGGGAATCGCAACCGATCGTCCCAAAAATCATGGAAAAATTTGGCGCTCCAAGGGTTGCCAAGTCTGCAACAACACCGGCTACACCGGACGCGTTCCAGTGATCGAAGGAATTCTCATGGACAAAAAAATCGAAGATGCACTGCAGCACAACCCAAGCGAACGCGAAATCATGCTTGCTGCCAAAGACCAAAACCTCCTGACCATGAGCCAAGATGGTGTCTTAAAAATTCTTGAAGCAGTTACCAGCATGAACGAGGTTCAGCGCGTGGTAGATTTGTTCCACATGGATTAAAAAGACTCAAAAATTTTTATCCCACATTTCTTCTGTCTTCGGAAGTGGTCAAGAACAAAGAATGGAGTATATTGGTGGGAGAAGTCACACAAAAAGAAAAAAGCTGTATCCGTCTAAGCAACGAACCGCTAACATTAAGTTTCATCACTCAAAGCCAGGTGCGCTTCAGTGGATAGTTTTCGTAAATCCATAAAAATGGGAACCAAAACGTCCTCCAAAGCGAACCCATAACGCGGTTTGTTGCTTGGACAGGTACAGCTATTTGACAGATGTATTTGAAAACTTGTTTTATTAAACAAGTAAGTCAAGTATAGCATACTATTTTTTTATGTCAAGCAAATCTCCACAAGAAGCTCCGCTGAAGCAAGGGATTGAAAAGGAATCCCTGCTGGACCGTGCACTGCGTCCAAGCGAATGGAATGACTACATCGGACAGGAAACGATCAAAAAAAATCTTGAGATTCTCCTGAAAGCGGCAAAAGAACGCGGGCAGTCACCGGAACACATCCTCTTTTACGGACCGCCAGGACTGGGAAAAACTACGCTATCGTATCTTGTAGCGCACGAACTCGGCTCTCAAATAAAGATCACCTCCGGACCAGCTATTGAACGCGTCGGCGATCTCGCGTCTATTCTCACCAACCTTTCGCCAGGAGACGTGCTCTTCATTGATGAGATTCACCGGCTCAATAAAACGATCGAAGAGGTTCTCTACCCTGCTATGGAATCGGGCGTACTCGACATCGTTATCGGTAAAGGACCCTCCGCCCGCACGCTTCAGCTGGAACTTCCGCCTTTCACGCTCGTAGCGGCAACCACCCGAATCGCGCTTCTCTCTTCTCCGCTTCGATCACGTTTTTCCGGCGGTGTATTTCGCTTGGAATTTTACACTCCTGAAGAGATTCAGCGGATTCTTTCCCGAAGTGCTCAGATTTTGAACATTCAGCCTGAGAGTTCGGCTCTTCGGGCTATTTCCGAACGAAGCCGTTTCACGCCGCGAACCGCGAACTTCCTCCTGAAACGCTGTCGCGATTTCGTCCAGGTGGAGAAAAAATCTTTTGACCAAAAGGCCGTGGAACAAGCCATCGCCATGCTTGAAATCGACCACCTCGGCCTCTCCGCGCACGATCGCAAAATTCTTGAAACCTTGATCGAAAAATTCGGCGGTGGGCCGGTGGGGCTCGGCACTCTCGCCATTTCTCTCTCCGAAGAAGATGATACGATCGAAGATGTACATGAACCCTACCTGATCCAACTCGGACTTTTGGAACGCACCCCACGCGGCCGTATTGCTACCAAGTCCGCCTACGAGCACTTGGGGTTTGATCTTCCTCCATCTTTTCCAAATCAAGAGAAGCTCTTATAAACGAAGTGACTCCAGTGTTTGTGAAAGAACATTCTTTTTGAAGTTTGTGGGCTTCACGAAAAAAGAATGTTCTTTCACAAACTTGTATGAAGAAGACTTGATTCACATATAAAAATTCATTATCCTTAAGGTAATACTTAATTTTATCGTTTTTATGTCCGGACACAACAAATGGTCAAAAATCAAACACAAAAAAGCGGCAAGTGACGCTGAAAAAAGCAAAATTTTTGGAAAACTCTCCCTTCTCATTACGCAGGAATCCAAAAAAGCGGGCGGCGATGCAAGCGCTCCGGGTGTTCGTGCTGCAGTGGAAAAAGCCAAGGAAATGAACATGCCAGCAGACAACATCGATCGTGCGATCAAAAAAGGTGCAGGTGCAGACGCCGGAAACATGGAAGAAGTGCTCTATGAAGCATACGGACCAGGCGGTGTCGCTCTTATTGTCACCGGCCTAACCGACAACAAAAATCGCACAGCCCAAGAAGTGAAACACGCCCTCACGAAACACGGCACAGCCCTTGCAGGATCAGGCGCCGCTATTTGGAATTTTGAAAAAATTGGCAGTGATTGGAAAGCAAATAGCACGATTCCTGTTTCAGAAAATGATTTGGAAGTATTGGAAAAACTCATTGAAACACTTGAAGATCTTGATGATATCCAAGGAGTCTACAGCAACGTAAACGAGGAAGAGGAAATCTAATTTCATGAAAATTCTCGCTGTTGATCCGGGATATGAACGACTGGGCATTGCCGTTCTTGAAAAAGGTCAAAACGGAAAAGAGATATATGTGTATTCAGATTGTTTTCAAACTTCCGCAAAAATTCCTTTCTACGAAAGGCTTTTGCTTTTGGGAAATGAAATCGAACGCGTTATTCAAACCTACCATCCAGAAGAATTTTCTGCCGAAACCCTTTTTTTTCACTCCAACCAGAAAACGGCCATGAAAGTCTCCGAATCCCGCGGGGCCGTACTGTTTCAGGCAAAGAAGCTCGGACTTGAAATTTTTGAATACACCCCGCTTCAGATCAAAACCGCCATCACGGGCGATGGACGGGCCGACAAAAAACAGATAGTTGCCCTGATTCCGAAGCTCATCAGTGTCCCCAAACCCATAAAATACGACGACGAGTACGATGCAATTGCGGTCGGACTCACACATTTTGCTTATCGGAAAAACCAATTTTGAGGCCTGAAAAATCCATTTCCAAAATTTTCTCTTTTTACACACCAAAACACTTGCCAAGAGGATTTTATTTTTGTACATTTTAGGGGTTCGAAAGTCGGGATTCCCCGAAAATTAAAAAAATAATTTTTATAATATTTTTGTATGGAGACGACATTGCGTTTTTTCCCTTTCACACTTTCGCTGGGCGAAAGCCGGGGCGCACTTATGAATGTCAGCATGTCGGAAGATGATGAAGACGAGGTGATGGATTTGGACCCGTTTGAGGATGAGGAAGAGGACGAAGATTTTTCCGATTCGGAAGACGATATGGAAGATACAGATCTTGGATATCTTGAAGATGAAGATAGTGAGGAAGAGGACGAAGATTTTTCCTTTGATGACGAAGAGGAAGACGATCGATAGACCGAACACAAAAACAAAAACCGCTTATAAGCGGTTTTTGTTTTT